>NZ_CAXTNP010000216.1:0-14015 GCF_964245575.1 uncultured Nostoc sp. | reverse complement strand
CCCTTATCCCCAGAGGGGGCCCCACCTTCCCCACTCCCCACTTTTAACTTTGAATGATGTCGTTGAAATCAATTAATGATATTTTGGGCGCTTTAGAAAAGCAGGCTAAATGGCAAGAGCAACCATTTCAACGTCTGCTCAAGTTTTGGCCAGAAGTTGTTGGCTCAGTGGTTGCTGCAAATACTCGACCATTGTCAATTCAGCGCCATGTTTTGTCGGTAGCAACTTCTAGTGCTGCTTGGGCGCAAAACCTGACTTTTGGCCGCTCATCTCTGCTTTTAAAGTTGAATAAAAACCTGCCAACACCTCTGGTTGATATTCGCTTCTCTACTGCTAACTGGCAGAATCCATCGGTGGAGAGAAAACAGCAAAAAACGGTTTCGCCCCATGAGCACCCCAGTTACCTTGGTGATGAGATTAGCCGCCCTGATGTTACACCCATCAAGGATGTAAATGCTGCTTTTGGGCATTGGACGAAGATCATGCGATCGCGAGCGCATGGCTTACCCCTTTGTCCCCAGTGTCAATCTCCCACCCCACCCGGCGAACTCCAGCGCTGGGAAGTCTGTTCTGTCTGTGCTGCTAAACAGTTTTAAATCGAAAGTAAAATAGTTTAGCGATTATTCGTTGAGCAGAATTTATCCTAAAGTAACTTGCTGCTGCACATAACATAAATATAGTTTTGATGCTTGAGAAAATATATTTTTTACCGCTAAAATATGCCTAGTGGTATTCCAAGCAGACCATTTATCTGAAATTCTATGCCTTTAGCTATCCTTAAGGAGGAAGTTAAAAGGCTAGAGAAATCAAAAGCTTTGCTTTTAGTCTTGATCCCTAATAAGTTTTTGCCAAAAGCCATAGGCAACCACTCTAAGAATTATTTAAATATATAACAAGAATCTAAAAATATCATGAAGTTTATTTTTTCCTTGGGATCGCTGAAACATAGATAAAATAAGGACTTTTTGGCTCTTAACCGTATTTATATATAGAGGCAAAATATAAGAATGAAATTCAGCCGGAAACGGCACTAAAGATTAATCCAAATGAAACCCATTAAATTTTTAGCATCTGCCTGTAAATATTGCCGTCATTACCAGCCAGAGGGTCGCCGTGGCGGAACGTGCCAGCAGTTGGGAGCACCAGTTCAAGCAACTTGGAAGGCTTGCTCCTTGGCGCTTCCACCTTTTGCACCTTCTTGGGAAACCTTGGAAGATGCTTGGAGTTTACCAGATGCAGCCCCAGTTTTAACATCTTCTCAATCTCTAGCTTCAGATTTAGACAATGCTGCTCTTGCCCCTGTAGAGGAAATAGCTGCCTCTGTATCTGAACAGGTAAAGACTAAAGCAGTCGTTATTTAGTCATCCATTATTACTCAATTGATTTTGTAGTTTGCTTAAAATAATATTTGTTTTTAAGATTTTTAGTGCTGTAAACGTTGATATCTACAAAAATCGCACCTCACAAAAGGGTGCGATTTTTGCAATTCTAAGGTAACCAAGGAAAAGAGCGAAAATCTGGTGGTCGCTTTTCGAGAAATGCTTGTTTGCCCTCAGACCCCTCTTCTGTCATGTAATAGAGTAGGGTGGCATTACCAGCAAGTTCTTGTAAACCAGCTTGTCCATCACAATCAGCGTTGAAGGCAGCTTTGAGACACCGAATTGCGATCGGACTTTTTTCTAAAATCTCTTGCGCCCATTGAATACCTTCCGCTTCTAGTTGTTCGACTGGGACGACACAATTAATTAAGCCCATTTCTAACGCTTGTTGTGCATCATATTGGCGGCAGAGAAACCAAATTTCTCTAGCTTTTTTTTGTCCCACAACGCGGGCGAGATAGCTGGCTCCAAAACCACCGTCGAAACTGCCGACTTTCGGCCCAGTCTGTCCAAAAATGGCGTTATCGGCGGCAATGGTAAGGTCGCAAATTAAGTGTAGGACATGTCCACCACCGATCGCATATCCAGCTACTAAAGCAATCACCACTTTCGGCATGGAACGAATCAGGCGTTGTAAGTCCAGCACATTTAAGCGAGGGATGCCAGTATCGTCTACATAACCCGCATGTCCCCGCACACTTTGATCGCCACCAGAACAGAAGGCATATTTCCCATCAGTATGTGGCCCATATCCAGTAAATAGAACAACACCAATAGTAGTATCTTCACGAGCATTACAGAAAGCGTCGTAGAGTTCAAAGACTGTTTCAGGACGGAAAGCATTGCGTTTATGGGGACGGTTGATGGTGATTTTCGCAATGCCATCAGTTTTTTGATACAGAATGTCTTCGTAGGTTTTGGCAGTTTGCCAGTTAATTTGCATTAGTATGGAGTGCGCTGTTGCTTCAAGATATTTTATCGCGGACGTAGGGACATGCGATACCTGCGGTGGGCTACGCCTACGCTAAAATTGTTGTCTCAAGCCTTTACAATCTGGTAATTGTCTGGGTGTTGAGGAATAAAAATGTGGCGCGACTCCATCTTCTACAAATTATTTAAGCAATTTCCCGGCTTGCTGTTTGAATTAGTAGATGAACCACCCCCAGAAGCGGAAAACTACCAATTTGAATCAGTTGAGGTGAAAGAAACGGCGTTTCGGATTGATGGAGTGTTTTTACCTCCGGCGAATGCAGTTTCCAAAACCGTCTTTTTTGCTGAAGTCCAGTTTCAGAAGGACGAAGACCTATATCACCGCTTCTTTAGTGAGTTGTTTTTGTTTCTCTACCGCAACTCGATTCGTTACGATGACTGGTTCGGAGTGTTAATCTTTGCTTCTCGTAGTCTTGAACCTTCTTCCTCTTCGATTCACCGCGCTTTGTTGGAAAGTGGTCAAGTTAGGCGGGTTTATCTGGATGAGTTGGGGGATTTGCGACAACAATCTTTGGGATTGGGTTTGATGTTGCTGACAAATGTGACTTCTGAAACGGAAGCAGTGGAAGGGGCGCGGTTTTTGCTGGAGCAAGCACGGCAACAGTCGGAGCAAGCGATAATTGATTTAATAACGACGATTATCGTCTACAAGTTTTCTAAGCTTAGTCGAGAGGAGATTCAAGCGATGTTGGGACTAAATCTGGAAGAACCACGGGCTATTCGGGAAGCGAAGGAAGAAGGAGAAAGAAAAATCATTTTACGACTATTAAATCGGCGCTTGGGTAATATTCCTGATGCGCTTCTGTCACAGATTCAAGGGTTATCGGTGGAACAGTTGGAAGCTTTAGGTGATGCTTTGTTGGATTTCTCTACTCTTGCTGACTTAGAAGGATGGCTACAAGGTGAAGTAAGAGGGTAAGTTTCACCCAGAGACGCACAGAAAAGAGCGATCGCACTTCGTAAAATAATTATGGCTACAAATAAAGGTTCCCGAAGTGAAGAAGCATTTGCAGACACGCGGGTATATCAGAAGCAGTGGAAGAAAAAGTGCAATCGCTCGTCCTCCCACTGTTAAAACGACTATTTGGTAAAATTGCTGAGGAACTTTTAGCCAAAATTCAGTCATTCTCGCTAGAACAGTTGGAAGCGTTAGCTTTGGCGTTGTTGGGATTGAGATTGCGATCACTTACTTGGAAGGGTGGTTACAAGGTCAACCAAAAGGGTAAATCTCACGCACAAAAGGAGAGCAATCGCTCATTCTACTTCTATATCAGAAGCTTGATCATCTAATTCTCCTAGTGCAGAAATAATCACAGGAGGTCTATCAGGAAATTCTGCTACAAGTTTTAGCTCTCCTCCCATAGCCTTTACATAACTACGCAATGTAGAAATAAGGAGATCAGCACGTTTTTCCATCCTAGAGACACTATCTTGACGAATCCCTAATAGTTCTGCCATAGATTCCTGAGTTAACTTTCTGGCTTTTCTAATGTCTTGAAGTGTCATATTTTCAGCAATAAGCTCTTGAGCGCGAGCTTCAATTTTTGCTCGACGTGATGGTGGGAGTTTTTCCATTACATCACTCAGTTTTGTTGCCATAACTTTATTCTCCTTTTTCTTTCAGTTCATCAAGATGAGAGTCATATCGAGCATCTGCTTTTGCAATCAGTTGCTTGTAAAATCTTTTTTCACTTATCCCTGCTTTGTTTCCAGCTATAAGTAATATTGCTTTCTTCTCTGGATCGAAAGCAAAAGCTACTCGCCATACACCATCGTCTGCATAAAAGCGAAGTTCTTTCATATTTTTATGTCGAGAGCCTTTAAGTGTATCAGCATGAGGTCTTCGCAGTAGTGGGCCTTCTGATTCAAGCAATTTGGCGTGTGCAAGGATTTCGTCCTGTACTTCTGTTGTTAATTCATAGAATTCAGGTAAAAATTTATCATGAAATGAAATTTCCCATGTCATGACTTTATTATGGATTAGAATCCATATAGATTCAAGTCTTTTTACAAACAATATTTGTTCAGCTAGTTTATTTTATATAAATTAATAAACCAGAGAAAATGAGCCAACTAAGAATAGACAAGCAACAACGGTAAAATTGATGAACTCATCAAAAGATAGCCAAAAATCTTATCCTAATATCGACGATAATACTTACTCTAGAATATTGCAACTGTCTAAGCTAGGAGATGCTTATACAGAGCAAAAATAATTTGTAAAAGCGATTGAAAGCTATCATCAAGCTTTTGATTTGATACCCGAACCATTTGAAGTCTATATAGCATCAACTTGGTTATTGACTGCTATTGGCTAATCATATTTCTTCATGGGTGACTATGAAAACGCACGTCATGCACTTCAAAAAGCTATGTATTGTCCAGATGCAATTGGAAATCCCTATATTCATCTAAAACTAGGACAAGCTCAATTGGAACTAGGAAATTTTGAGCGTGCTCAAGATGAGCTAGCTAGGGCTTATATTATAGAAGGCAAGGCTATTTTTGAAAATGAAGATTCAAAATACTATGAATATTTGAAAACATTTCTTCGATAATTTGAGTAGTGCGAGTGCGTCTAAAGCATTTCACTAAATATCCACTCCAAACTTACATAAATTTTCCTGTCGCCACTTGGCATCATTTTTGCGATTTGTCTGCAACTCTAAAACCCGAATTCCTGTAGCTGGGAGCGGGTCTAATCTCTGCTGCAACTGCTCCCATGAAGTAATCAATTCATGTTGCACATTATAAGTAGCACACAACTGAGCAAAATCAATATCCTGGGGAGTTCCAAAAAACTCTTCAAATGGTGGGTCAAATTTGGCAATAGGTAACATTTCAAAAATTCCACCGCCATTGTTATTGATTAACACAATCGTCAAATGTCCCACAAACTTATTGCGGATTAAAAAACCATTGGTGTCATGCAACAGCGCTAAATCTCCCGTTAACATCACACTACTTTGCTGGCGATGGGCAATTCCTAAAGCAGTGGATAATGTGCCATCAATGCCATTTGCACCCCGGTTAAAGTGCGATCGCACTCCTAAATTATTCGGTTTCCAGAAATATTCCACATCCCGCACAGGCATACTATTGGCAATAAACAGTGGCGTTCCTGGCGGTAAAATCTGAGAAATTAACCAGGCTGCTTTACTCTCAATTATTTCATCTATTTTCCCCATCGTCTGGTCAACAACTAACCTGACTTTAGCTTCCGCATCACACCATTTATACACATAGTCTGAGGAGAAAGATAAATTTCTCTCCTCTACCTTTATGTCTTCTACAGATATCCGTAAATGCGTCGTCCTCCCGTGCAAAGGGTCGAGGTTTTGGTCACTCTTGTCAATTACCCAGCGTCGCGGTTGGGTTGCATCTATCCAGGTACGCAGTTCTTTACTTGTAGGCATTTCTCCTACCTGAATCACTATTTCGGGTGCTAGCTGCTTTGCTAGTTGCTGATTTCGCAAAATCAGGTCGTATGTGGAAATCAAATAAGGGTTGAGTTCGGCATAATTTCTGACTGGGGAGAGTCCCTCTGCTAGCACAGGCCATTTGAGAGTTTGGGAAAGTTGCGCGATCGCTCTACAATATTCCTGTGGTTGCGACGGTTGGGCAACACCTGCGATAATAATGCCGCGATCGCATTCTTTCCATTGTTGGGGAATGGGGAGTAGGGAGTGGGGAATAGGAAATGGGGTGGTGTTTGCTATTCCTGCGAAAAAGTCTTCTGGGTGGAACTGGGACTGTAAATAACTCAAGTCGGTTCCATCAGGAACAGGTGCTAAGGGATCGCGAAAGGGAATATTCAAATGTACTGGCCCCTTTGTAGGAGTTTGCGCTCTTTCCCAGCTATGAATTACCGTTTGTCGCAGATAAGCTAGCATTCCCAGATCAGCAGAGGGTAAGGCTAACTCTGTTTGCCAATTTGGGTAGTTTCCATATAATCTCAATTGATCTACAGTTTGCCCAGAGTGACAATTTCGCAATTCTGGCGGTCTATCGGTAGTCAATATCAAAAGTGGTACGCGATTATATGAGGCTTCAATGACTGCGGAATAAAAATTTGCTCCTGCTGTACCAGAGGTGCAAACTAATACTACAGGGCGACCGGTTGCTTTAGCTTGTCCCAAGGCAAAAAAGGCGGCGGAACGTTCATCAAGAATGGAAATCGCTTCAATCTCAGGTGCTTGTTGAGCAAAGGCGATCGCTAAGGGTGTAGAGCGCGATCCCGGACAAATGATAGCACAAGTCAATCCCAACCGCTTTAGCGTCTCTGTTAAAATATAAGCCCAAAGTTGATTGACATTCCTATAAGCGATCGGCATTAAATCAAACATAGCTATAAAACAATCTTAAATTTTAGATTTTGTTTAGGGATCAATTTAAAATCCATCTGGGAAAGTTGGGTGAAGAGAAGTTCAGGGGAGGGAAGCCGATCCTTGGAACTTCAAAAGCAGCTTGACCTAAAGGTGGGTTGCAAGCCAATCCTCACAAATGCAGTGATGGAACCCAACACGCCACGCGAGTTTGTGGGAAAGAAAATCTCCAAGCAAACTTGCTCCAGTTTCTACAAAATGCACAATTTGCTCTCAAACATTTATGGACTGCATTCATTTAACGGGAATTCGCTGCTATGGCTACACTGGGTACCTGCCAGAAGAACAGGTGCTAGGACAATGGTTTGAGGCGGATGTGAGGTTATGGTTGGATATCTCCACAGCTGCCAAGACTGACGCGATCGAACACACTTTAGATTATCGCAGCGTCATTAGCTTGATACAGCATCTGGTCAAAACGTCTAAGTTTGCTTTGCTGGAGAAGTTGGTAACAACGATCGTAGATTCTATTCTCCAAGAGTGCGATCTTGTAACAAAAGTCCAAGTCATTCTGAGCAAACCTGCTGCACCTATTCCAGACTTTGGTGGCAAAATTAGCATTGAACTGACTAAAAGTAAGTCCAATCTCTAAAGCACAAAAGGTGTTCTTTTCTCAATATCTATAAGCTAGCAAAAAGAGGGGGAATACAATGGAGTGTGGAAGTATCTGACAAAGATAATTTTTCTGCCATTGCCCCCAGCACTCACTCGTTCTGAAAAAGCTAAAAAATTACGCGAGCTGCTGATGATATGATGTCCGCCAAATCACCCATAATAAACAGTTTGTAGTGGGGACTTCAGTCCCCCAAGCCAGGACTAAAGTTTTTACTAGGAACATTTATTATTCAGCTTGATTGACCTGACATGATATGAGCATTTAACTTGGATATTTTCAGATCGCAGGATTTGTGATTAAGTATTAAGCCTTTTAGTTACATAGTCAAACCATTTATTGAAAGTGATTTACATTTTGCAATTGAAATGGCTCTGTACAAACATTAGAGCAAAAAGCATATTATACGAAGAAAAACAGAGGCTACTAAGGTGTATCCTAGACAATCGAGAAGCTACATAAGTCTGTCATGGAAAAAACCGAAAAACAGAAAATGCTCGCAGGCGAATTATATTTGGCAGATGATCCAGAATTGGCTGCCGAAAATAAGCGAGCTAGTCGTCTATTGCGAAGTTACAATTCTACAACCGAAGAACAGCAAGAGCAACGGCAGCAAATTTTGCAAGAATTATTTGGAAAAATCGGTGACAAAATATCAATTTTGCCACCCTTTCACTGTGACTATGGCAGTAATATTTTCGCTGGCGACAGATTTTATATGAACTATGGCTGTGTAATTTTAGACTGCAATACAGTTCATATTGGTGAAAATGTCTTGTGCGCTCCTTACGTGCAAATTTATACTGCTTATCACCCAACAGAGCCAGAAATTCGTCTTTCTGGGAGAGAATTAACTGCCCCAATTAACATTGGTAATAATGTCTGGATTGGTGGCAGTGCAATTATTTGTCCAGGTGTCACTATTGGTGATAACACAACCATTGGTGCTGGCAGTGTAGTTGTCAAAGATATACCGGAGAATGTTGTCGCTGCTGGTAATCCCTGCCACGTGATTCGATATTTATCCTAGAATTTAAAATTTATATCCTCTGGCAATCCAATAGAGCCAGTCTGCGATCGCTTCTTGAGTTTCGCTGTCAACATCAATTGCTGCTATTTCAGATAACTTTGCAGAATATACATCATCATCCTTACCATTAATGTAAGCCACTTCTACAAGCATATCTTTTAAGCACTCATCATCTGGGGCCATTCCTAGCACTTCCACTGGTTTCTCCTCGGTAGAACCTGATTTGCGTCCCTTCTTAGTCCATTTAGCCATAAAGGGAAAATTCAGAGCCTCTTCGAGGTAATAGTACCAACCCATGGCTCGGTCTTCTTTATCTTCAGCATCTACAATGATCTCTGTTTTAATGCGATGCTCTCGGTTTTCGTCGGCTTCAACACTAGGCATAAGATAACACTTTACGTATAATGCATTTTAATAATATTACCAAAGTCTTGGCTAAGAATAATTTTTTTAAAATATATAAGTATATAAAACTTACGCATAAGAGATACCCCAACAGCCTTAAATAGGCGGCTTTTAGGGTTCTTTCCTTTTTAGGGGGGATCTAGGTTTCAGTTTTCAGTGCGTAAGTGCTGCTATATCTAAGTTATACAAAAAACCGCTTGTCATTGACAAACGGTTTTCTAATTATTGCCCTCAAAGGTTAACTTATATCAGGTTCGCTTGATTGCTTATTAAACCCGAAGAACCCTAAAGAGCCAAAGCTAATGCTTTGTCTCCCCTCCCGAAGAGCGGGGTGGGGTTGTTTGATTATGGGTAATTTGGCGGACATGAGATTATTTGTTGCGCCAAGATGCCAAGTTCTTTCTTAGCAGTAAAGCGTCAAATATTAAACAAGTCTCAAATCAGGATAATTTGCCAGTACATCATCAGATGTCAGGGTATCATTTTCAGCTTGTGGAGTCCAAAGAACTTCAATTGCCAGAAGTTTCTCACTGGGTATACTACCAATTTGGCGCAAAGCTTGACGCAAATCATCAGCACTATTAATCGCTGTGGGGATTTCAAACTTACCTAGTGTCGCCGCCAGCAAGGTGACGATAATGTATTCTCCAGGGCCTTCGGTAAATAGGCGGGTGGGGTTGTCGAGTTCACCAGCCGGAGGTAAAGCATCTTTGGCAAGGGCTGCTTTTAGCTGGTTGTTGACGTTAGAAATAGTTTCTTCGCTAAACTTGCTGCGTTCTGCCAGAGACAGGCGATTGAACTGACTTTCAGCTGAATTTAAACTGGCTTGTTGAGTGCCACCACCTGCATATACAAAGTATTCGGGATGGCGGAGTAAAGCTAGGCTAGCTTCTTGTAGAACTTCTGCTCTCCCCTCTGGGGTGTTAGTATCAGCAGTTTCAGCAATGTGGTTGAGTTCATTTTGCAATTCACGGGCTTGAGCTAACAAACCTACTTGCAAACGAGTTACAGAAACCGGAGAGTTACTGCTGTAATCCGCTTCTGTAGTTTCAGCGCCAGAGACGCGGCGGAAAGTTTGCAATATGAAATTAGCGATCGCAAAGAAAATTAAGATGCTAAATAGACCACCAAATCCTCCCCCAATACCCCAGAAAGGAAGTAGGAAGGGAAAGCCAAAACCACCACCAAAACCACCACCAGGGTAGTATCCGCCCCCGCCAGGAGGTGAGTATGTGCGCGGTGTATAGGTGCGGCTGGAAGGTACTCTAAAGGAACCACCACCGATTCGACCCCCACTGCGGGCCGCTAATGCTCCATCGGCGTGGCTAAGAACTAAAGTTAACACCAGTCCTAGCGCTAAGAAGCTTTTTAACAGTGGTTTGATGGTTTGTTGTAGTTTTTTACGCATAATACTATCGCTTGGAAAACTGAATTATTTATGATTTCTCCCCATGCTGGTAGGAGTGTTTCAATCTGTCGCTAACGCCAGCCCGTAAAAGCTTGCTTTGTAGCATTCACGTAGCATACATTAGTATTGGCTACATATTCAATTTACCGCGTCTTCACTTGGGTAGGCAGCGATCGCAGGGGGGATTTCTCGACTGGGGAACCGTACCCTAAGATATGTTCACAATTACAGAAAGTTGCGATGTCTACGATGGTCACTGACTTGTACTGAGCTTGTCAGCCAGCGTAGCCGTAAAGCCTGCGGCATAGCTACGCTTAGGGCGAAGCCTCTTCTTCGAGTTGGGCGCAGTCGAAGTAACAATGCCTTCTTTTTCAAAGAAGCAAGCTAGCAAGAGCGTCTTGTAGAGAAGTGCGGGCTACGCCTACGGGCAATTGTTGCTAGGTTTTGGACTAGCACTTTCAGGCTCCAGTCTGGAATTCTACAGATGCTTTTAATTTTTAATGATTATTTTGACTAATTTTTTAATACTTCACCCTACTTATTTGATCGCAAGGTGGGAGGATATTTTTAAGCTTTAAGTATTATTTAATACAAATAGTAAATTTGGATTTACGCTTGTAAAAAAATTACAATGTAACCGTGATGCTTATCGGTAACCGGATACAGACACCAGATGGCTCTAAAATACTTCTCCAAGTTTTTGCTCTTTTGGCACAACAGCTTAGAGGATTCAGGATATTCTATTGAACGTAGCTAAACTTCGTAATTTTCGCAACAGTTGTTTACTGAGCAATTTGGCTATAAGTGTTAGCTTTTATTTACAGGACTTACGCAAACAATAGCCGAAACCGTGATTTTCTTCTTAGGGCAATTCATGTAGACGCAAAGCGGCTTAAGGCAGGGTATTGCCCCTACCGCGTGTAGTTTAGTTTTGCGTAAGTCCTAATTTATTGTTCATCATGCACAGAAATTCTTAAGTAGTGATAAATTTGTAGCAAAAATAAAATCAACACAATAAAAAACAATCTTCCTGCCTAATTTTGTAAAATCGGCTGCAAATTGGTCTACCACATTCGTTTTAAAAGAAATAAAATAAGAATTAAGGCTTTGAAAATAATCCTAATTGTAAATAAATTAAAAATTATTTGAAGTAAAGTTATCAGCTTTATTATGGAACATATTTCTCAACTAACAGCCGAAATCAGAGACAAAGCTGCATACCCAGATATCTTAGTCATATCCCGGATTTTCCTGCCGAAAGAAGCTGTAATTGGGGAATATATCTATAATCGCTGTCTCCAAGATCCAGAACGAGTAATTGTACTGGCGGCTAGTTGCTCAGGAGACAAAGTATTTGATCAAGGTCAACAGTTTCCCGTGTATCGCTGGTTTTATCCTAGATACTGGCATAGTGGCTTTGTGGGAAGTGTCCTGAAGCCTTTGGTGAATATCGTCTGTTCATTTGTCCTAGCAATCAGACTTTATTTTCGCTATCACTACCGTTATATAGAGTGGGGCCACGGCTATGATTTCCCTTCGCTGTTGCTATTGAGTTATTTTCTACCGATTCGCTTTTTTATCTATCTGCACGGTAATGATCTTCATTGTACTTTACACAATCCCGTGCTGCGATCGCTATTTAAATTAACACTCAAACGCGCCGAAGGCATTGTTTGTAACAGTTCTTATACAAGAGATTACCTCAGAACTGCTTTCCGATTAGATACTCCTACACATGTTATTAACCCAGTAATTAGACCAGAAAAATTTGGTAATAATGTAGCGAGTCCCAGTAGCCTTGACGATTTACGTGTTCGCGTGCGTCAGGCGTACAACATTCCCGAATCAGCAATAGTTATTCTCTCCATTGGCAGGCTAGTAAAACATAAAGGTTTCGACCGAGTAATTGATAATATCCCAATACTGCTAACTTTTGGGGTTGATGTCCACTATATACTCTGCGGTCAAGGCCCAAGTGAGTCGGAACTGAAATCTCTAACGCATCGTTTGCGAGTAGATAAGCGTGTACACTTTGCTGGATATGTGCCTGAGGGAGAATTAGCAGGTTATTATGCAGCTTGCGACATATTTGCCATGCTGACTTTATCGGATACTAAACCTAATAGCATGGAGGGTTTTGGTATGGTTTATTTAGAAGCAAGTTACTTCGGTAAGCCTGTAATTGCCCCTCGCTTAGGCGGTGTTTTAGATACAGTTCAGCATGAAGAGAATGGGATACTGGTTAATCCCAATTCTGGTTATGAAGTGTTTCAAGCTTTCAATCGGTTGTGCAAAGATCAGCAACTACGTGAGCAGCTTGGCCGCAAAGGTAAAGAAGTAGCCAAGCGTAGAACCCTTCATCGGTCGCTTTACAAATCAGAGGGGTGAAACGCAGTTTTGTAAAATAAATGCACATCCAGTAGGGGCGCACAGATGTGCGCCCCTACCGTGTAAATAGGACGGCGTAGATAATTAAAGGTTTGTAGTGAGGGCTAAAACCCTCACTAAAAACTAATTTCAATCTTTTTTACATTAGTTAATATAGATTGAATTATTCTCATCATCTTACTTATCTCATTCTTCTAACAAATAGCTGTAAATAAGCAAGATTGCAGTGTAAAATCCCGCTTGTGATCCGATTAAATGTGCAATGAAAAATATCTGGTTTCGCATAGAGCGATTCCTTCGGCGTTACACAAATCGCCGAATGCAATCTCTTGTCTTCACAGTCATTGGATGTATTACTGTATTAAATGTAATTACCTTTGGAGCAATGTATGTTCTGGCTCAACCTGCTTCAATCCTATCTGAACGTCCAGCAATACTCGCTGTTAAAACACCAAATTTGGGGCGGCACTTTCAAGAATTCGGGCGTGAAGGCTCAATCTTGATTTACGACTCAAAAAATAACCGCTTCTATGAACACAATCCTCAACGTAATGCAACTGCAATCGCTCCGGCTTCAACATTCAAAATTTTCAACGCGCTGGTAGCTTTAGAAATAAGTGTAGTTCCTGATGATGTGGCGGTTCTAACTTGGGATGGAATTCACCGAGAAATTGATGCCTGGAATCATGATACGAATTTGCGTCAAGCCTTTAAAGATTCAACTGTTTGGTTCTATCAAGTATTAGCACGTAGAACTGGATATGAACGGATGCAGCAATTTATTAACAAAGTAGGTTACGGGAACCGTCAAATTGGCACCGCCGCAGACATTGATCGTTTTTGGCTACAACAGCAGCTATTACAAATTATACCCAAAGAGCAAATTAAGTTTTTGCAACGGTTGTATCAAGGCGATTTGCCTTTCTCTCAACGGACAATAAATCTTGTCAAAGATATTATGGTACGCGAACAAACTCCAGACTACACACTGCGGGGAAAGACGGGATGGTTAACGAGTACCAAACCAAACGTTGGTTGGTTCGTGGGTTATTTAGAGGAAAATAAAAATGTTTATTTTTTTGCAACAACCCTTGATATGGATAAAGCAGAGGATGCACCCGCCCGCATCGAGATTACACGACGCAGCCTGAAAGATTTGGGCTTGCTGGCTCAAATCAACTAACCACCACCAACAATAGTTACCACTTCTAAGCGATCGCCTGGTTGCACTTTTGTTTGCTCCCAAAACTGGCGGTGTAAAATTTCGCCGTTATACTCTACAGCCACCAAGCGGGGGTTAAAACCCAACTCTTGGAGTAAGTCAGGTAAAGAAGTTTGAAACGAACAGCTATGGGTTTCCCCATTTACCTGAATCGTAATCTCATTAGACATAAATGTGGGGAGTGGGGAGTGGGGA
>NZ_CAXTNP010000215.1:0-14084 GCF_964245575.1 uncultured Nostoc sp. | reverse complement strand
GATCGCCTTCTACCCTCGTAACATCTCACTTGTCAATTTACTTCAATCTTCTGGTCAAAGTCCCGAAAATTCCCTCAAGTGGTTTTTGAGAGCGAAATGTAAAAGCATTGCCATCAGCCAAACGTAACTGCCCACCAGATACATCAACGATAAAATTATTACCCGTACTGCGATTTGTCACTTGCAGTTGAGTTCCAACAGTTGTCTCTAAAATTATCTTCACACCTTTATCAGTGGGATTGGCTTTAACTCCAGTAACTAGTATAACTGAACTTCCTTAAGAAGAACGGTTATTTGGTACTGACGACTGCACTAGCATTTGGGCGCTAGTGCTAGGACGTGAGATTTCATTCAATTGCCGAATTTTTCTGCTGGGCAGAGGTTTAAAATTTTCCTGGCTTTGAATTTCCTGTTTCTGTGCCATTGGTTTAACTTCTGCCCGTCCAGGCTGAATCACAACAGCACTCAAGCATCCCGATAGACTAACTAAAAGCCACAGTCGTACATCACCAGACAACCACCAACGCTTCATCACAACTCCTGATACACTAGCATTACTGCCAATAGTTTCTAATTCAATCAAGCTGAGTATAAAGAATGAATTGCAACTCAGTCTATGACAAAAACCGCATTATGTGCCTGAAACCGACTATCACAATGCTGGCGATCGCGTAAGCGTCCGCTCTGCAAAAGCGCAAACCTGTTGGTTCGCAATCTGGGATAAACGCACTTAACCCTTATTTTTTCATTTCGTATTTTTCCTAACCGTTTTGAAAATAAGCGAACCAATTTTCAAAACACCTTTAAACTATCTACTCGTTTTTTCATTATTAGTACTGCTTAGTTCTTAACTAAAAAATGTTGCTAAGTAATACTCGTATTAAATGCCAAATACTAAGAATTTCTTAACCCTACGCCAACCTAAAATTACCCGAATTAATATCATTAATGGGTAAGCTAATACATTTGTTTTCTACTGAGAAAAAGTGAGACAATCTTTAATGAGTAATCTATTGCTAGACAATGATGTAAATATTTTAGTAATTGGGGCGGGAGTAAGTGGTCTGACAACTGCTATATGTCTGAGAGAGGCAGGTTTTGGTGTTGTAATTGTTGCAGATCGTTTTGCCCCAGATTTAACCTCTGTTGTAGCAGGTGCATTGTGGGAATGGCCACCAGCAGTCTGTGGTCGTCATGGATCTCCTAGATCCCTGGAACGCTCTAAAGAGTGGTGTATGACTACCTATAATAAATTCAAAAAAATACACGCAGAGTTTGGTTCAGAAAAAACAGGAATTTATTTAAGGGATGCGTATTTCTATTTTAAGGATGTTTTAGAAAATCGACCTACTGAACTTCGCAAAATGAATGAGTTGAAGGATAAGGTTGATGGATTTGAAAGAGGCTTACAGATTGTCAAAGAAACGATTGATTTGAGTTTTAAAGGAGGTATAAAAGATGCTTATAAACACATGGCTCCGATGACAAACACTGATGTCTACATGAAGTGGTTACTTCAATACGTAAAGAATATCGGATGTGAGATTATCCAGGAAAAAATCACTGTCAATGTGGTTCAAAATGAACAAGAATTACTTCGTCGTTTTAATGCAAGGGCAATTGTTAATTGTGCTGGACTAGGTTCGATCGCAACTACAGGAGATACTTCCATGTATCCCTTGAGGGGCGCACTTGTCAGGGTTAAAAATTTGGGGAAAGTTGTGACAGACGCTCATTGTATTTCCCACGAAGAATCTTCTTCAAATGAGCAAGACATCGTTTACATAGTTCCTAAAGGGGATGATTTGGTGGTCTTGGGAGGATTAACGCAGCAAGACCAATGGAATACAGACCTATCTCTTGAGGTTCCAATTATCCAACAGATGTATGATGGCTGTTTGGAGTTTCTACAGGAATTAAGAGAACTCCCACTAGATGAGAAGGAGCCTGTTAGGACTGGTTTACGACCATTAACAGAGGAAAATGTTTGTGTGGAAAGGGTTTTAAACACACACGTATTTTATAATTATGGACATGGAGGGTCAGGAGTAACTCTGTCATGGGGATGTTCACAGGAAATTCTCCAGTTGATACAAAAAATGCTCTATGAGGAGGCAAATCCAGCTGCCTTGGACAGTAGTAAGATAGATAGCAATAAGCAGACTGTTTTTGTGCTGCATGATATGCTTCCTTACGAAACTGATTTTAAGCATATCCAATCGGATAATAGAAATCTGGTTTTACTCTGTAGTAGACGAGGACTTAGTAAGGTTGTACCCTCCCAGTATCAGTACTTGGATCTTGTGCAGATTGTAGAACCTTACAATTTGCAAAATCTGCTCCAAACCTATCAACAGATTCAGACTGATTATAAATTGGATAACAATCGGATTGTTACCAATGATGAGTATTCGGTATTGTTAGCTGCACAGTTGCGTGAAGCTCTAAATTTAGTAGGCGATCGCCCAACCATGATCCACCAGTTTACCGATAAGAGTTACCTAAAATCTGCCCTGAAAAATTCTCTAATTCGGGTGCCAAAGTATCTGACTTTTGCTCAAGACCAATACCGTAAAGACCCAGTTTCCTACTTAAGGTTTGTTCTAAAAGAACTAGGTAATCACATCTTTATCAAACTAGTTACGGGAGCCGGAAGTGAAAAAACTAAAAGAATTCATACTGTTGATGATTTGAAAGGTTGGTGTGACAGCAATGTAGATTCAGATGAAGAATTTGAATTAAATGAATTTATTAAAGGTCAACTATACAATACAAGTGTTGTCATCAAAAATGGTCAACCTTGTTATTTTGCTGCTTGCAAGCACTATCGACCGAATGATGAGTTTATTTATGGCGCTCAAATCGGCAATATTGTTGTTAGAGAAGAAGAGCCAGAATTTCAGAAACTTTGGCAATTCTCAAGTGATACGTTACAAAGTTTGGAACACGGTTACCCCCAAAATGGTGTAATCAATATTGATTTCTTCTTACAAGAAGGTAGCGAAGAACCAATTCTGATGGAAGTAGCTGCACGCAGCCCTGGAGAGCTAGTATCGAGAATGTTTGAGATATATCAGGGGGTACGTTTAAACGAGTTACATCTCCAATTACAGATTGGTGATTCCCCTGACATCGTTCTCAAGGACAAGAATGAGTGGAAGTACAGTGCTTACTCGATTCATCCCAAGCAGGACGGTGTTGTTACAGCAATTGAGAAGCCAATTCTCGAAAGTGATGTGAAAGTTTATTGGCAGATTTATTTGGAAGAGAAACTGAATGAATCGCAAAGTATGATGGATGTTGCTATTGCCATTGTTTTGAGCCATCATGACTTTTCAATTCTTCAACGAGATTATGAGGTAGCCAATTCTACTAATTTCTACAATATTAAGAAAACGTGAGTTCAATGACTTAAAGTCAGTAGACGGCGAATATCATACGCGAATCATCTTTCCCTTTCCACATCCCGTGAAAAGTCAGCTTCCAGTATGAAGTTTAAAAGTTAGCTTCGATTTTTAGTTAGCGAGAGTCATCTATCGTAAGCGAATACGCAATGTTTTCTGCCTCAATTGCAGTAATCCTATATTTAACGGCACTAGAGACATCAGTGACTAAATAACCTTTACCCAAGGCTGGCTTTCCGGGTGTTGCTACCAGTGAAGATGTAGGTTGCCCTTTGTCATCCAATAATTCAAGATAAACAGTACCCCGCCCAACCTCTAGCTTGACCTCAGTATTTAAGCGGCGATTGTTAACGTCTTTGAGTTTGATGGTTTCAGTAGTAGAACCATTGGCTTGCAAGATAATGCCCCCATACAGACGGGGTATACGGGAAACAACAGTACTAAACGTGACGATCCTAGCACTGATTAAAGCAACACAAGCAGCCAAAACTATCATTAAAGTCAGGACTATTGCAACTTTGTTCACAACGACTAGACTCAATCTACTCTATGAAGAAAATTTTACTCTTCTTCGTTCAGTTTTGTGCCTAAATTGCGGGACTGAGCAAGAAATACAGAGATGGTCGGCATGGGGGCATCAGCACGACCTTAAACGGACAAAGAGCGATTGTAAAACTACGAAGAGTAGCAAGTTGCTGTGAACCGTCAAGTGTTTCCCTGTGGCTCAAGCCTAGTGAGTATGTCAATGAGCTGATGCCGATCCAATTCTAGAAACTCAGCGTTCCACTCCAGAGGTATGTCAAGGAACTTATTTGCGATTGTGATGCAACTGTCTAGAAATGGTGTTTCTACTCCAGCTAGGCGAGCTAAAACTTGTAGGGGAAAACAGCCATAAGGCAGATCCTCAACTAAATAGCGGTGATGGGGGTTATACAGCGTCGTACTGGAGTAGGCTCCAACCTGCTGCATATGTTCGTAAAGGGACGATCCGGTGGTTCCGTATGTGATTTGATAGTGGCTTTTGATATCAATTAAATTGGGCACTGCCAGTGCTTCACCTACTGCAATGCGATCGCGATCCAGGTCGTCAATAAGTCCAACAGTACGAGGGCCAACGTTATGATAAAGGTTGTAATCCTCACCAGATTCCCATCTAGCTAATGAAGTTAGAAGCAGGGGAAGGTGGATAATGTCATTAACTTTATTGAGATTTATTTCTAAAACCGAGCCAGCAGCGCATAAATTACTAAAGACAGTTTGGTAAGCGCTCACAATCCGCATTGTCATGGTTTGGTTCTGAGCTGCCACAAAGAACTTGTTAGTAAGCGTACTAATCTTAACTTGATCCTCCGTATTACTGCGACTGACAAAAGGAGTATTATTGACATCAGCCACAACAGGCAACTGTTCCTTAGCTATTCCCAGTCTCTGGAGTACCTGACAAAAAACCCGACCTGCAAAGCGACTAGCACAGAAAACCAGAATATTCATTTCAGGATTGACATATTCAGCTAGAATCCTGGCGTAGAGTTCGATGTCTTGACCGCGACAACAGATTAGCACGTTGAGTGGTAGCTTACCACCATTTAGTGCCGCCAACTCATAAATGTTATTGGAACAAGCTGCAACTAAATAACTTCCGGGAGAAACCGATCCAATTGAGTGAATGGTTTTTGTCTGGGCAACTATGGAAGAACGCCGAGAGAAAAGGTAAACACTATATCCTTGAGTACTCAAATAGACAGCTGTTGCTAAACCAATGTGTCCTCTGCCTACAACCAGGTAGCTATTTTGTAGCATTATCCGAAAACCATAAAAAGGGATACCTTAAATTCACCACTTGCATAAAAATTTCGTCTGGACGTTGCTGAATCCAAGTGTGAATTATGCACTTGCCTCAAGCCTGCAAGCGTTGTGCACCTGCATCGACACATAACCTTGGAGCGGATTTTATTACTTAAGCAACACCATCTGAACACGCGATCGCTAATAAAAATCTGATGATTAACATGTAGACACAGGTACGTTGCACGAAAATATTTAGGCTTCAAATCATTCATCTTTACTACAAAATGTGAAAAATTATGTAGCTATAAATACACTTATCACGAGAAAATCCCAGGAAAAACTTTTTATTTTTTAGCAATTATTTTAGCGATGTGTATGGTATGCTTGCTACGGGTAGATAAAAAACAGTAATAAACTAACAAAAAGTCTGAAATTACTTGACTTCCTGCAAAAACAAAAATCTGGCAAGTATTTTGACAATATCTATGGTATGCAAGATTACAAAAGCATTAACAGAACTTCCAGCAGAAAAGGCACACACTATAGCAATTCGATTTGATTCGGTGAATCACTTATAGAGATAGGGAACGGGGAAGAAAAAATAATGGTGTGTGAATTGTTTCAAAAATCAAATAGGAGTTCTATAAAAGACCTTGCTATTACTTCGGCAGTCAATCATCAAAAATTTCACCGTCAGTCATGAAAATCTGGCTTTACCCTACTCCCCTACACCCTTTTTCAAGTCAGATTAAATGTGTCCGCTACGGCTTTTTGTAACAGATAGATACAGCCTCATAAAGCAGGATATGAATATTTGCAATAACCTGAAGGCAATTAGGAATCGTCTGGGCATAAGTCAGCAAGAATTAGCTAATATAGCTGGCGTAACCCGTCAGACTATTGGTGCTGTGGAAACGGGACAATGTACTCCTTCTGTTGCTGTTTCCTTGCGTTTAGCTAAAGCACTTGGTTGCCAAGTTGAGGACTTATTCTCTCTAGGAGAGGAGGATTTACCCAAAGTTGAGGCGATTCTTGCCGATTCGACCCCTAACAACCAGCAATCACAAGTTATTCTAGCGCGGATTAGGGATCGATGGATAGCTTATCCCCTATTAGCCAGAGATGCTTTTCGCATCGAAATGATTCCATCAGATGGTGAGGTAGTTGCTGTGAGCCACCCCATTGTCGGGAGTGGCGTTAGCGCAAGCGGTAGCGACATAGGAGCATCACCTCTAAGGGCTGAGGGTGAGGCACAGAGCCAGACAGGTACAAATAAAGTCCAGGTTCGGCTTCTGGATGATATGGACAAATTGCACAACACAGTTGTGATTGCTGGTTGTACACCTGTGCTTTCCCTCTTAGCAAGAGCAACTGAACGCTGGCATCCGCAACTGCGAGTTCATTATCGTTTCGCCCATAGCAAGGCTGCATTGCGTAGTCTATGCCGAGGTGAAGTTCACATTGCAGGGATGCACTTATACGATCCCCAAACTGGGGAACATAACATTCCCTTTGTGCGAGAAGCCTTAACAGATAAGAGTGCTGTCTTGATTACTCTTGGGGTTTGGGAAGAGGGATTGTTAGTTCCACCAAAAAACCCAATGGGAGTTAAAACAGTTTCCGACTTAGTAGAATTTGGAGCAACTGTTGTCACTCATGAAGTGGGTTCTGCTAATCGGATGCTTTTAGAACGGAAACTCCAAGAAGAAGGAGTGCCATTGGAGGCTGTGAAAAGATTTAACCATATCGTTCACAACCATCAAGATGTTGCTTTATCTATAGTCTCAGGAGTTGCTAATGCAGGTATCAGTACAGCATCTATAGCTGCTACCTTTGGTTTGGGATTTATTCCCCTTCATAGTGCGCGATACGACTTGGTGATTCTCAAGGAATACTTGGAAGAAGCACCAGTACAGCAGTTTATCAATATCTTAGGACATCAGCTAGTGCGATCGCAATTACAAATTCTCGGCGGTTATAACATCAGCAAGACTGGGGAAGTTGTAGCAAATATTTAGAGTCACAGAATCATCACTTTATTATGAACAACAATGCTATTTAGATTAACGACACCATCTTGCAAAATGGCGAACAAGCCGTAGGTATAGCTTTCAACGTTAAGGAAAAAATTGCGATCGCTCTTAGGGTTGCCGTAGGCATCGCTCCTGTGCTGTCTCAATGTGTTTTTGCGTAACACCTTATTACTCTGTCAATGCGTAAATCTTATATTTCCAGAGGTTCTATGATTCGGAGAATTTTCATTGCATTTTTGGCATGTTGCTTGGCGATTCTGAGTGCTGAAGCTAGTGATATGCTGGGTAAGCAAAACCCAGCTATTGCACAGTCTCCAACGAGTAAAAATTTGATTGTGGGGATGACAACCAGCATTCAGGACAGTGGGCTGCTAGATGATTTAGTTCCGGCGATTGAAAAGAAAACAGGATATAAGCTCAAAAGCATTTCTGTCGGCACTGGACAGGCTTTGGCTCTAGCTGAAAAAGGTGAAGTTGATGCCGTATTTGTCAACTCGCCTAAAGCTGAACGCCAAGTTTTGGCAGATGGTGCGGTAACTAATCGGCACTTGGTAATGCACAATGATTTTGTGATTGTCGGCCCAGATACAGATAAGGCAAATATCCGAGGAAAAAAGAATGCTGTAGAAGCATTCTCTTTGATTGCTAAAAACAAAGCATTGTTTATATCGCGGGGTGATGACTCAGGTACTAACAAACTAGAAAAAGATTTATGGCAACAGGCTAATATTAAACCATCTGGCAGTTGGTATCAGCAAACAGGTTTAGGAATGGCAGAAACTTTGCAAGTTGCTAATCAAAAACGGGGATATACCTTAGCAGATCGGGCGACATATATATTTCAGCAGAAAAACTTGTCTTTACCAATACTGGTGCAAGGAGACAAGAAACTGTTGAATTTGTACCATGTCATGCAGGTGAATCCTCTGAAATTCCCGAAAGTGAATAGTGCAGGAGCTATAGCGTTTATTAATTATGTCTTATCTGCTGAAGGACAGACAGTGATTGCAGCCCACGGGCAAAAACAGTTCGGACAACAGCTATTTTATCCAGATAGCGGTAAAACAGAGAAAGATTACGGCTTTTAAAGAAACTTGAGCATCAGTTCATCAGGGTAAACGCATCTAAATTACTCTTGATCGCAACCAAGGTTAAGAACCAACAAAAAAATCAGCATTTCTTGATGCGTTTGCCGTGATCAGCTCGTCAAGGGTTGCTCAACTGCATATTTCACCATTATTTTACAATTTTTCATCCTTATGGGCAGACAAGAGTTCTGACTACAGCGCTTGTTATGGAAGTAGGGAAAGGAAATTACGATGTGGCGATGGCGATCGCATACATTCTACTCCTGATTACATACACCATTATCGTGTTGCTGACTATCCTACAGCATGACATAAATTATATATTCCTGGAGGTTTCATGATTCGGAGAATTTTCATTGCATGTTTGGCTTGTTTCTTGGTAATTCTGAGTGCTGAAGCGAGTGATATACTGGTCAAGCAAAACCCAGCTATTGCCCAGTCCCCAGCAAATAAAAATGTAATCGTGGCAATGACAACGAGCATTGAGGACAGTGGGCTGCTAGATGATTTGGTTCCAGCGATTGAAAAGAAAACAGGATATACCTTAAAAAAGGTTGCAGTCGGCACTGGACAAGCTTTAGCATTAGCTGAAAAGGGTGAAGTTGACGCACTGTTCGTCAATTCACCGAAAGCCGAACGCAAAGTTTTGGCAGGTGGTGCAGTAACTAATCGGCACTTAGTAATGCACAATGACTTTGTAATCGTCGGCCCAGATACTGATAAGGCAAAAATTCGAGGGAAAAAGAGTGCTGTAGAAGCATTCTCCCTGATTGCTAAAAATCAAGCCTTGTTTATATCGCGGGGTGATGACTCAGGTACTAATAAGCTAGAGAAAGATTTATGGCAACAGGCAAAAGTCACACCCTCTGGCAGTTGGTATCAGCAAACAGGTTCAGGAATGGGGCAAACTTTGCAAGTCGCTAATCAAAAACTGGGATATACCTTAGCAGATCGAGCAACCTATATATTTCAAAAGAAAAATCTGTCTTTGCCAGTACTGGTGCAAGGAGATAAGAAACTCTTAAATCTCTACCATGTCATGGAAGTAAATTCTCAGAAATTCCCCAGGGTGAATAGTGCAGGAGCTAAAGCGTTTATTAATTATGTCTTATCTCCTGAAGGACAGACACTGATTGCAGCCCACGGGAAAAAAGAGTTCAAACAACCGCTATTTTATGTTGATGCCGGTAAAACGGAGAAAGATTACGGCTTTTAGAAAAAATTGAGTATAAGATCATCAAGGGTTGCTCTACTGCATATTCACCATTATTTTCCAGTTTTTTAAGAGATTTGTATTTGTGAATACAATCATCGAAGGAGCTTTCAAAGCTCTTGAGCTATTAACCAGTGGCGATAGTGACATTTTCCAAGTCATGACGATGACATTGTTTGTATCTGGAACAGCTACAGCCATTAGCGTTTTGCTGGGACTACCATTAGGATTATGGCTAGCATTAGTGGATTTTGTCGGCAAGCAAACTCTAACTAGTTTGATTAACTTTGGCATGGGATTACCGCCAGTTGTAGTCGGTTTATTCGTCAGTCTGTTTTTGTGGCGGTCTGGGCCGTTAGGAGATAGTGATTTGATGTACACACCCACAGCTATGATCCTAGCCGAAGCCATTATTGCTTTTCCAATTGTAGCTGGCTTCAGTTTTGCGGCAATTATCAGTATTAATCCGAAACTACGCTGGCAACTGCTATCAATGGGGGCGACACAGTGGCAAGTCAACTGGTTGTTAATCAAGGAAGCACGGTTAGGGTTAATGGCTGCAATCATGGCTGGTTTTGGTCGCGTCATCTCGGAAGTTGGTGCATCCATGATGGTAGGCGGCAATATCAAAGGGCAGACAAGAGTCCTGACTACAGCGATCGTTATGGAAGTAGGGAAAGGAAATTACGATGTGGCGATGGCGATCGCATACATTCTACTCCTGATCACATACACCGTTATCGTGTTGCTGACTATCCTACAGCATGACAAGAAAATTCTATGAGTACTAACGAGTATGTCCTGAATATGCGACAGGTTAGCGTCGATAGCAAAACACGTAAAAATATCCTGTCAATTGAAAATTTTGCAGTCCGTCCAGGAGAACTGGTCGCTGTGCTTGGGCCCAATGGCGCTGGTAAAAGCACTTTGTTAAGAACAATCAATCTCTTGCAACCTTACCGTGGTGAGATGCAATTATTTGGACACGATGTCCGCAATACCAATAAAACATTGTTGCGTCGTCGTTCGGCTTTGGTATTTCAGGAAACCTTATTACTGGACGACACTGTTTTTAATAATGTTGCCAAGGTATTAAAGTTTCGCGGAACACCAACACACAAGATAAAGCAAAGGGTACATACTGCACTTACAACTTTTGGCTGCGAACACCTGGCAAATCAGTCAGCTCGTTCTTTGTCTGGTGGTGAAGCCAAACGGGTTTCTATTGCCTGCGGTTTAGTTGCTGATTCGGAATTGCTGCTTTTGGATGAGCCTTCTGCTTCTTTAGATGTGGGCATACGTGCCGAGATGATCGAGAAAATTAGACAATTAGCCCAAGCTAGGGGATCGGCAGTCATATTAGTCAGTCATAATTTTACAGATATACTGCATTTTGCTAATAGAGCGATCGCTTTATTTGACGGCTGTATTGTCCAGGATGATAACTTGGAAACCATCATCCGCCGACCAGCTAACGAACAGCTTGCAAGATTGGTAGGGATAGATAATATTATTCCGTGTTGGGTAGAACGGAGTAGCCGTGGAAGTTTTATCAAACTTGCAAACGGGATAGAGTTTTTATATCCTGGGGAAATCACAAAGCCAATTACTACATGTTGTTTATCTGGCGATACTTTTAATGTTTACGATGTAAGTTCTTCAATATTGCATAAACCTTGGTCAGTAATTATTGAAGGGCTAATAGAACGGGTTTTAAATGGTATTGGGATTTGTAGTATTTGGGTTAAGGTGGGAGAACAAACTTTAATCGCCAGAGTGCCTCGGAATCATATATCCGGCAATGTATATCCCCATCAAATGATTAAACTAGCATTCAATGCGGCAGATGCACATTTTGTTTAGAAAAAATGGCGTTGCTCAATTGAGATACAAAATTTAAAAATCAGCTATTCTCAACTCTTACTCTCTGTTACTCTAATGTGCTGAAACATCGAAGATTTGAGCGAGGCATTTTAGCCAAGTTGAAACTGTATTCAGTTCAGGGAGTGCAGGAGTATTGGATTGTTGATCGCATTGCTCAACAAATTGAAGTCTATCGACGAGACAATGCTCAGTTAAAACAGGTGACTAGGTTGCTGGTTGATGATGTGATTACGTCGCCGTTGCTGCCCAATTTTGCCTGTGAAATAGCGCGTCTTTTTGTGTCACGGAGCTAAGGGCGATCGCATGAATCAGCAGGTGGATAGCACTTGGGGGTTTTGCGGTTCCAGTACAGCAGCTTGCTGAAAAATCTGTAAAGCTGCTTGGTACTCTCCCCGATCAAGTTGGTTGTGTCCTTGCTCTAGTAAACTCGCCACGCTAGCATTTGGCATTATTGCCTAAAGTCCAATATTTGATTGATATTATAACTTCTTGGCTGAGTAATAGGCTGTTATAAAATCCATTTGGGATAATTATTACAAGAATGATAATGTCTATTGCTAAAATCACTAAACAAAACAACTAGAAGGCGTTACTGGTACTCTGTACGATTTCCATTACAAAACCATTAAATAAGTATCTTTTCCTTCCATTGGCAAAACTCGCAATTTCTGATTTTGTAAATCGGGTTCTAATCCTAAATCTTCTAAAGGTATTAATCCCAATAACGGATCTGAACCTTCTGCTAATTCAATACAATTGAATGTCCCTTCTCTTCCCTCAACTGAAAAATTCAACATTTTAAAAACCCGAGCTTTTTGTACTCATGTAGCTATTTTTACATCTACTTCTCCTTGCAGAGGCAATCCCAAATCAAGAATAATATTTTTAGGCAAGTACAACCTTGTTGCACCTGTGTCAACTAAAACATTATGTAAAGTAATTGAGCGTATTTGTTCTGTGGGAATAAATCCTCTTTCTGGGAGAGTTTGGTCAATTTGGTTAGTAATAGTGATTGTGGTAGTTAATTTGCCCATTTTTTCAGTTTTGCTATTTGTCATATCATTTTCCTATAAATATTTTATAGATATTACTCTATGCAAAAACAGCAATATAATGATTGGCTCAAAAGAATTGTAGCGAAGTGGTAGGTAGAGCGATCGCTTAAAGATGGGCAGCTTTATTGCGTGATAAATATTAGATTATTTTGTAAAAGTTGCAAAATAATCTAATATTTTGTGCATCGCAGTGTTTAGATTACTAAAATCATCATCCCGTGCCAACATTTCTTCAGGTTTCTGAATATATTTACCTGTCACTAATTCCGAGGTGCAATTTTCAATAAGTTGTCGAACACTGTCTTGAGTTGATTCTAGGTGAAATTGTAAACCTAATACTCTATCTTCATAAATGAAAGCTTGATTTGCACATACTTTGCTAGAGGCTAGTCGTACAGCACCCAGTGGTATGTCAAAAGTATCACCATGCCAATGAAACACAGTAAAAGTTGCAAGGAATGAAGCAAAAACAGCAGAATTTTGTGCTTCTGTTGTCATTTGAATCGGATACCAACCTATTTCTTTTTCCTGACCTTTGTAAACCTTGGAACCTAAAACATCAGCGATTAGCTGCGAACCAAGACAAATACCAATAACTATTTTATTCTTTTTAATTGCTTCTTCAATAAAATGTTTTTCTAAAGTCAACCAAGGATACTTATCATCCTCATAAATATTCATCGTCCCACCCATTACTATTAACCAATCTAGGTCATCAACAGATGGTAAACAGTCACCGTTATAAAACTTAGTTACGGAGAGAATATAATCTTTCTTCGTTAACCAGTGTTCAATACTAGCAAGTCCTTCAAATGGCACATGTTGTAAGTAATGAATTCTCATCCCTGACTGCTCCGAACTTGGTTGCAGTGTGATTTTTTACATTAAATCATATAATAGTATAATAGACTTTTTTACTCAACACTCAGCACTGTTTCGGTAACGCCGGATTTTGATGCAGTCTGGATTAGGGTTGCCGCAACTTTTTTCGCCTGTGAAGCAGTTGACCAACTTCCTTCCATCATCGCAACCACGATCGCACCTTGTACGATGAGAAGCAGTTGCCTGGCTAACTGTTCCGGTGATGAAACTTCTGCTGCTTGAGCTAGGCTCTTGATGTAATGATAGATTGATTGTTGATGCTCTAATGCCACTCGATGTCCAGGATGATCAGCATTGGCTAGTTCCACTGAAGCATTAATGAATGCACAACCTCGGAAATCTGGGCCCTCAAACCATTCCCGCAGGGCATCAAATATTGCCAATAGTTGTTGGGATGGGTTAGAAGCTCGTTCCTCAATCGTGGTTTTGAGCCATTCACACCATTGTTCATCCTGTTGTCGCAGCCACGCTTCAATCAATGCATCCTTTGACTTGAAATGATTGTATAGTGACATTTTTGCAACGCCAGATTCTGCAACGATTCTGTCAATACCTACATTGCGAATTCCTTCTCGATAAAACAAGCTTGATGCTGTACTTAGGATGCGATCATGAACAGATTTACGGGTTGTTTTCGGTTTAGTCATTTAGATCACATCCTTGAATAATGTGTAACCGTTAAATACTTCATCAATAATACTGACAAATATTTTCCTAATTTTAGAATTGCTTCAACT
>NZ_CAXTNP010000214.1:0-14090 GCF_964245575.1 uncultured Nostoc sp. | reverse complement strand
AAGGTAAAGCTTGGTTATATAAACCTTGACCATTGTAAAATCGAGCGTTGCCAACGAATACCCAAGGTAAATCTTCATCGGTTATATATTGAATGAGATTGTTGGCTACTTCTGCTAAATGAGGTGTGGCGGGGGTGACATCGGTGATTTGCTCAAGGGTAGGTGAGTAAGGAATATCTTTAGCAACTGCTACCATTACTTTGCAAAGCGATCGCTTAAGTTCCTCAGCCTTTTCTAAATCTGTACATTTATATTGGAAAAACTGCCGCAACAGTGGATGCAATTGATAAACTCCCTCACCTTTGCGCTGGAGTAAATGTAGATTCAGCAAGCTATCGTCTCTAATTTCTTCTAAATCTTCCGCATCTTCTTCTGGTAAACACTGTTCCACCAAGTTCCAGGGTATGGGTGCGGCTGCAAATAAACTCAATAAACAACCCAATTGCTTATCGTCGTCCTCTAATTCTTGCCAACTCAACTCAAAGGCTGCTAACACACCTCGTTGTGCTGTCATGTCGGCTTCCGACTTAGATTTAGACAGAGAACGCTCATCTAGTTGCTTGTTTTCCAACCGCCGCAACATTTCTGTTAGAGATAAATCCTGTTTTCGCGCCAGATAGCGCCCCACTAATTCCACACCCAAAGGTAAATATCCCAGCCACTCACACAACTGATTTGCTATAGCTAATTCTCGCTCAATTCGCTCTGGTGTTTTTTTGAGTAAAGACCTCAACAACTCCAGCACCGCCTCTAGTTGCAGCACATCCAAAGATAACTGTGCGATGCGTCCCAAGTTTTGGCGCGTAGTCATCAACACTTTAAACCGGGAAGGTAGCGACTGTAAGTAAGGCTTGACTTGCTCGTAGTCGCTGACATCATCCAACACTAGCAGCACATCACCCTCACGCCAACGCCGCCAACAGTATTGCACTTGGGCGAGTATATCAAAATCTTCTGGCGGCTTTAAATCAAGCTGCGTTCTGGCAAACTGCACAACTTGAATGCCCACATCCCCAGTTTTTGGTAGCAACCAGCAAAGCCCACCGTTATATGTTTGGCGTTGCTGGATGGCATATTGCAGGGCGAGTTCTGTTTTACCAACTCCACCCATGCCAGAAATAGCAGCAATGGCTACTTGTTTATTATCCTGTAAAAGTTGGTGGAGGTTTTGCAATTCTTCCTCACGCCCGACAAACTCCACCACCCCACTCAGGGGCAAATTTTGCGGTATTCCAGTAGGGGGATTTAACTTTACCCGTTCCCGTTCGAGCGACTGTAGTCAATCAGGGGGATGATTATTGTAATTGATAGTAATGGGGCTATTGTCTACGCCTTGAAAGGTAGGAGCTTTACTATCATTGCTTTGAAAACCTTGACCACCGTAAACATTCTGGACATTTTTACCTTGAACCTTGCCAATATTAATTTCTTGGTTAATTTCTTTAGCAAGGCTTTGAACTTCTTCACAAAATTGGGTGTCGGTGTCCATCTCCACTTGCAAGTGGATAGCCACTAAATCTAAATCTTCCTTAGAACCTTGTTCAGCTTTTGTTAAGGCTTCCTGTGCTTTCGGCTTACCTTTGAACTTATCCCAAATTTTTTGACGCAGCAGTTTTAGCTTGTCCAGTGTACCTTCTGTTATCTTCTCTACGGTTTTTTCTATAGCTTTGGTGATGACCAAGGTTGCGATCGCAGCTGCTGTCAGCGATACTGGCTCCATAAGTTTCCCAAAATATACGAGATTTTACTTATGGTTCTCAGTCTAACAGACTCTAAACGGACTTGATAGTTGATTCATTTTCGGAAGTTTTCGGATCTAAATCTAATTTCATAAAGTCCGAGCAAACCTGCTGCTACTAGCAAAGGTAAGAAATAATAGACTCCTCGATAAGCTAACATTGAACCCAAAACTGCCGCCGCCGAAACTTTTGAGGAAAGAATCAGCAAAATTATAGTTTCAAATACTCCCAAACCACCAGGGACATTACTAACCACACCTGCAAACATCGCTAGTAAATAAATGCCTAAAAAGTCTAGATATGACAAAGATATATTGCTAGGAAGTAAAGCATAAAAAACTGCCGCCGCCAGAATCCAGTCAAAACTAGAAATTGCTATTTGAGCCAAAGATATATTAAAAGAAGGAAATCGAAATTCATGTCCACGAATTATTAATGGTTGTTTAATAAAAATACTTCCTAGTAAATAAGCTGCAACTAATAGCAGAAAAATTATGCCGATGGGACGCACAGTAGCAAAAGGTAAATGTAATTGAGTGGGAATCTTCAGGGGGTTGATGAGAAATAAGAAACCTGCAACGGCAAACATCCCCAACCAAAAAGTAAAATTGGCGAAAGCAATTACTTGAGCGATCGCAACTGCTGACACTCCCCAACTAGCATAAAATCGATAACGGATAGCACTGCCAGTTAGCAAGGCAAAACCGATGGTATTACTAAATGCAGAGCTAATAAAGTTAGTGAAAGCTATCTTATTCCAACTTAGGGAACGATTAATGTAGTTAAAACCTAAGATATCGTACCCAATCATCACTAGATAGCCGAAAGCTGTCAGCCAAATTGCCCAACTTAAGCGACTTTTGGGAATAGCAGCTAGAGAGTTGAGGATATCACGATAATTATACTGATGTAATTCATTAGCGATCGCCCATAAGCAAAGCACCAGCAGCAACAAGCCAAACAAAGAACTGAAATTTAGTCGCAGCTTTTTAAGCATCATGAAGAAACTTATCCTAACTCTTGACTTTTAATTTACAACTAGTCGTAAAGTTTCCATCCTGTTGACACAGTATTGACATATTATTTGCATAAACTTTTGTAGGCAAACACCGACTACCCAATAGATGAACTACAAACAATCTAAAATTCTCTTACTAGTTTCAGTATTAACTCTCGTTGGCTGTAATTTATTGCAAAGTACCGTAGCAAAACCACCGCAACAACAGGATTTGCAAACAACCCCTTCCGTTCCAACCCACTCTAATACTAGCGACTCAGCTACTCCCCTAACCTACAAAATTGAAACCTACAATAGTCAGGTAATGGGCGCAAGTCGCACCTACGGCGTTTCTTTACCCCCTGGTTATCAGCAAAACCCAAAACAAAGCTATCCTGTAATATTTCTCCTCCACGGTGGACATGGTAACCCCACTGATTGGTTTAATCAGAATAAGGGACAAGCTCTTAAAACTGTGGAACAACTTTATACTAAAGGTAAGTTGCCACCCAGCATCATTATCACACCAGATGGCAACGATAAACGTGGCTCTAGCCCCTACCGAGATCCCGAATATATTGATGGCCCTAACGGTAAAGTCTCCACAGCCGTGGGGAATGAGTTGGTAAAAGTTGTGCAAAGCCGTTATCGAACACTAAACAATCCAGATTTTTGGGCGATAGGTGGTTTATCTTCTGGTGGTTGGGGAGCAATCAATGTAGGATTACACAACCTGGATCATTTCTCAATTTTATTTAGTCATAGCGGTTATTTTCATGATAAAAGCGGCCCGATAAATAGCCCAATAACTTATATCAAAAGCATTCCCATACCAGCTACAAAAAGGTTGCGAATTTACCTAGATTCTGGTAATTCAGATATTGAAGAAATTGACGAAGCCAAAAAATTTGCTAAAATACTAAACAATCTAAAAATTTATAATCTATTTCGTCAGTTTCCGGGCAGTCACACTTGGCAATACTGGCGGGAACATTTATCGGATTCTTTGACATTCGTGGGAGAACAATTTCGAGTTGCTGAAATAGCACATAAAGCTCAAATAGCTGTTAACCAGAATAAAAATAGTCAAAATCATTAGCAATTTGCAGTAGAAATAATATTTGGCAAACCCGTTGGTATTTATACGTAAATGTGGAAAATGCTGCTATTTTTCAGCAGATTAACTATAGTAAATTCTAATTGAGGTGATTTTTTTATCGTTAAACAAATATGAAGATTTCTAAATTTTTAATTAGTTTGCTAGGAGCGATCGCACTCCTCACTACTGCTGGTTATTATTATGTATTCATCTTAGGTGCGCCACAACTAGACCCACCCCAAAAAGAGAGAAATACTGGGTTAAAGTTTCAATTAGCAACCTTCAACTCCCAAGCGATGGGTGCAGTCCGCAACTACGGCGTGATTTTGCCGCCTAGTTACAATAAAAATCAGCAAAAGCGCTACCCCGTGATATTCTTACTACACGGGGGTCATGATGATGCCCGTGCTTATGCTGATAAATATGCAGTTCTAGACATACTGCATGAACTTTATCAAAGTGGAAAATTACCACCATCGATTGTGATTACACCTGATGGTAATGATAATCGCGGTTCCAGTCCTTTATACGACCCCGATTATTTTGATGGGCCGAATGGCAAAGTAGGGACTTTGATTGGTTCAGAATTAGTACAAGTTGTCAAGTCGCGCTACCGCACTTTAGAAAAACCCCAGTTTTGGGCGCTGGGAGGTCTTTCTTCTGGAGGATGGGGGGCTTTTAATATCGGGTTACGCTATCTCAAAAACTTCCACATTCTATTTAGTCATAGCGGTTATTTTACCGATAATAGCGGTTCACAAAATAGTCCCCAACAAATCGTGCAACAGCTACCAATCCAAGATAGGAAGCGATTGCGTGTTTACCTGGATGCGGGTTTGAACGATACTAATTTGCTGGCTTCTACCAAAGCCTTCAACGAAACCTTAAATAAATTAGGCATTGCTCACGTATTTTATGCGTTTCCCGGAGGTCATGGTTTGTCTGGTGCAGATATAGGCTGGAACTACTTTCACAAACATCTTAAAGATTCGCTCTCGTATGTAGGTGAACAGTTTAAAAAAAGTTAGAAGTTAAAAGTTAGGAGTTAGGAGTTAAAATAATTCGTAATGTCAGTTTTGTAACGGGGATTTAGACCCCGCTACAAAGTTTGCCGCTTGTTAGTTGCTCTTGACTTAAACCTCCAGAATGAGTTAAAAATTGCACATTAAGGTGTTATGTAAAAAATTCAAAACCTTAAAAGTTACTCGATATAAGTAATATAACCGCTTAAACTAGTTGATTATATTATTTTAGTCGCTCAAGAGAATATTAGAGCAAAAAATCATAACTCATAACTCATAACTTCTCAATCATAACTCCTAATTAATACTTTTAGACTAATGACCAATAATTTAAAAACTCAGATAGGACTTTGGAGTGCAGCATTCCTTACAGGTTTAGTCGGAGTAATAAATTTGTTATCAGCAGTGACACCTAATCTGTACGGTCGAAATCACTGGTTGAAAGAATTTTTGCCATTTCAAATCCGGGCGACTGGTCATATATTTGCAGCGCTGACTGGGTTTGTTTTACTAGCACTTGCTACTAATTTATTACGTCGAAAAAGAATAGCCTGGTTACTTACCATTGGTTTACTAGTGATTTCCATTTTCAGCCACTTGCTGAAGGGATTGGACTATGAAGAAAGTCTACTCTCTGGAGTTTTACTGGTGCAATTAATCTTGACGCGCCATTTTTTCACGGCGCAATCAGACCGTCCTTCAGTTGCACGGGGAGTTCGAGCGCTGATAGGCGCTTTATTATTTACCCTGGCATACGGAACTATTGGATTTTACTTGTTAGACGGCAAGTTTTCAGAGAATTTTAATTGGCGTGAAGCGATAGTTCAGACTTTAGCGATGTTCTTCACTGAGGATAATTGGGGACTGCAACCAAAGAGTCGATTTGGAGAATTTTTTGCTAATTCTATCTATATTATTGCCGCAGTTACTATTGCTTATGCAATGGTAATGCTCTTGCAACCTGTATTTTGGCGGAATCTAGCAACCGCAAATGAGCGACAAAAAGCAAAAGAAATTGTCGAGCAATATGGATGTTCTTCTTTAGCAGCGTTCACACTCTTAAATGATAAAAGTTATTATTTCAGTCCTTCGGGTAATAGTGTAATTGCTTATGTTCCGAAGGGACGGGGCGCGATCGCCTTAGGAGATCCCATCGGCCCCATTGAAGACCGCAAAGAGACAATTATTGCTTTCTGGCAGTTTTGCCAACGCAATGACTGGTATCCTGGCTTTTACCAAACTTTGCCCGATGATGTTGAACTTTACAAGTCACTGGGGTTTAAAGTACTCAAGATTGGAGAAGAAGCGATCGTTGACCTGAAAAGTTTTACGTTACAAGGTAAAGCCGGTAAAAACTTTAGACCATCAATCAGTCGTTTAACTAAGCTAGGATACCAAATCGAGTTTTACCAACCACCCATCGCCAATGATTTATTGCACCAGCTCAAATCTGTAAGTGATGAATGGCTGAAAATGGTACAAGGTTCGGAAAAACACTTTTCTTTGGGTTGGTTTGAGGAAGCTTACTTGCGAGAGTGCGAGATTGCTGTGATACATAATCCTGAAGGTCAGATCAGCGCCTTTGCCAACATTCTCCGGGAGTACCAACTCAACGAAGCCACTATTGACATGATGCGACATCGCGCGTCCATCGAAAATGGCACAATGGACTTTCTATTTATTTCCCTGCTTCAACATTTTAAAGAGTGTGGCTACGACAGCTTTAATTTCGGTCTTTCTGCGCTTGCGGGAGTTGGAGACAACCCAGAATCGCGCCGCTTGGAAAAAGTATTGCACTATCTTTACGGGCATTTGAATCGCTTCTACAATTTCAAGGGACTGCACGCTTACAGAGAGAAGTTCCGCCCCCGTTGGGAACCACGTTATTTGGTTTACCCCAGTTTAGCTGCCTTACCCGATGTAGTTGTAGCATTGATTCGCGCAGATTCAGGCGATCGCCTCTTCGATTATTTCAAACCCGGAGCTTAAATGTGGACTCAAAAAATTCGGAATGATTTTGACCGAATTGCTTTGCATGAGCAAGAAGGTTGGAATCACAACAGTCACTATTACTCTGTCAAGCTAGTTTTGATGGTTTGTAGTAAGCACTTTAGTGCTTAGAAAATAAGGACTAAAGTCCTTACTACGAACTTGCTTAACTATCAATTTAAACTTGACAGACTATTATCACGGGCTATGCCTACACAACTTGATCTTATTATGATACAATTGTACTATAATAAAATATCCGGTGAGTATGCAACGCAAAGTTTACCAGGCGATGCCCAAAGTTTGTAGTAAATAAACGCGATATTAGCTAGTTCGTGAATGCAATCATGAACACACAATAGTTGTGTGGTATATGCCAAATTTAGCATTTTGGCATCAATTTATTGTGTGTTTGCCTTTCAATTTTCCACGGTTTAACAGGCTTTAAAAGATTCTTCACCTTTATATGGAAGGTAGCAATATGACGAATAATAAAATTTCTCTGGAAGAACTAATCCAAATTTTTGCACAATATCGCAACAATATTATCGTCAATATCAAGCACCTGCAAGAATATTATCAAAGAACAGGTATCAAGCGCGTTAAAGGTGTTAGAAACGAAAATGGGGAACTGCTTCAGCCTTGGTTGCAAACAGAAAATATAGATAATGCTGAGTATGTTGGTATGGGCGATTTTCAGTTTAATCGCAATACTGCTACTATCAATATGCTTATCAAACGTAAGGTCAAACTTGCCAAATTTGAAGACCAAACCCCTACTATAGAGGTAGCAGGTTTGCTAGTAAATGACCTAAATAGCTTTAATAATTACACGATTGTCCGTGACGGCAAAATAAACGTAAAGTACTTACAAGTCAAAATCAGCAGTAAAAAAGCCTTTGATTTACTCAAAGAAAAGGGTGTGTTGGATGCAGAAGATTTTGACTTTCGTGCTGAACATACCATTGAGTTAGATAACTTGCCACTTATAGCTACAAATAGTTGTTACAGCAGCATTGATGGACTATTCAATGAACTCGCAGAAATTAAAATACTTACTAGTATTATTTCCGCTCACTTAAAAAAGGAGTCAGATGTATTTGTAGCAGGACAGTTAGATGAGTTTAAAACGCACTATCTGTCTAAAAATGTTTACATCAACTTTCCTACGACTAATGAATACACAGATATCCATGAAGCTCTAGTTAACGGTACTCTTGACTCAAGATTGAGCTATAAAATTGATATTGGTAGTCAAGATATTCTTAACCTGAGTAAGTTTCATTCGGCTAACAAATTTCTGAATAGAATGTATCGTCTTTATGATAAAATAACTGGAGAAATTATCATTAAGCCTACTTTTGAAATGGCATTTAATCATAATCTCGCTGTTAGGCACAGGTTACTATCATCACGCACTAAGATAACAAAAGTTGACGAATTGATGAAATCAATTTTTGATGATTTTCTGGGGCTTGAGCAAAATGGCATAGTTGGAAATATTCTGGACAAAGTTGGTGCTGATAGTTTGGCGCAGTTATTGCAGGAAAAGCAAGCTGGTAAACAGATCGGCAAAGAGGAAATGGTTGCAGCTTTAACGACGGCAAATAATAAGCTAGAACAATATGTAGAAAAAATTTACCAAGATAAGATATCTCCCTTGGTATTTTACATTGGTTGTACTGGAGTATTGCCAGATAAGATGGAAGCAAAATCTATGACTGCTGAAGAAGCTGCTGCTAAATATCTCAATTTGCAATTCTCTAAATATGAGCAACAAGGTACTTTTTTTGCAGTTGGTGATAGTATTATCAGCATATATGCCAAAACTGAATATTACAGCAAACTTCTTTCTGTTGGTGTAGAGAATTAGATTGTATATACAAATTAAATAAAATTGGTATATGCAATGAGTATAACCCCAACTTCTCAAAGAAGTCGGGGTTTTTGTCTCTTACGGATGAATCAGGATTGCTATAGCAATTCTATGGGTTTCCTGAAATACAGCTAGAGTTTGAGCGTATCGCAGAATTCATTGGACTTGTGGATGAAGACGTAGTTCCAAGAAAACTGATTATAATCTGTAAAGACAATAATAAAAAAAGACTGTAGTAAATGATTTTTATATCTTTATTAAGGATTTGGAAATAGCGTTCTACAAAAGAAGAATAACCTGCAACTCCCATAGAACCAAAGCTTCCAATAATCAACAATCTTATTAATAAATCAATGGAAGAGGTTAACGGCGATCGCCCCTGATTTAAGCAGGTGAGCAAATTATCTTTTTCAATTCCCAAATTGCTTAATACAGAGTTAAATAGCCCTGTTTGCAAAATTATTAGTTGTTGATTTCTTTCGTGAGGATATTTAACTAAATGATTATTGACAGAAAGCCATTTATTACTATATTAATTTACAAGTAATTTACTCGCCATTGATTCTCCAGATGGCAGAAGCACAGCAGCAATACTAGTAGCAACAACTATAACTTTTTGCTTGATTTTCATTCAAGTTATCCTTTGTCTTTGCTTAAAAATTTGCTGTTTACATCCTCAATCCTGACTGAATAAATAAATCAGCAATGCTACTAAGCGCTATCCCAAAACCCGGAATTATAAACAGAAGCATCATGGCAAAGAGTCCGAATTGATTATATTGCAGTGGCTTTAGCTGAGGAAAAATCTCACTGAAGACATGAAAACCGTCGAGTGGTGGAATTGGCAGCAGATTAAACAGAAATAACGTCAAATTAATCCGAGCCGCTAGGTAAAGAAATTCGACACTCAAGAGTCCTGAAAGACTAGAGTTAAAGAAAAGTTTGAGCAGTTCAATAAATAGAATGCCTAAAGCCAGATTCGACAAGGGGCCTGCGGTTGATACCAAAATATTGCCTAGCTTACCAGAGCGAAACTTAGAGGGGTTGACAGGCATTTGTCCCCAAGCTATACCCATGAGACAGAGAAAGATGATCGATTCTTTCCCCATGTGAACTACAGGATTAAGCGTCAGATGACCAGTTTGTTGAGGAGTGTTATCTCCCTGACTCATCGCAGCCCAGCCGTGAGCAAGTTCATGCAAAGTGATGGAAAATATGACAATTACAACGATTCTGAAAAAATGAATCGGGTTTGTGATTAGTGTTTCGATAAACATACGTTACTAAATTTTGGTAATGCCCTATCTGTGTAATAACAAGCTTTCGGTATAAATTTTATTAAAATGCTTACTTAAATGCTACTGTAATTTTTGGTATATTTTATAAATTAAAATTTACTACTTTTATTAATCTCAGTTGATTTGATAGCTTAAAAAAAGCATTGAATAACACTTTAAGGATTTTAAAACCTGCGAATAACTACGTATTTATTTTATTTTTTAGTATTTAAAAACTTAATTCATATTGGCAAAGTTAGTTTTATTACCTGATATGGCAATAGATTTACTAATAATCTTTAAGAAAATTATGCATAAATCAGCTTCAATGAGACAATTTGACCTAATCTTCTCAACCTAAAGGAAGACATGAACGATCGCACAAAGGCTCTCCAGGCTCTCGCAGCTGAACGTTGGCGGGTATCCCTGATTCTCAGTGGAGCCATGATGTTTATTTACTTTGGCTTTATCCTATTAATCGCGTTCAATAAGCCCCTGCTGGGGTCATTAGTATTTCCTGGCCTCAGCCTGGGAATTTTACTAGGGGCGCTGGTAATTGTTTCAGCATGGGTATTAATTTTTATCTACGTGCGTTGGGCAAATAGCAGTTACGACGACCAAATCGCAAGGCTGACACGCAAATAAATTAGCTATTAGCAATTTCTAGTCCCAAATCCAAAATACTAAACCAAAAAAGCATGAATAGTGTGTGGTTCGATCTGCCACTAGCGGCGGATATTACCAGTCTTGGTCACTTTAACCCATTAGCGATCGCTTTCTTTTTTCTGTTTGTTGTAAGTTCTCTAGGCATTACCTATTGGGCAGCAAAGCTTACCAAAAATACGGCACAGTTCTATACAGCTGGCGGTAAGATTAGCGGTTTCCAAAATGGGTTGGCCCTAGCAGGAGACTTCATGAGTGCAGCTAGCTTTTTAGGTATCGCTGGGCTGGTGGCACTCAACGGCTTTGACGGCTTAATTTATTCTATCGGCTTCTTAGTGGGCTGGCCGATCGTCATGTTCCTAATTGCCGAACCACTACGTAACTTAGGTAAATACACCTTTGCCGATGTAGTGGCTTATCGCTTGCAGCAAAAACCTGTACGTATCGCATCTGCGATTGGAACGCTAGTAGTGATTAGCTTTTACTTAATTGCTCAAATGGTAGGCGCTGGTGAGCTAATCAAACTATTGTTTGGCTTTGATTATGAATTAGCTGTCGTCATCGTCGGTTGCGTGATGATGGCTTATGTGATTTTTGGCGGGATGATTGCTACTACTTGGGTACAAATTATCAAAGCAGTTCTGTTGCTCGGCGGAACTGTCTTACTAGCTATCTTGGTACTGGCACGATTTGGCTTGAACCCGATCGCTCTTTTCGCTGCTGCATCCCAGAAGTATACAGGTGTATTAGCTCCGGGCAAACTGGTTTCTAACCCCTTGGATGCTATCTCTTTAGGGATGTCGTTGATGTTCGGCACTGCTGGACTACCCCACATCCTAATGCGTTTCTACACAGTACCCGACGCCAAAGCAGCGCGGCTCTCTGTTACTTACGCTACAGCTATTATTGGCGTTTTTTATCTCCTTACTTTTATCCTGGGCTTTGGAGCGATGGTGCTAGTAGGTAAAGATGCCATTGAGAAAATTGGTACTGGTGGTAACATGGCTGCGCCGATGTTGGCAGAATTTCTCGGTGGTGATGCTTTCTTAGGCTTTATAGCTGCTGTTTCCTTCGCAACTATTTTGGCAGTTGTCGCTGGGTTGACACTCTCAGGTGCAGCTGCATTATCGCACGATTTGTGGGTGAACGTGGTGCGCTCTGGTCATGCTGACGAGTCAGAACAGCTGAAGGTGGCTCGCGGTGCAACAATGCTTTTAGGGTTAGTGGCAATACTGTTGGGTATTTTGTTTAAAGGGCAAAACGTGGCTTATATGGTAGGTTTAGCATTTGCGATCGCTGCTAGTGCAAACTTCCCAGCGTTGCTCTTATCAATGCTTTGGCGACGCTTCACCACCAACGGTGCGGTTGCGAGTATGTTAGTAGGAACTGTCTCATCTTTGGTGCTGATTTATTTATCACCTACTATTCAAGTAACAATTCTCAAGCACGCTTCTGCACCTTTTCCGTTGAAAAATCCTGGATTAATCAGTATCCCACTGGCGTTTATTGTGGCGATCGTCGTTTCACTATTGAGTACTGAACAGCAGGCACAGGAAAAATTTGCGGAAGTTGAGAATCGCATCCACATTGGTTCTGGGCTGTGATCAATGTCAACGCATAAACAAGTCTTAGCGGCGAAAGCAGCCACTGCGTTGGACAGGTTCCCCAGCTTGTTCGCTCTTAGCGCCTCCCCAATACATCGGGGAGGGTTAGGGTGGGGTAAAACTGACGCGAAAAACCAGGTGAGTAAGCTATTTCAGACTTGTGTATAGAACCCATTTGACATCTTTATAAAACTGAATTAAGGTACATCCAACCCTTTAATCTAGTCACCATGACATATTCCAGTAGCCTCAGTGATGCAGAATGGGAAATTGCTGAACCTCTGTTGTACCAAGTATTACCTCCCAAGAAACGGACACGACCTGCTAATTGGACAAAACGAGAGATCCTTGATGGCATCCTCTATCAACTTAAGAATGGTTGCAACTGGTGTGACTTGCCCAAAAACTTGCCTCCCTATTCCACCGTCTATTGGCACTTGCATTCAGTGGCGAAGTGCAGGAGTGATTGAGCAACTGATGAACGCAATACAAGAACAAGTGCGTGAGCAGGTAAAAAAAAGCCCAAGTGGACAACGTTAATCATCATTGACTCCTGACGCTTGTGAAAAATACCTGCAATGCGAGTGTGAAATCGAAGGGATTTTGTTTCTACAAAGCAACCAATGGGATTAAAAGGCATCTAGCTGTTGACACACTTGGGTTTCCCTTCTTCACTCACTGCACAAAAGCTAATGTCTCAGATGATGCGGGATTACTGGAGATGTTAAGCGTTAACATCGACTATTTCAAATCAAAACCTGTTAATCTTCCCAAGATTACCATCCTGCTAGACCACGGTTATCACATCGACTATTTGATAGAAGCCTTGGAGAAGGTTTATCCTCAAATCATGACGAAAATCAGGTTTCTGCGATGCGATCTGCTTTGCAGCAACGCTTCGTGATCGCTTTGGGCCCCGAATCATCCCTACTCAATCTTCCAATTAGGCGTATAACCAGAAGTAACTTGGCTATACATTTGCAAGACCGATGCAGAAATACGTCCTGAGAGTTTTGCGATCGCCCATAGCGCTCTTGTAAAATCATTTTCAATTGTTGAGAATTCGCCTAGGAAAAAGTTTATGGCAGATAAGTCCGGTCAAGACCCCTCGGAAATCACAGTGGCAACGGTTGATGAAGAACGAAAAGGCACAACTTTCAGCGGTACGGTCATCCTTGGTATAGATCCTGAGGGTGGGGCAGTCGTTTTCTTTAGAGACTTTTTAATTGAAGATTATAAAGGCGAACTTACCGCTTATCTGGCAACAGATGGCGATATAACGAAAAGCATTGATTTAGGCGAACTCGATCATAAAAGCCCCAGTTTTAAGCTGCCAATTCCGCTGGGAACGGATACATTACCCTACAATACAGTCGTGTTGAGCGACAAAAAAAGCAAGAAAAAAATCCTGACGATCAATCTATAAAATTTGTAACTTAGCTCGTAGTTCAGCCAAATTCGATTGCCATCCTGTATAGATCTCAAATGGGTTCTATACACAGTAGCTTACCAAGGCAGGACTACAGGGGGGTTAAAACGATCTCAAATTCTCACGAATGATTTAGGACTGCTATATAAGCAACAGATACTTCAACATCGTGTTGAGGTACTTCAACATCGTGTTGAGGTACTTCAACATCGTGTTGAGGTACTCCAACATCGTGTTGAGGTACTTCAACATCGTGTTGAGGTACTTCAACATCGTGTTGAGGTACTTCAAAGTCGTGTTGAGGTACTCCAAAGTCGTTTTGAGGTACTCCAAAGTCGTTTTGAGGTACTCCAAAGTCGTTTTGAGGTACTCCAAAGTCGTTTTGAGGTACTTCA
>NZ_CAXTNP010000213.1:0-14106 GCF_964245575.1 uncultured Nostoc sp. | reverse complement strand
GATTTGATTCGGTGAATTACTCGTAGAGACTCAATACTTGGGACTGGGGACTGGGAAGAAGGAATAAAGGTGTACTGAGTTTTTTTCACGCAATCAAATATGAGTCCTATACTTGGTTTATTATGACCCTTGTTCTTGGTATTAAGTATAAAGAAGTAGAAAATTTGTAAAACTTTCCATGCTATTTGATGCATTTAAAAATCGTAAATCTCCTAAAATCGAATTTATCAAGACTGACCCAACCTGGCGCGTAGCGTGGGGAACAGTTGATGAAAATTATGAAGATATCGCTTGGCGAGATGAAAAAATTTCTGTAATTCTCCCACGCACAGCTTCGGGATTTCAAACGGAAAAATTAGCAATCAGTTCTGGAGGAAGATTTGTTGTTGTTGGTGATGTTTGGTTAACTAACCGAGTGCAGTTGCTGCAAAAGTTGGGAATTGAACCGGATAGCTTTAAAGGAAGTTTTCTGCAACTGGTTGGCAATCTTTGGGAACGATGGGGCAATGAATGTCTTAGCCAACTTGTGGGGATGTTTGCGTTAGTGATATGGGATAGAGAAAAACAGGTATTGCGGTTAGTTCGCGATCGCATCGGTGTTCGTACCCTCTATTACACTACCACTGGTTCGGTTCGTTGGATTGCGCCTCAACTGAGAACTTTATCACCCCATCGTTCATCCGATTTAGATTTGGTGGCGTTGCGAGATTATCTTTGTTGCGCCTTCGTTCCAGGAGAACGAACGCTTTGGGAACAGGTGCGGGAACTTCGACCTGGAACCGTTTTAGAATTTCCCGACTATAAAGTTCAAGCTTATTGGCAGCTTCAAGAACAGATTATAGCAATAGATCAACCCTTAGCATGGCATGGCGATCGCTTGCGAGAACTCCTAGACCAAGTTGTTCAAGAATATTTACCACCAGCCAATCAACCCGTCGGCGTTTTTCTTTCTGGCGGTTTGGACTCTAGCGGTATCACTGCTTTAGTAGCAAAATTCCACAAAGCCCCAGTTCACACCTTCTCGATTCATTTTGGTTCGGAATGTCCCAATGAGTTAGAATTTTCCAGTCTAGTTGCATCCCATTGCCAGACGCAGCACCACATTTTAGAAATTACTTTTAAGGATATGTGGTCACGCCTACCGGAAACAATGGCCTATTTAGATGACCCCATTGGCGACCCACTGACTGTTCCTAACCTTTTGCTGGGACGACTGGCGAGAGAAAGCGTAGAAGTAGTTTTAAATGGTGAAGGTGGCGACCCTTGTTTTGGTGGGCCAAAAAATCAGCCAATGCTAATCAATAGTTTATATGGGTCTGTGACCAATCAGGATGCATTGCAAGCTTATTTAATTTCCTTTCAAAAGTGCGCTGTTGACTTACCACAACTTTTAAAACCAGAAGTTTGGACAGCAGTACAAACAGCACCTTGGGTTTTTGAAGAAGATTTATCTTCCCAAGCTAGCTATCTCAATCGTTTGATGGCAATGAACATCAAATTTAAAGGCGCTGACCAAATTCTGACGAAAGTCAGTAACTTGACTCAAGCAGCCTTTTTGCACGGTCGTTCTCCCCTGTTTGACCAACGAGTAGTAGACTTAAGCATGGAAATCCCTCCAAAATATAAGCTTTCTGGAGTGGAAGAAAAAGCAGTTTTAAAGCAAGCGATTACCTACGGTACGTCTTTGACGAACGCAGATATTTTGCCAGACACAATTATTCATCGTCCCAAAAGTGGCATGATGGTGCCGGTGCAGTTAGGATTTCGGAAATATTGGCAGCAAGAAGCCAGAGATTTATTACTCAATCGAAATGCAGCTATCACTCCTTACTTGAACCAGTTGCCAATTCGCAATTGGTTAAACTATCAAGGAGATACTTGGAGTCGTTATGGAGTCAAGCTGTGGTTGCTTGTGAGTTTAGAAATTTGGTTACAGGTGAATCAAAAAGCGCAGTAGTCAAAGCAAAAAAAGAATACGTGATGACTAAGTGAGTTAGCCGGAGCCTATAGTATAAAAAATTACATAATAAAGTTTTCAACTTTTTTCAACTGGATAGTTATTTCTGTCTTCTTGCAGTAGCCATATAAATATATTTTTAACTACAATATTAACTTATTCTAGAATTTGAATTTTATAGTGTGTAATTACACGTAGAAAAAATCAAGCCTAGAACTCTTAATAAAAAATTGCAGGCAGCAAACTAATGACACAGCCTAACTCCCAAGACAAAAATAACTTTCTTTACCCTCGTAGCCGATATTATGGTAATTTCCAGCCAGAAACCTTAGCGTTTAATGCCAACCTCCAAGAATTTGCCCAAAAAATTGGTTACATCACTAGCTTAAAAACAGGTGGAAAGCTGTCTCCAGAAGAAGCTTACCAGCAAATTAGGGCGCTTTGGAAACAGTTGAAACATAGCAAAAAGGAACTGGCTATTGATGGAAATAAAGAAATATAAGCTTTTAAAATGACGTGCGAACTATTTTAAGCATATAAGCTTAAGAAAAGCTCTAAGCTATGCAAAAGTGATAGAGCCTTTAATGCCATTGAGCATTAGTGGGATGAGTTAGGCAATATCTACGACGGGCTGCGCCTACCACTAGTTGACCCCCAAAATGCACACAGGAGACTCATCAAGGGGGATAGTCAGATTCACCCTTAATGTAAGATGCGTTGCATTAAGTTTCACAAAGAATAATGTTGAAAGAAGTACGGACATCCTCCAGTGGCTTTGACCAAAATAAATTCCATTCAATACCAAACAGAGGCAAAGCCTGTTTTCCCATTAGCCATCCTGTAGTTATTGCATCCATATATTTTGTCGAAACCTCAATATCGTAAATAGCAGCTTTGACAAGATTTTTAGCTAATAATGCTAACCAGAAACGCGAAAAGTGTAATTGAGCAACATAAAAAGCTTCTAATTGAATTTCTCCAATAATGTTCGTATTGCATCCAGTAAGAATATGCCAAATGTCGTGTGTTTCTGTGATATGCGCTCCTAAAAATTGGTACTCATTCTCTACTTGTCCTGAATGTAAAGGTTTCAAATTGTTTTTGAACATGTGTTCAGCATAGGTGTATCCCAGTGTATTGGTAGGTAAACAATAAAGTTGTTGGAGATCGATATCACCTAATTTTGGGCGCTTTTGAAATGCTTCTTTTCCTTGTGGTGTGCTATGAAGAAGTTCTATTATTTTTTGTAAGCTATGCAAATCACCAACAGTATTTGCCAATTTGCCAATACTTTCAAAGTCACCATCAGGCGCTTTTACTATATTTATAATGCTCTCTAGTGCGCTATCCTGCCATGTTGGCTCAAGTTTGGCTACAGAATGCATTCTTAAAAACCTCTGTCAACGCTTTGTCTTTTAGTTTGACACGCTATCAGAGTTTTGGTAAGTCAGAATCTGGTGATGATTGGAAAACGATAAACACGCACAAGTCTTAGAGCGGAATTACCGAAAGTTGAAGAAGAAGGCAGGAAGAATATTGCCCTCTACCTCCTGCTACTAGAGCAAGCTGGCTTGCGGTTTAAGTCAAAAGCACCAAAATCTTTGAAATGGTGAGTCCAGTGCTGTAGGTGGGTAACAGTCGTAGGCAATTGGGTGTCTTCGTAGCGTTAGCGATAGCGAAGCGTCGGAACGAGCGTCACCCGTAAGCGTTGCTTGGAATTAGATAGGGTTGTTCGCAAAGCGTCTGGTAGAGAAGCTTCATCTAAATTCCTATCTCCAGCAAGAACTGCCTTCTGTTTTCTTCACTCACGATTTGAAGAGTTAATTTAACTTGAATTTCGGGAATTATCATAGTAACCACCAAAATCTATTATAAAACAACATTCAGCCAAGTAATAATGCTTAGATTAATTGCTCGCATCCCGGACTATAGTATTACAAGTTTAATTTATGAAGCTACTACCACAGTACTTTGTCGAGCATACTCCAAGGCTAACGGGCACTCAGTTGTTATCAAACTGCTCAAAGCAGAGTATCCTACTGTCAAAGAGATTGCCCAGATTAAGCACGAATACGAAATTATCCAAAACTTGAACATTGCAGGTGTAATCAAAGCCCATGAATTAATCAGTTACGACAATGGTTACAGTAATGGTCTAGCACTGGTTTTAGAAGACTTTGGTGGAGAATCTTTAAAAGCTCAGATTTCTAATACAGGCTTTGAACTTATAAAATTTCTCAACATTGCTCGTCAAATTACTGAAACTTTAGGAGAGCTACATACCCACCACATTATCCATAAGGATCTTAAACCGGAAAACATTCTTTATAACCCCAGTACCGAAAAAATAAAATTGATTGACTTCAGCATCGCTTCGCTGCTGTCAAAAGAAAGCCCAGAAATCAGTAGCCTCAACCTCCTAGAAGGAACGCTGGCTTATATGTCGCCAGAGCAAACCGGACGCATCAACCGAACCTTAGATTATCGTACAGATTTTTACTCATTAGGTGTCATTTTTTACGAAATGCTCACGGGTCGGCTCCCCTTCCAGAATGCTCAAGACCCAATGGAGTTGGTGCATTATCACATTGCGAAAATTCCAGTAGCTCCCCACGAGATTAATCCTAATGTACCACTGGCAATCTCTGCGATCGCTATGAAACTTCTGAGCAAAACTGCTGAAGACCGCTACCAGAGTGCTTACGGGTTAAAAGCTGACCTAGAGCAAGCAGCAATACAACTGCAAATAAAAGGCAGCATTGAGCTTTTTAGCTTAGGCCAGCAGGATTTTTCACATCAATTCCAAATAGCTCAAAAACTTTACGGTCGGGAACTAGAAGTGGCGGCTTTAATGGCTGCCTTTGAAAAAGTCAGCCTTGGTTCTAGCGAAGTTGTGTTGGTAGGAGGATACTCTGGTATTGGCAAATCCTCACTAGTTAACGAAGTTCACAAACCGATTGTCCGGCAACGAGGTTACTTCATCGGTGGCAAATTTGACCAACTCAAGCGAGATATTCCTTATGCTTCTTTGATTGAAGCATTTCGAGAATTGATGCGACAACTGTTAGCTGAAAGCCAAGCCAGAGTTGAGGTTTGGAAAAATAAATTACTACAAGCATTGGGAGTTAATGGTCAAGTTATTATTGATGTCATCCCGGAAGTAGAACTAATTATTGGGCAGCAAGCGCCTGTACCGCAGTTGGGGGTTGCTGAGTCTCAAAATCGTTTTAATCGGGTGTTTAAGCAATTTATCCATGCCTTTACTGCTGCTCTCCATCCCTTAGTACTGTTTTTAGATGACCTCCAATGGGCAGATGCTGCCTCTTTGAAGCTGGTCGAGAATTTGATGACTGACGCAGAAAGTCAGTATCTATTGCTGATTGGGGCTTACCGAGATAACGAAGTTAGTCCCACCCATCCACTGATGCTAATGCTAGAGACAATTCAAGCATCTGGGGCAACCGTTGAAGAGTTGCTTTTGAAGCCATTAGCAGCACTTCATATTACTCAACTGGTTACTGACACGTTCAATTGCGAATTATCTCAGGCAGAACCTTTAGCTGATTTGCTATTTCAAAAAACCCAAGGTAATCCCTTTTTCTTGACTCAGTTACTAAAAGTACTGCATCAAGATAATCTCTTGACATTTGATTATCGTTCGGGTTTCTGGCAGTGGGATCTCAACAAAATTCAGTCACAAGCCATTACCGATAATGTCGTCGATTTAATGGTGAATAAAATTCAGAGACTCTCAGAACCAACGCAGCAAGTTTTACAATTAGCTGCTTGTGTTGGGAACCGTTTTAATCTAGAAATTCTAGCTGTAGTAAACGAAAAATCTGCATCAGCAACAGCAATTGATTTATGGGAAGCTTTGCGGGCAGGATTAATTCTTCCCTTAAGCGATACTTACAAAATCCCTCAATTGTTGAACGAATCGGAATTGGCAACATACTGCGATACTGCGGTACAAGTTGACTATAAGTTTTTGCACGATCGCGTTCAGCAAGCTGCCTATTCTTTAATTCCAACCGACCAGCAACAACAAGTACACCTGAAGGTTGGAAAATTACTATTACATAATACTGAAAAAGCCCAGTTAGAAGAACATCTTTTTGATATCGTCAACCATCTCAATGCTGGCAGTTCATTGATTGTGGAACTAGCAGAAAGATATGAAGTGGCAGAATTAAATCTGAGAGCAGGTCAACGAGCAAAATCATCTTCGGCGTTTGTAACTGCACTAAAATTGCTGAAAATAGGGATGAGTTATCTCCCTGAAAATAGCTGGCAAGATAAATATTTACTCACGTTAACTTTGTATTTACAATTTGGAGAGGCAGAATTTTTAAATGGTAAATATGAGGAAGCTTTGCTGATTTTTGAGCATATTTTTAGCAAAGTTAAAACTACTATTGATATGTGTCGGGTGAATGAATATCGGATTATGTGTTATCGCATGGAGAATGACTTAAACTCCGCATATAAAATTGGGTTAAACACCTTGGAACTTTTAGGCTTTGAGTTTACAGCTTATCCCGATGATGCATATCTGTTGGAAAAACTCAATCAAACCAAAAAAGTTATTGGCGATCGCTCAACTTTTAGTCTCGCAGAACTACCGCCAATGCAAGACGAAGAGAAGTTAATGGCTCAACGCATCTTAAAAGAAGTCTGGCCTATTGCTTACTTTTTAGGATCTAACGCGTTGCATATCACATCTATGAACATAACTCAACTTTCAGTTCAGTATGGCAACTCACCAATTTCAGTATTTGGTTACATGCTGTATTCTTTCAACCTAGTATTTCAATATGGTGAGGTAGATTCAGGTTATGAGTTTGGTGAGCTATCTCTGCGTTTGCATGAAATTTTAAGAACGAAGGAATTAGAAGCGAATATTTTGAATATGTGGGGAGGTTTAATCTGTCATTACAAAGACCATATTAGTCAGGCAAAACCTTATTTAATAAAGGGATTTAATAGTGGTTTAGAAACAGGTTCTTACCAATGGTCTGGTTATTGTTCAGTTAATTTTTTGTGGCAATCGTTATTTGGGAATGAATCTTTGGAAAAAACCGCAGAAATAGCCGAAGATTTTATTCCCACTCTTCGCAAGATTGACAAAAATATGTTGAACTACCATCTGCTGGCTATGGAAGCGATCGCTAACCTGACTAAGCCAGCAGATAAGATTGACCAACTTCTTGGAGCTTGGGCAGATGAACAGCAAGTGCTAGAGTTTGCGTTGGCATCTTCGGATATGTTGAGTGCATTTGTAGTTTACATCTATAAACTTGCGCTCTGTAACTGGTATGGAGAATATATCAAAGCTGTTGAATATGCAGAGAATGCAGAAAAATTTGTTGGGGGAGCGCGAGGAATTTTTATTAATCCTGTTTTCTATTTTCACCAAAGTATTGCCTTAGCAGGGGCTTATGCAGAGGCAGATACCGCAACTCAAGTCATTTATCTGCATAAACTAAATGCCAACTTAGAAAAATTCCAGCAATGGGCAATGCACTGCCCAACCAATTATCAACACAAGTTCCTGCTGATTCAAGCTGAAATTACTCGGATTTACCAACAAGATTATCAGGCAATGGAGTTGTATGACTTAGCGATCGCTTCTGCTGCCGAAAACGGTTATTTACAAAATGAAGCCTTGGCAAACGAACTAGCATTTCGATTTTACTTGGCTAAGGATAGAACAAACTTTGCCAAAGTTTATTTTAAAGAAGCCCGTTATCGCTATCTAAAGTGGGAAGCTACGGGTAAAGTCCGGCAACTAGACGAACAATATTCCCAACTTTTTACAGACACAGTCGGGGAAGTAAATGGGCGGGGTACGGCTACAAAGCAGATTCGGGATATTTCTGAAGCTAAAACCCAAGCTCTAGATATCAGCACAGCGATTAAAGCATCGCAGGCACTCTCAAGCGAGATGGAGCTAAGTCGGCTGCTGGAGAAGATGATGACGATCGCGATCGAGAATGCTGGTGCCCAAATGGGTTATCTACTTGTAAAACGCGAGAACCAGTGGGTAATTGAAGCCGAAGGAAGCATTGATCGAGATCAAGTGACAGTGCGATCGTCCAGTCTGGTGCAAGTAAAGCATAAATTGCCAGTTTTACTGATTAACTATGTTGAAAGAACAAAAGAAAATTTGGTTTTAGACGATGCTAGTCACACAGAGCGTTTTGTGAGTGACAACTATATTGTTGCCAATCAACCCAAATCAATTTTGTGTTCGCCTTTTGCTCATCAGGGTAAGCTAACTGGAGTTCTTTACCTGGAAAATAACCTCACCACCGGAGCCTTTACCGCAGAGCGATTAGAGGTACTGAACTTATTGACTTCGCAAGTTTCCATCTCTATAGAAAATGCTCGACTCTACACAAATTTGCACATATATTCCCAGGAGTTAGAAATTTCGGAAACACAAGCGCGTGAGAAAGCAAAGCAGCTAGAACACACGCTCAATGAATTGAAGCTCACCCAGTCTCAGATGGTGCAAAGCGAAAAAATGTCTAGCTTGGGGCAGTTGGTGGCAGGCGTTGCTCACGAAATCAATAACCCAGTCAGCTTTATCTACGGCAACCTTACTTACGTTAATAATTATTTCAAAGACTTGATGAGTGTAGTAGAACTTTATCAACAGCAAAACCAGAATTTACCGCCTAAAGTTCAAAGTGAGATAGATGCGGTTGACTTAGATTTTTTGATGGAAGACTTACCTAAGCTGTTGGCTTCAATGCAAGTAGGAACTGATCGCATTCGCCAGATTGTATTATCTTTACGAAACTTTTCCCGCCTAGACGAAGCTGAAGTCAAAGCCGTTGATATCCATGACGGTATTGATAGCACCCTAATGATTTTGCAAAATCGGCTCAAACCCCAACCAGACTCTCCGGGAATTCAGGTAATACACGAGTACGGCAACCTGCCACCCGTAGAGTGCTACCCTGGTCAACTGAATCAGGTATTTATGAACCTGATCGCAAATGCGATCGACTCTTTAGAGGAATTTAATGAACATCGCACTTATGCCGATATTCTACGTCAGCCAACCATCATTACAATTCGTACCACTGTTGAAGGTGATTTTGCCGTCATTCGCATTGCTGACAACGGTTCTGGTATAACCGAAAATGTGCGGCGGCAACTCTTCACACCCTTTTTTACCACCAAACCTGTTGGTAAAGGTACTGGTTTAGGGCTATCTATTAGTTACCAGATTGTGACTAATAAGCATCGAGGAAAGTTGGAGTGTGTATCGGTTTTAGGACAAGGGGCTGAATTTATTATCTCTATCCCACTTCAGGCAAGGCTAGAAGCCCTGAGTGTCTAATTACTTAAGTAATAATGTTGAGAAAAGCAGTCATAAGTAGAACGTACTTTATATCTCAATACGGTTCAGTTAACCCTTTTTTCTCCCCCTGCTCCCCCTACTCCCTTATCCCCAGTCTCTAACAAATAAATTAGTGCTTCCACTAAAGCCTGATTTTGTTCATCAGTACCAACAGTAATGCGTAATTTATCATCTAGTCCAGGCTGCTTGAAGTAGCGGATTAAAATTCCCCGTTCCTTCAGTTTTTGATAGAGATATTCTGCGTTTCCTTCTTTTGGCTGTACCAGCAAAAAATTAGTTTGGGAATCCCAAAGATGAAAACCTAATTGTTTTAATTCTGTTGCTAACTGATTCCGCGATGCTTTAATCTTTGCCACACAAGCATTTTTATAAGCTTGATCGGTAATAGCAGCCGTACCAATTGCACAAGCGATCGCATCAATGTTATAGCTATCTTTCACCTTAAACAATCCCTGCAACAGCTTGGGATTTGCCACCCCAAATCCCAGCCGTAATCCAGCCAACGAGTACCCTTTAGAAAGTGTGCGAATTACGATGACGTTTTCGTAGTCCTTTACCAAAGCCAATGCATTCTCTTCGGTAAAATCTATGTATGCTTCGTCAATCACTAAAACTCCAGATAACTGGCTGGCTAATTTTCGCAGATCATTTGTTGCTACCACATGCCCCGATGGACTATTAGGCGATGCAATGAATGTCACAGATCCATTGGCAGCAACCAGTTCTTCCAAAGGTAAACTGTAGTCCTCGCTGTAGGGAATCTCAATAATTTCCGCAGCTTGCATTTCTGTTAATGTGCGATATAGCACGTAAGTTGGCATCGGATAAACTACCTTCTTGCCAGGTTCTGCACAGGCTCGAATTACTACGCTTAACAATTCGTCACTGCCATTTCCCACAATTATCCAATCGCTAGGAACACCTAAAACTTTACTTGCAGCTTGCCGGAACTCCCCCCCGAAAGGTTCTGGATACCTTCGCAACCACTCGCCATCGATATTCCGCAGCACAGCTAGCGCCGCAGGCGAAGGAGGATAGGGGTTCTCGTTACTGTTGAGTTTAATTATCTGTGTACCGCGTTGAGGCTGCTCACCAGGAATATAGCTAGCCATTGCATCAACATTAGAGCGAAAGTAGTTGGTCATAGAGTATGAAATATGGAAAAAACAGATTTTTATTCTGCGTTGTAAAAGAATGTTCAATTTTGGATTTTAGATTTTAAATTTCTTCTTCAATCCAAAATCCAAGTTGCGCTGTAAGCGCACCAAAGGTGCGACTCAAAATCTAAAATTGGCAGAGTTAGGAGTTCACTAGGCATTCAATCCTTGGTTCAAGGGAAGCAAGCTACGCGGCGATGATCTAAGCCTGTTAAATTATACTCAATCTTAGACTGTGGTCTATCAGATGTGGTGAGGGTGCGATGGCGTACCCGCCCTTTCCGGTGGCGATCGCACCTGATCAAATGGGAACCCTGTTATATAATTGCGTTCCTCACCGCCATGAAATTATTGAATTTTCTCAAATCCAAACCAGCTATTACAGCCTTAGCGATCGCAGTCAACATCACTGTGATTGTCATTGATCTACATTCTTCCAGTTCAAATCCCCCCATTCGTAAGAGTACAATTACTCAGTCCCAAATACATATTCAACTTGTTCATACACTGACTGAGCATAAAAAAGTTACTTTTGGTGTTCCAGCAATTGCCATTAGCCCGGATGGGCAAACCCTGATTAGTGGAGGTAGAGATGATACAATTAAATTCTGGAATCTACGTACTGGAAAATTGCTGCGTAGTTTAGAAGCTCACTCAGATGGTGTTACTTCAATTGCTATTAGTCCAGATGGCAAGCAGCTTGTAAGTGGTGGGATAACTACCCCAACAATGAAGGTTTGGGATTTACGCACTCAATTAATGCTTAAGGGCGAAAATGGACATACCCAGCCAGTAGAAACCGTTGCTATTAGTTCAAATGGTAGATTTATTGCTAGTGGCAGTGACGATCGCACAATCAAGCTTTGGGATTTACACACGCTTAAGTTGCTTGATACCATTGCTGCACACTCAGACTTTGTGAGTAAGGTTGCATTTAGCCCTGATATGCAAACCCTTGTGAGTACTGGGGGTGGCAATGACAATACAATTAGACTCATTGATCTGCAAACTAAAAAAACACGCCATATTCTCAAAGGGCATAAAACCGGAGTTGATGCTATTGCCATTACTCCAGATAGCAAAAAGCTCGTCACTGGCAGTTTTGGTCAACTCGTTTCTCGAAATCGTGCAATTAGCACCCTGAAGTTATGGAATCTTCAAACTGGAAAACTGCTGCATGAGTTTCCTGACAATTTTAGTTCAGTTGAATCTCTTGTCATTAGCCCCGATGGAAAAATTCTGATCTGCGGCAATTTTGATGGCAGTATTAAACTGTGGAGCTTAGAGACTTTGAAACTCTTACACACATGGAGGGATGGTTCCAGTTCAGTTTTAGGGCTTGCTCTGAGCCTGGATGGTAAAACCCTCGCTAGTAGCAATGAGGATAGCACTATCCATATTTGGCAAATTAACTAACTGCATTAGCTATAGCAATCCTAAATTAGTTGTAAAAATCTCTCTTTATGAGTAATTAAAGAGGGTTAAGAGGCTATTTACAGACTAAAAATAAAATTCTTGTAAGGTGTGTTAGGCGTATATTTCGATATGATTTGTCACGAAAAACATGACGTGAGTGCTTAACACACCATGTTATTAGGACTTACGCACTGTACAAATGTATCGTGATCTGAATTAACGATGCTCCCGGAAGTTTTCAGGCTTTTCTTAATTATCTTGCGATCGTAAATAGACCATGCTGTAGGGGCACAGCAATGCTGTGCCCTTACGAAAGATGTGGTTTTTAAACTTATCCATATTTGGGATTTCTTGTCAATGCGTAAATTCTAGTTATATAACGGTGCGTTAGGCTAAAGCCGTAACACTCCCTACTTAAGTTTGACTTTATAAATAATCTTTAAGGCAGAATAGTATGATGGGATAATTGCTGATTTGCCTTTACAAGCTTAGTAAACTCTTACAAAGTTTTTGCCTTTTTTACCTGCTGTAGCTGTGATGCACTGAATATCATACCCAATAAGGACTATTTTGATTTTCGTGCCGATTTGGGCGGTGTTCGGTGTGCGCCAAAGTACTTCTCACTGCGATAGCGCAGCCATACCCGCAACACTTGCGGAATCTGCTCTTTTTGTTCCTTGCTCAGTGTATTGTAAAGGAAGATTGCGCGATCGCGCTCACCTCGACAAGCAGCGTTATTGTGAGCATCCCAATAGCTGCGGGCTACCCGAATCCGCCGACAGACTTCCTTAATCAGCGCTTCTCCTGTGAGTGGAGCGTCCTGCTTTGCCATACTCAGATGTGATAAATTTCTAATCCCATCCTAGCGAGTCAGACTCATTCTCACAATTACAACCTAAACAAGTCAAAGGCGCAAATCGTCACAAGACTTTAGATACAGACAGCAAAAGTAATTCAGCAATCAAACCCTGTGAAAACATAAATTTATTCACTCCTAAGTATGGTGATTATTCATATTTTTTCATCTTTAAAAGAGATTAATGCTCGGTAGAATAATTTATGCGTATTCATCATCTTAATTGCGGTTGTATGTGCCCGATTGGTGGGGCACTCTTCGACGGTTTTAGTCGTGGGCTAACAGCCTGTCTCGTCTGTCACTGTCTGCTCATCGAGACAAATGAGGGACTTGTTCTCATAGATACAGGCTTTGGTCAGCGCGATATCAAAGCGCCATTATCAAGACTCAGCCCCTTCTTCATGAATTTGAATCGGATCAAGTTTGAACAAAAATATACGGCGGTTGCGGCTATTGAGCAGCTCGGTTTAAACCCGCGCGATGTCCGCCACATAGTGCTTACTCACCTCGATTTTGACCATGCAGGCGGGTTAGAAGATTTCCCCGAAGCAACCGTGCATGTAATGCTCAGTGAGATTGAAGCCGCCAAGGAACGGCAGGGCTTTGTCGCATCTCGACGTTACCGCCCTGGCCAGTGGGACGAAGTAAAAAATTGGAAGTATTATTCGCCTGGTGGTGAACCTTGGTTCGGCTTTGAGGCAGTACGTAACCTTGAAGGACTACCGCCCGAAATTCTCCTGATACCGCTCGTCGGTCACACACGGGGTCATGCAGGTATCGCTATTGAGACATCCGAAGGCTGGCTCTTACATGCAGGCGATGCTTACTTTTACCGACACGAAATCGGCTCTCCTAAACGAGTTTGCACACCTGGACTGCGTGCCTACCAATGGTTCATGGAGGTAGACCGCAAGGCTCGACTTTATAATCAAGAAAAGTTACGTGCGTTATCGCTCGACCACAGTAGTGAAGTGCGCCTATTTTGTAGTCATGATGCGATCGAGTTCAAAACTTTCGCTGACCAAGATAATTCGCAATTGCAGAAAGACAATTTGCGCTCAACAGCCTCCAATTAGCTCAAAAACTCAATGCATCTCAACGGAATTATGTGGTTTTCAAAGTTCGGCTGAGATGCGTTGATGAGTTTCAACACACTCATCTCAAAGTAAAATATCTTAATTAAGTTTGTCAAGTTTTTAATACCTGCTCAAGTTGATTTCAATAAGCAATCAAGCATATTGCTTTCTCAAAATGCTTGATTGCTTTCTGATTTCAGTAAATTCAGCAAGCAAAAAGGTATATTGCTTTCTCAAAATGCTTGATTGCTTTCTCATTTCGGTATATCGCG
>NZ_CAXTNP010000212.1:0-14129 GCF_964245575.1 uncultured Nostoc sp. | reverse complement strand
TATTTCGGGGTTCGCAATTGCTATTTCGGGGTTCGCAATTGCTATTTCGGGGTTCACATTTATTGATTTTGTGATTACTGTTGCTGATTGTACTTATTCTCAAACAACAAATCGATATGACAAATAAGTAAAAACACAGGCAAACTCGTAATTATTTCGTTGAACTTTTAATGAAATAAATCCATAAAACTACCCATCTCAGGCAAAAGGATACTCCACTATGTTGAAAAAGGAATTATTAAAAAAGGATGTGTTATGTCTTTAAAAACTCGTGGTTCTGCTGCTATTGACAAAGCCCAACTTCGTCTCGCCTTGCTTAAATCTATTGATGAAAATCTGGATTTAGGACATGGGTTAACCATTGAAGCTTACAGTCACTTAATCAACGCTACCCGTGCTGTGCTAGAAGCTAATAATACGCTGGTTTCCAATCTAGAAGAATCGCGTAAAACAGTAACCCAGATGGATAAAGCTCTTTCCGAAATGTCTGAACGAATGCTAAGTGGAGTTGCAACTGTCTACGGCAGAAGCAGTATAGAGTATTCTAAGGCTGGCGGCTCCAATCGAAAACGAAGTAAACAATCTAGTTCACAAGTTACTCCAGTTGTAGCAGTTCTTACTACTCAGCCTACTCAAGCCGCAATTACGAATGCCTCAACTAACGGTAATGGCAGAACTCCTTTGCTGCAATAATTCACCTAGCTTGAAAATGGGAGTAGGGGTGTTAAATTAGTACTGTAGGGTGCGTTAGGATGAAATCAGTAACTCACCATTCGTAACGATTTGGTGCCGTACTTTCGCTGATAAAACAACGCCAGTGACGCTCCTGCGTCGCTACCGTTACGCTACCGCTCAAGTCGGTAAACCCGCCCACGCGACTGGCTCCCCTACGTATCTTTTCAAAAATCAAATAGTAGTCCCATAATAAGGGTTTAAATTTATCTAAGCTCCATATATAAATTGTTGCTTTCCAGAAAGATGACAATAACTTGTCACCAATACATACGGAAGCGAATCACTAGGTTTGATCACAATAATTTGTCACAATGACATTAATCTGTCACCGACGACAAATAATTAGTCACTGTACACTTGATTTATGTCAAACTTTAGTGTTGAGTAATACTTTCATCAAAGCCGATGATGGGATTTGAACCCACGGCCTGCTGATTACGAATCAGCTGCTCTACCACTGAGCCACATCGGCGTACACAATCTAGGAGTATAACATGATTTAATCATGGTAGATCAAAATCGCAAAAATCGCCTTAACCCTGAACAATACGCCAGCCTCAAAGCAGAAATAGCCGCTCCTTATCGCGGCTTACGACAATTTATCTACATCGCTTTCGGTGCTTCTGGCTCGATTGGCGCATTCGTCTTTTTTTTCCAAGTGCTTGCCGGACGGAATGTTGAGAGTGCAATGCCTAGTTTAGCTCTCCAAGTAGGAATCGTTGCCCTAATGGTCTTCCTTTGGCGCTGGGAACAGCGTCGGCAACCACGCCCACAATCGGGTAAAAATTCTAATTCTTGAAGGGAGAAATTTTAGTTATTAATTTTTTATTGCTTTCTTTTTATATATCTTTATATTCTTCAAGTTTATTAATGCTTTGATGAACATGAAAATATCAAAAGAGAAAAAGTAAAAAAATTATTGGAAAATTTCAAAAAGCAAAAATTTTTGATAAACTAGAAGTCGTTGAAACGGGGTCAGCCAATATAAAGACCCTGATTATAAAACCAATCACATTCAAATGGGGTCAGCTATATTTCAAGACCCCAAATTTTGTGTTTAAAAAACCTAAAATTAAAAAACTCACAACATTGGATGCGCCAGACTGATAATTTGTTAGTCTGGCGCTTCCAATTTACTAATTAGTACAGCACGGCGGAAATAAACCACCCCTTCAAAATGTCTGAAACCCTTGCAAAAACGTAATTACGAATTACGAATTATGCATAGCAGTACCAGGCATTTACTGAACTGTTACCAAATAGGATGAAGGAATTGGTTGGGCACGTCCAGCATTGACGAGTGCCTGGTAAACAAAGGCAGCAACTTCGGCTCTAGTCGCTTCCCGATTAGGATTGAGTTGCTTCGCTGTGGGATAGTTTATCACTAGTTGCCGTGCAGTTGCCGCAGCAACAGGAGCGATCGCATAATTAGGAATCTGGGCAGCATCGGTATAAAAGGAAACGACATTTTGATTATTTGCAGTTAAGCCCAAACCATTAGCTAAAGCTACTAACGCCTGCACTCTTGGAATTTGCTGCTGTGGCTTAAAAGTGCCATCAGGATAACCAGAAACAAATTCACTTTGGTAAGCAGATTGAATTGCAGCGTAAGCCCAGAAATTGCTTGCTACATCCTTAAATTTAATTGCAGTGCGTTTGGTTGGTGGTGTTAGGGCTTTAGTGACAATAGTGGCGAATTGAGCGCGGGTCACAGGATCATTGGGTTTAAAGCTGCCATCAGGAAAACCAGCAATAATATTTTGGGAGGCTAAAGCTTCGATGTATGTTTTTGCCCAGTAATTTGCTGGCACATCTTTAAATGCGACAGTTCCTCCAGGGGGTACGTTAACAGTTGCGGCAACAAAATCTACTGAGCCAAAAATCTTTTTCTGATCGATATCGTTGCCAACAGCGACAATTTGACCGCTTTTAGTGGCGTTGTTCACATCATAACGAGTGTTATTGCGAATAAGATTTCCACCAGGATTTTCGTTGGTGCCAAGGTCGGGTAAAGCGTTGACAGTCGCTACTACACCATCCCGCTTATTGTTCTGAATGACATTCTTACGCAATACGGGCTTGGCAGACTCTGAGATATAAAGACCATCTTGGTTTTGGACGATTTGGTTTTCCACAATTTGGGGTGTGGAAGTGCCACCGATCGCTAGACCAAAACCAGTATCCTGAAATAAGTTATTCCTGATTTGTCCTTGGGCAGTTCTAGTAATTGAAATCCCATTCCCTTTGTTTTGCACAAAGAGATTACTTTCAATAGTGGGATTGCCTGTACCCGTAACAAAAACACCCTCTCTGACACTGTTAGTAAAAGTACTGTTTTTGATAATCGGATTAGTTGACTCCACCCACACAGCCGTACCCCGACTATTTGGGTTGGTGACGGTGACACCTGCGATCGTGGTATCTTGGTCGGCAAGGATGGTAATGTCCTGTCTGGCAAAGGTGCGACTAGTGTAGAAACCTCCACCTGTAATCAATATCCCCTGACCTTTAGTAGCTTCATCACCCCGCAGTGTCACCCCTGATTTCAGCAACAACGGGAAGGTTTCGCCACTTTCCTGGTTATAGTTCCCAGGTGCTAATTGAATAACTGCACCTGGTTGGGCTTGACTGAGAGCGAAACTGATGCTTTTGTAGGGTGCAGTTGACGTTGTACCAGCACCAGCACTATCTGTACCATTTGCTGGATTAACGTAAATCGCTGCGGCTGTTGCGGGAGCTTGCGCTGTGAGAGTTGGGGCGATACCTTGTGAATGAGTAGCACCAGCATTAACCTCATCAGGTAGTAGTATTGACCCACTAGAGACAACCAGCATTGCCGTTAGTCCGGCTCCCACGCGTAAAGTATATCTGAGATGACGGCTAGAAAGAAGGCGAAAAATCTCCGCTAGAGAAATGTAAAAACCCCGGTATTTCATTTTTTGAGTCTGTGATGTGCTGAATTACAGTGTGTCGAACAAGGTTAAAGGTAGCAGCCTTGTAGCTGCTGTAAAACCCATGCAAAACTATACTGGATGATTAGCACTGATTCAGCTAAATTCCTTAGATAGATCACAGAACTTATACATTAGTTATATTATTTTATTTAGAAAATTCTACTAGTACACTGTAGCGGAAGTTTGCCTACCTTTAACAAGGGGATTTTGTCCCAAGTTTTTAGCCGGATTGGTAATATTATTTTGGATCAAATTAGTCAAGTTATTTATACACCGTCTTAAAGAGCAGATCGGCAGGCTTTGCGAGCAGCTTTGGTACTTTCTGCGAGTCAAGACGGGCAGGTGCCGCTCATCGAAATTATTAAGAATTATCCCACAAATAAAGTAGAAGTTGATGGCGATCGCTTGCAGGGTGCGTACCGTCAACTCCGCCGTTTGCAGACAAGCTTACAAGATTTATTAGGTGTTTAGTAAGCTAAAGTTTCTAAAGTTTCTCTTAAATACCTCTGTACCTGCTGTTCCAAGCGAATTCCCTCTAATTGAGCATCGCGTTCTAGTTGCCAGCGTTGAAAACCGGAACTAGTGGAGATTGCACATTTGAGGCTATACCAAATTTTAGTATCAGCAGAAAATTGGCGATCGCTAGAAGCTGGAATTTGAGCCATAGTTTCTCATTCCTTTATTTTAACTTCAACGGTAATTGGGAATTGGGAATTGGGCATCCCTTCGGCTTACCTCGGCTTCGCTCAGCACAAGTCGCTCAGGGCAAGTGGGCATGGGGCATTGGTTATTAATTCATCTCCCCCTGCTCTCTCTGCTCCTCTGCTACTTATTTATAGCCCTTTTAAGTAAAATAATATACTTATATGGACTGCTACGAATTTGTATTAATCCTAAACAAAGATTCCAACAACCGGGGCACGATTTGATTAACCCGTACTCCTAAAATTGTAAAATCCTGCTTAATCTTTTCTAAAGATAATGGCTCTATGCCAGCGAATTCTGTGTCATTAGTCACTAAAACTCGCATTATACTCACAGGTATTTGTAAAAATAGATTGCTGCCCAAAAATGCTAACCCTGCAAGCACTAGTGCAACACTGCGCCATTGTGGGAGAAATTTAGCTGAATTTGCTACTAATGGGGCAATTTGGTAAAGCTGCCACAGCACCCAAACCGACAATACTGCTGCTACTAATGCCAGGATACGATTTAACTTTGTATTAATTAAACAGAGAATTTTTCGCTGCCGCTCGGTCAGATTTTCTGGCTTTAGGGCTATTCCTAAAAGAGCAAATATATAAAAAGGGCGACGCAACTGCATCCATAACAAAGGGAGAATACCAATGGCAGCAACTAAAAATAGCTCCATCCAGACTGGTAAAAACGGCTCGCCTACAGACAGGAAGAATAAGCAGAGTACTAAAAAAACAGGCAATGTCGCCAATCCAGCGACGTGAATCCACAAAATAGGTTCAGAGCGAAATGAATGCATATATAAAAAGTTATGAGTTAAGAGTTAGGAGTTAGGAATTAGCAGCTTTTAACTCCTAACTCCTAATTTATTACTCCTAACTTCTAACCATTTTACCCTCAACACTACCTTGTTAAGGTGAGAGTGCGGCGCTTCGTAACCATCTGATAGGCTTCGATGATGTCACCATCAACCCAATCATTGAATTTATCTATGCCGACACCGCATTCATAACCAGCATTGACCTCACGGGTATCTTCTTTCATCCGTTTTAGGGAGTCAAGGACGCCTTCATAGATCACCTTACCGCCGCGTCGCACTCTGACTTTACAGTTGCGAACTAGCTTGCCAGATTGAACGTAGCAACCAGCAACCGCACCACGACCGACTGGGAAGACGGCACGTACTTCGGTTTGACCCAAGGGTTCTTCTACCAACTCTGGTTCCAAAAGACCTTCCAAGGCATCTTGGATATCTTCCAGGAGTTTGTAGATCACGTTGTATTCACGAACATCTACACCAGCTTCATCGGCGGCTTGTCTAGCGCCACTAGCGAAGGTGGTGTTGAAGCCAATAATTACAGCGTTACTGGCAGCTGCTAAGTCGATATCTGTCTCGGTGATTTCCCCAGCAGTAGCCAATAGCATCCGAATTTGGACTTCGTTTTGGGGGATTTGCTTGAGCGCTCCCACAATGGCTTCCACGGAACCTTGTACGTCTCCTTTCAAGATTAAGTTGAGTTCTTTCAACTCGCCTTCTTGTGCTTGAGCCGACAGGGTTGTAAGGGTAACACGACCTTGTAACAAACGGGATAGGCGTTGTCTGTCTGCGCGATCGCTAGCGAGTGCTCTGGCTTCTTTTTCGTTGTAGAATACCTCGAATTCGTCGCCTGCTGCTGGCACATCACTTAAACCTAGTACCTCGACGGCAAAGGAAGGAGAAGCAATGTCTACTCTCTTACCTCTGTCATCCACCATCGCCCGGACTTTACCGAAAGCCGAGCCAGCTACCAGGATATCTCCCACATGCAGGGTGCCATTCTGAATTAGCAGGGTAGCAACTGCTCCCTTGGCTTTATCCAGATGTGCTTCAATTACAGTTCCTTTGGCGGTACGATCTGGGTTGGCAGATAGTTCTGCAACCTCTGCTACCAACAAAATCATCTCTAAGAGCGTATCCAGGTTTTCACCCCTGATGGCGCTCACGGGAACCATGATTGTCTCACCACCCCAGTCTTCTGAGGTCAAACCATACTGGGTGAGTTCTTGTTTAACGCGCTCTGGCTGTGCCCCTTCTTTGTCAATTTTGTTGATTGCAACAACAATTGGCACTCCCGCAGCTTGGGCGTGGCTAATGGCTTCAATGGTTTGAGGACGGACACCATCATCAGCAGCTACTACCAACACGGCAATGTCTGTTACCCGCGCTCCTCTGGCCCGCATTGCTGTAAAGGCTTCGTGTCCAGGGGTATCTAGGAAGACTATCTGCTGTGGTTTGCCCTCGTGTACTACATCCACATGGTATGCACCAATGTGTTGAGTAATACCGCCAGCTTCGCCAGCAGCCACTTTTGTTTTGCGGATTGAGTCGAGCAGGGTTGTTTTACCGTGGTCTACGTGACCCATAATTGTCACGACTGGCGGACGGCGGTGGAGATATTCTAGGTCTTCTGCACCGACCATTTCCGTAATTTTCCGAGCTTCTGCTTCTCGCTCGGCGGTTTCGACTTCTATTTCTAGTTCTTTTCCTACCAAGGTAATTGTGGGAATATCCAGATTTTGGGTGATACTCACCGCCATGCCTTTGAGGAACAGGATTTTAACAATCTCTGTATCGGGAACGGCTAAAACGTCAGCCAGTTCTTGCACAGTCAACGGGCCTGTTATCACGACCTTTTCGGGACGGTCACGCTTTGTATCGGCTTCTTGTTGGCGACGGTTATTGTGATGGTCACGGCCAGAACCAGACTTAGAACCAGGCTTTCTACTTCCTCTAGCAGTTGGGGCGCTAGCAAGGCTTGCACCTGGCATCTGCACAGGTCGGGTCGCTTTGGGTTTAGGAGGACGCGCAATGGAAAGGCTGACTTGGACGGTGGCTGGTGAGTCTAGATCGTCATCATCTAGCAAATCTTCTTCAAACTCATCATCCAGTATCGGTTTGATCCGCTTACCTTTAACGCCAGCTTTAGCCTTCTCTTTAACTTCGTCAATTATTTCCTCTTCTACCCACTTTTTGCCGCCTTTGGTGGGGCGAGGTGGACTTGGGCGTTTCAAATCGAGGAGATCGGGTGCGACAACTGGCTCATCACCTAATCCTTGAGATTTGCCCGCTATTCCTGACATTTGCCTGGGTGGAGTAGCGATCGGCATTGCGGCTGCTACTGCTTCACCAGGACGTGCTGGCCTGGGTCGTTGCCCCTCTCCTACTTGTGATGGTGCAGATGGTCTATTGCCCCTCTGCTCTGGTCTGGTGGGTGCAGGGGTAGGTCGAGCCTGTCTTTGTGGTGCAGATTGCACAGACTGGTCAGTTGGCAGTTTAGCAACTCTTGGCTTAATTTGTTCGCGATCGCCTTCGACGGGCCGTTGCCGTTGGTCGCGTTTGAGGATCGGTTTGTCTGCCTGAGATACTTGCTCATCTGCCACCTCGGCAACTTCTGCCGCCGGTCTTGCCGGAGGGGCAACTAGTTGCGGTTTGATCGGTTTTTCCGCTTTCGGTCTGGGTGGAACTATTTTTTCCGGTTTTTGGGATGCTATTTTTTCCGGTGCCTGATTTGTATTAGGCGTTTGTTCCAAGTCTGTGACAGGAGGTTGCTCTTGAGTCTCAGATTGAGTCCGGGGCACAGGTCGAGTTGGTGCTGCCGGTTTCATGGGTGAGACTGGTGTAGCGAAAGGCCGTGGAGGAGAGGGAGGATTAGCTTCAGACAAGGCAGCTTGGGTATTGGTAGCAACTGACGCCTCTGGGGCGTTGGAGGTAGTATTTCTCAATATTTTGGGTTTGCGTATTTCCAAAATTTGCTGTTTGTGAGGTGCAGCAGGTCGGGCAGATCCGCCGTTTGGTGCTGAGTTTGCTTTATAGCTGGTTGTACGTAGTTCCTTTTTGGCAAAGACATTCGTCGCTGCGAGTTTTTCCGCAGCCGTGCGGATGCTTTCTGCCTCGGATTCTGAAATCGTACTACTATGGCTTTTGACCGCAATATCGAGCTGGTCGCAAATTGCTAGTAGCTCTTTGTTATCCAAATTCAATTCCTTTGATAATTCATAGATTCTAACTTTGCCGTTGTTCATCCACTCTTCCCCTTTAATTTACAGTTTTAGCGGATGGTTGCCTGGGAGTGCGACATCTCCATCCTTGGATTACTGTTTTTAGACTGCCGTTCAGTTTTTGCCGGTGCCTCCAATCAGGAAAGAGAGATGTTTCGGTTTAATAATGGCATCCCCACCAGGAATGATGGTTGAGGGACACCCATAAAAATTTTTTAAATAAAAGATTTTTATAGGAACCCCTGACGCCGAACTGCGCCTGAGCGCTACCAGGTTGCCATTTTGTAGTTTCTTGTTTTGGTGATTCTGAGCCTTCCACAACACAATCGATTACATCTTGTTCTGAGATTCTTGCCTCGCCCCTCTTAATTATTGGAGAGCCGAATGCCTTTTACACCCATTTACTATTTTGGCACTAACCTTAACGATCAACAGAGGGTGTCATGAAAGCGCGACTTCGGCTTTCCCACAATTCCTCTGGTGATAACGTCACAAAGTTGTTCCAATTAAATTTGGTTTTGGGTATTGCTCTGGGCTAGACGTTGCAACAAGCTTTGGTACAGTGTTTCTGGCACTGATGCATGTAGCGATCGCCCTAGTCGATTTTTTTTTTGAGCTGCTTGTAGGCAACTCGTTTGCGGACAAATATAGGCAGAACGCCCCATGCCCTGATCTAATTGTACCTTTCCCGATGGAAAGACGCGGACAATCCGCCAAAACTCATCTTTTGACCCTACTTTCCGGCAACTAATACAGCGCCGATAATTTGGTTTCATCGCTTCTGTGTGATCTCAGTCCAGCATTCTGGATGTAAAAAGAAGTTTATTATTACTATTTTTTACTTATACCAAGTAGCTTTTGAGAAAATAATCCAAGAGACTGATACTATAATATTCATTCTACAGTATCAAAACTTTACAAATTTAATCAATTATTCATCATCGTCATTGTCAAAAGTATTCTCCTCTTCTAATCCGTCCTGATTTTCATCCTCGAATTCTTCCTCAAAGTCAAGATCGTCTTCCTCTGATTCCTCTGATTGATATTTTGTTCTTACAGCCATAAATTTGGCATCTTCTCCTGCATAGTCGTACTTAGCTTTGTCTTTGATGTCTATTTTCCAACCAGTCAGACGGGCTGCCAAACGGACATTTTGTCCTTCTTTGCCTATGGCTAAACTCAATTGGTCTTCAGCCACTAGTACGTGAGTTTGCCGCGATTCTGGATCCATCAGGCGTACTTCATCTACCCTTGCTGGACTTAAAGCATTAGCGATATATGTTGCTGGGTCTGGCGACCAGCGAATTACATCTATTTTTTCACCGCGTAATTCGTTGACTACCACTTGAATTCGCGATCCCCTGGCTCCAATACAAGCGCCTACTGGGTCTACATCGCGATCAAGGGTATCTACTGCTATTTTAGTCCGGGGGCCTACATAACGGGAAGGGGGGTTTGCCTCCCTGGCTACGGCAACAATCCGTACCACTTCATCTTCGATTTCTGGAACTTCGTTGGCAAACAGATAAACCACTAAACCAGCATCGGCGCGAGACACAAGCAATTGTGGCCCTCGTTGCTGACCTTGGGAGACTTTTTTGAGATATACCTTGAAGGTGGCATTTGCCCGATAATTATCGTTGGGTAGCTGTTCCCGCTTCGGTAATTCGGCTTCTACTTCTGGCTGACCAAAGCCACTGCTAACTGCCAGAACTACTGATTGCCGCTCAAACCGCAGAACTCTTGCTTGTAGGACAGTTCCTTCCAAATCTTGGAACTCTTCTTGCACCATTTGGCGCTGTTGATCCCGTAATTTTTGCGCCAGTACCTGCTTGGTTTGCATCGCCGCCATCCGACCAAACTCTCCTTGATCGGGGGTCACATCCAGCACTACAGAGTCCCCTAACTGCGCTTCGGGAGCTACTTGTTGAACTTCATCTAGGGAAATTTGGTGGTCTGTATTATTGACTGCTTCGACAATGGTTTTGGTGGAAAGAACGCGAAATCCTTCTCCTTCAATATCGAGTTCTACTTCAAAATTCTCAAAATAATCTTCATCAAACTGTTTGCGTTCTAAATTTTGGGCGCGGCGATAACGTTCGTAGCCTTTAAGTAGTGCTTCTCTTATAGCTGATTGAACTGCAAGACGGGGTAAATTCCGCTCGCGGCTTATACTTTCAATTAATTCTTTTAATCCAGGTAAAGTAACCATTGACATAAGCAATCTCCTTTAAAAATTAGGGACTAGGGACTGGAGACTGGAGACTGGGGACTGAAAATTACGCATTAGAGCCAGAGATTAGAGAATAGCTTTACACTAGTCCCTAACCTCTAGCTCCTAGCCTTTAACCTTGAGCCAAGGTGCTTTAGTCTCTAACTCCTAAGCCTTAGCCCTTTGTTTATCGGCGCTCGTCTAGCTGCACCTTAGTAATTAGGGAGCGGGGAATTTCGACTACACGACCTTTTTGGTTTAAGTAAAGTGCTGTCTCATCCCGGCGAATCAACTGACCAATCCACTCTTGTTGTCCGTCGTAGGGTGGCGTTGTGGAGATGATGACAGGAAATCCTTTAAAGGAAATAAACTCCCTGTCTGTTACCAGTTGCCGTGAAATCCCAGGACTAGAAACTTCCAAGACATAGGCATCTGGAACGATTTGGGCAGCATCTAAAGAGGCTTCTAAAGCACGGCTCATCCTCTCACAATCATTTAACCCAGTGTCTTGCTCAGGATTGCGAATGTCTACCCGCAACACTGGTGGACTTTGGTTAGTGTGAAAAACCACGCCAACTACTTCCAATCCCAGTTCTTCTGCCACTGGTGTCGCCAAATCAATAATTTGTGGAACTAAAGGATGAGCCATGAGAAAATTCAATAAAAAAAGTGGGCACTGACCCACTTCCTGCGATATGGATATCTTCCAAGAAGTCTTGTGACGAACCAATGATGATTCGCCTAATTCGAGTTTAGCGCATTTCTTTTATAGTCGTGCATTGGGCATTGGGCACTTGTACTCTCGCACTTGTGCCGAGCCTTGGGAGAGCGTAGCCGTAAAGCCTGCGGCATAGCTACGCTTAGGGCGAAGCCTCTTCTTCGAGTTGGGCAAAGCCGAGGTACTTGTACTCTCGCACTTGTACTGAGCGTAGTCGAAGTAAGTCGAAGTATTGGGCATTGGGCAATAATTAATAGTTCTTCTCTTCCTGCTTCCCCTGCTCCCTCATCTTTTGACTACTGCTGGAACTGATACTTGTGCTCGTAGCTGCCTGGTTTGCTCGATAATTTGGTCTATGTCTTCTTGGGACAAACGCTGAACGTAGTTGAGTTTGATTTCCTCTAAGAAGTCAAAAAGTAAACTCTGAATTTCTGAAAGTACGTGTTTTTCTTTGATTTCAGATCCCAAGGCGTCAGTGAAGCTTTGTACAAGTTGACTGGTGAGTTTTGCGCCCACAGGGTCTTCAACAGCGCTAACTAAAGTTTTGTAAAGATTAGTTGTGATTTGGGTTGCCAGTTGTTCGCTTAACTGGGTTTGGGCTTGTCCCACGCCAGGGAGGTTCTGGAGGTTACGGTAGACTGGGACTTGATGGAAGACGGTTTCGATGTTGTGGCGCAAAATGGCTACGATCGCAGGTTGGATATCGGGTAGCACTCGGTAAACAATTGTTTTTATCAAAAGACCTGCGATCGCTTCCACTTCATTCACATTATTAATATCTATGTAGGGACGTAAATTTTCGTGTTGCGAGAGCCACCTCATTAACTCACCTCGCTGAATTGAACCCTGAACCTGATTAATTACCCTCACCACGACAATTTCTGTCAGTTCTTCGGCAAAATTAGCGACAATCCCTTGATTAATTTGCTTTCGCACTGGATGCAGATTCAATAACCGCGCTTGATCGAGGCGAATTAATACTGGTATGATTCGCAACCACCGCCAAAATGGTATTAGTAAAAATAAATCGTACCAACGCCACAATAATGCTTCCAACCAGCTAAAACCAGGATGTTGACGTCTGAGCAAGAAGGTACGCCCCAGCAATTCTACGCCAAATAAAATCACAAAGGGTAAGTCAATAATCCAGAAATTATCAACAAATTCGCCATTTTCACCGATTTGGCGGTAGTAGTTAGAGGCAATCAAAGGGCGGATGCTCTTGTTAAAAAAATTAATTTCTTCAACCCAACCATTTTGTGATAGGTAAGGCTGACTCCAAAAAGTGCCAAAGGACTGTTTTGCAGATTCATTACCGATGTGCGATCGCATCCGCTTTTTGATTTTTTCCAGAGTCCCACTCTTATTCACTCCCGCAAACGGGTTACTGTCAATCATCTCGCTGCTAAGACGCCTTATTTCATCTAGTCTGCTATTTACCTGAGAAGACTCTAACCCTGTTTGCCTGACTTGTTCTTCTAATGCGTCTATCGTTTCTAGATAACTTTTTGTGTCTCGATGGGGTTCAATACCTTTTATTGGGTCATAAATCTGAATAATTTGGGGAAGTTTTCGCAAGTAGAAATCTCGCCAAGGTACGTAACTTAAATCAAACAAAACTAAACCTAAATTTACTGTGGCAGTAATTGCCATAATTCTTTCAAACCAAAGATTTCTCTGCTTAGGAGATTCTATATTCTTCATATTTTGTCATATATTATACATTTACTTGATGTTTTGAATATAACTCTTTCATTTATTAATTTTCGGCTCTTTCCAATCAATTGCAGCGATTTGCAGTTAAGTAAACCCAGTAAGAGCGCACAAATGTGCGTTGGCGTCAGACTTAACTGAAATCGGCGGTTAAAACCCCCTCTGTTCGGGTAGCGTCTCCAAGCCCTGCCTCTAAGTTGACACAGGTGACAGATGTATGCACTACTATAATTTAGTGTTCAAGGGGTGGATTCGATTCAAATGATAACTGCTGTATCTCTGCTAATACAAGATACTTCTTTTGATGGATGACACGAATTATTTTTTATAATGCAAGTTAAATTTTACAAAAATAAATCACAAATTATTCAAAAAACATTAAAAAATAGCAAAAAAAGTTATTAAACAAACTTAAAATGCAGCTGTTAACATTTATAATCCTGCTGATTTAACTCAAAGGAGTTTTAAGTATGTGGTGTGGGTTTGGAAAATCAAGCGCGAACTTTGCTGTTACTTGCCTGATAACGGCTAGCGTCGTAATTGCAGACACAGGTTTCGCAGCCTCTCAACGTAGCTATACCCCCCAGCAATTCCGTGCTGTGTTGCGAGGGTTAGGCTATAACGTCAAGGTAACAAATGGTGCTTTGACGGATGACCAAACTAAAAAGGCAATTCGTGAATTACAGACGGGTTATAAGCTAAAACCAGTTGATGGGATAGCAGGACCAAAAACCCAAGCTTATGCTGCTAACATCATTCAAATTCTGCACACAAATTTGAATGCAGTAGTAAAGCCAAATCCTCCTCTCCCGCGCGATCATTTTTATGGTACTCGCACAGAAGAAGTGGTGAAGGAGTATCAGAAGAAATATCAGTTGCAAGAAACTGGAATTGCTAATTTAGCACTGCGCCAAAAGCTGAATGAAGAAGCAAAAACAGTCTTCAGTCAGCCGACAGCTAAACCAACTCCTGCACCAACAGGTAGACCAAGAACAGATAGACCAAGAACTAGACCGACGGCTACGCCAACAGCTACACCGACAGCTACGCCAACAGCTACACC
>NZ_CAXTNP010000211.1:0-14132 GCF_964245575.1 uncultured Nostoc sp. | reverse complement strand
TTCAACGGCGATGGTAAGACCGACATCTACTGGCGCGATCAGACAGGAGGTGCAGACAAAATTTGGACTATAGATGGGACGACAGCGGTTGAGACTCCTATCAGCGACGCAGATAAGCTTGGTGGAGAGTGGTATACGTTCTAAAACCTAGAAACAAGAGTCATTCGATTTTAGATTTTAGATTTTAGATTTTAGATTTTTCCTTCAATCAAAAATCCAAAATTCAAAATCTAAAATTGGCAGAGTCAGGAGTCAGATATAGGACTTATGCACTGTACAAATTAACCATAATGTGGTTTGCGGTATTTAGTCGTTTCAGGCGCTTGGTATAACCTTGATTTATTCGCAACATGAGCAATCGCTAGTTGCTAAACATGGCTGAAACATCCAAATAGCATGTAGCACTTATGTACGATGCGTAAGTCCTAAGAACGACTCAACCAGAACATTAGCGTCGGCTTGCCGATACTTCATACAAGTCACCAGTGACAAATCCAGGTGAAGCGATATCTGAAGAATTGTTCTCAGGAAGAATTAATTTCAGAAATTAGGCCTTATCTACGGTATCTAGCGGTTCCCTTGAGTACAAAAGTCTTATATGACGTTGGTGTCACTGGTACGCCACGAACTAAATTTCCTTCAACTTGCTGAGTAGCTAAAATGGCTATGGCTTGGACAGTAAGTTCATCCGTAGTGCTAACTAAGTTGATATCTGGTAAGAATAAGCTCAGTCTGACTATACTTCCGAGAATAAAATTAAAGTTTGGTGGTCTGCTAATAATTACTGTGAGTAGTGTATCATTGATTCCAGCAGTGGTTGATGTCTCAATTTGATCACCACTGAAATTATGGGAAATTTTTTCAGTTTTGTAATCAAGCTGTGGAACTCCATTAACAACTGAATACTTGATCTGAATACCTTCACCTTTAAGTTCAAACTCATTTGCTTTTTGCACAGGAATAAGTGCTTTTGCTGGCTTTGTGGATTTGGGAATCAAAAAAGATAACAGTGATGTGGTGGTTAAGCCAGTTACAAAGGTGAGAGCAGTCTTGAGAATTTGACGGCGGGACGAATTGGGGGATATATCTTTAAGGTTAGGGTTCATAATTGGGAAATCCTAAAAAGTAAAATTCTAATCTTTTCAATTCTTTCAAAAAATTATCCGATTTTAATGACAAATGGATGATTTATTGGTTATAAGAATAAGCATTTCTTATTTAAACCTGAGTTCGACTTAAAAAAATGTCCCAAAAAATTAGACATAAAGCTTTCGGGTGAAAAACGCATTCGTGCTTTGCTATCAACAAGTCTCTCATAATGAGAATAAATACTCTGTTTTCAAGAAATAGGTTTAATTCTCAATATTTTTTCTAGCTCAATTGGTTTCAAAGCTGATCATACAAGATTTTTAAGCTAATTTCTTATATAGAACTCAGGTTAGCAAGGGAAAGGGTTGGAGGTGGTGTGCTTTTATGATGGGCAATTAGACGGACATCATATCAGCAGCTAAGGGACAGGAGTCATTGATTATTCTCCCTCATCCACTCATCCCCTGCTCCTCAAAACTTGTAACTCAAAACCTGAATTTCCCCATTCTCCGGCAATTTACCAGGGCTAATGGAAATAGTATCTGTGTTGCTACGTCGCACTGGCATACCTTGCATCAAGGTCAGAAAATTATCCAGTGGTGAAATATCGCACTTAGCAGCATCAGCGGCCTGTGTGCGGTAATGGGTTGGAATCACTATCTTGGGATTTAAGATTTGCACAGCCTGCTTTGCTTCCTCAGCATTATAGGCTTTTGCACTGCCTCCCACCGGAATAAATGCTACATCGGGACGCCCCATTAAGATTTTTTGCTCAATGGAAATGGGTGCAGCAGATCCACCTAAGTGTAGGATATTAATTCCGCCTTGCTTCCAACTCCAAGCGGTATTTGAACCAAACTGCCTACCACCTTTGCGATCGTGGTCTATGGCAATTCCTTGGAACTTAATACCTTTGAACTCGTAAACTCCTGGTTCATAGATGAGTTTTGCATTCCCCGGTAGTACGTCCACAGCACCTTCATCCAGCAGTTGGCTGCTAATCAGCACTAAATCTGCTGCAACTTTTGGTGAACGATACCCAGCAGTACAACCGGCCGCCCGAAATGGATTGACGAGAATTTTCGCACCGCCACCAGTAAAAAGAAAGCAAGTATGACCCAACCACTGAACTGATAAACCGCTAGATTGTGCGTCAGCTTGAGATTCAGAACCCAAGTTAGTAACCAAAGCTGTGACTAACCCCGCCCCAGCATAGCCCATCAACTGTCGTCGTTTCATTAATTATGCTCTCGACTGTAACTGTTCCAGAAAATTTCGCAATAACTGTTTTCCTGAAGATGTCAGGACACTCTCTGGGTGAAACTGGACGCCCTGAATATGAGGATAGTTCCGGTGTCGCACTCCCATAATGGTGTTATCTTCAACCCAAGCGGTGATTTCTAACACATCTGGGCAAGTCTCACGTTCTATCACCAAACTATGATACCTGGTGGCGGTTAAAGGATTTTCTAATCCCTGAAAAACCCCCACCCCAGTGTGAGACACCTGAGAGGTTTTACCATGCATCAACTCTGGAGCAGGAATTATTTTACCACCGAACACTTGACCGATGCTTTGATGTCCTAAACAAACGCCCAAGATTGGCAACTCTTGTCCTAGCTGTTCAATCAATTTTAAAGAAATACCGGCATCTTCCGGGCGACCAGGCCCAGGAGAAATAACCACGGCTTCCGGCTTTAATGCCCGAATTTCATCTATGGATATTTTGTCGTTACGAAAAACTTTAATATCATCTGCCACTGGGAATTCTGCTGCCAATTCTCCCAGATACTGCACCAAGTTATATGTAAAACTGTCGTAATTGTCGATAACTATAATCAAAGCTCATAACTCCTGGTTTTTACCACTCATCAGTTGCAACAAGCATAGACAAATATCTCATGCTATTTGTTCGCTAGGTGTAAAAATAACGCTGACGTGGACGCCTAAAGATTACCAAGTAATCCTTTACCCAGGATGCTTGGCACGATCGCCTCACTTTTTAATTGCTTATAATGTGTTCTCCAGGGGATCGGACAGAGTGTGATCCTCTTATCGGCTCATTTGGCGATACCTGCGGCGGGCTACGCCGGAGCAAATCACGTCTACAAAGTCGATATAATTAACTTTACCAGAGGAGGGAGCAGGAGCGTACCAGCTACCAGCACCGCTACCAAAGCAGAAACAAGCACTGCACCAGCCGCACAATCTTTAGCAATTTTTGCCAATTCATGGTATGTCTGCTTAACGGTTAAGTCCACAAGAGACTCGATCGCTGTATTTAGTAACTCTAATGCCAAAACTAAACCACTAGTTACACCAATTACCGCGATTTCCACGGCTTGCAGATGTAGAAAAACGCTTAAAGCGATCGCCAACGCACAAACACTTACGTGGATGCGAAAATTACGTTGAGTTTGAAAACTATAGCTGATTCCAGCCCAGGCATATTTAAAACTAACAAATAAATTAGAGGCTACTTTCCAGGAGAATTCCCGTTCGTTAGACACCAGTGTTTGTAACGAGGTGGGCGTTGGTGATGGAGAAATTTTTTGGGACATACACTTAAAAACACAAGAACAGAGTTGCTACAGTGGGAATATTTGCTGATTTTAATGGCGGAATTAACTTTGAGGCAATCTTTAAGCAAATTTCCACAGAAGTATTATAAAAGTATTACCCAAAATTAATATTAAAGAATACATGAACTCCTGCTATTCCATGTCAACAGCAATACCTATTGCGTTCAGCAATCTCACTTGCTGTTCTAACATTCGCCCCAAACTTTCTTCATCAGGATGATCCCAGCCCAACAGGTGCAATAAACCGTGACTAGCTAACCAGGCTAGCTCAGTTGGTAAGCTATGTTCCTGCTGTTGAGCTTGACGTTGCGCTGTATCTACAGACACAATAATATCACCTAAGTATAATGGTAGAGAGGCAAGCATTTCTTGGCTTTGAGGAAAATCCACCTCCAAAGCAGCAAAGGCTAAAACGTCTGTGGGCTTATTTTGTTGACGATACTGAGCATTCAGTTCTTGAATTTGTGAGTCATCTGTGAAACGCAGCCCTATCTCATAACTTGGCGCTGGCGGAATATGAGGGTGAAGGATTTCCAACCAGTGATTAAACCAATTTTCCCAAGTTTCAGGAGTAATTCGGGGATCAGTGTCATCAATTTTTACAGATGTTGTCGGGGACAACTCGTAAAAACCATCCTCTACGTATAGTTCAACGCTCAGGGGCACACAGTCTCCTAGTCTGAGGTTTACGGTTTGTCTTTAAGACTGTCCTAAGTCAATTGGTCATCTGTCCTTTGAAATATAAATGACTAATGACCAATGACTAATGATAACCCTCACCAGTTGCGTAATAGCTTAGTGAGTTAGGTAAGCAAGACCAACAAGGAGAGCTAAAAGCCCTACAGCAGTCAACGCAAAATGCTTTAGGGAAGTTCCACCCTTGCGCACCATGTTTCGCATGGCGAGTTTTACATAGCTAGGTTGAGGTTCTGTTGAAGGAGTGTTGCTCATAGTTATTTGTCCACAGACTCTTTTATAACTGTAACAGTTGGTCTGGCATAGAATGGCGATCGCCTGTATATTGCTAAGGAATTTATCTGAAAACGCTCCTACAAGAGGGAATGCTATGCGATGTCTACGATGGTCACTAAGCGGCTGGTGAGCAAAGTCGAACCATGCTGTTCGCGCAGCGTCTCGTAGAGAAGTGTGGGCTACGCCTACGCGCCAATCTTAGAAAAATAAATAATAAGTGCTAAGTAATATTAAAAATAATTACTTAGCACTTGTAAATAATCGCAACTTATGCAACAGTGCTTTCTACTAATTTATTTTCTTGGCGCAGATAAGCTTGAATGAATGTATCAAGTTCGCCATTCATCACATCGCCAATAGCCGTTGTTTCTGTATTTGTACGTAAATCCTTCACCATTTGGTAAGGGTGAAACACATAGTTACGGATTTGGTTTCCCCAGGAGGCTTCCACCATATCGCCACGAATTTCGGCAATTTCTTGGGCGCGTTGCTCCTTGGCGATGACCAACAGCTTTGCTTTGAGGCGATTTAAGGCTTTTTCTTTATTTTGCAGTTGCGATCGCTCCTCTGTACAGCGCACGGCAAGACCTGTCGGAAGGTGAACAATCCGTACCGCAGTTTCTACTTTGTTGACATTTTGCCCACCTTTACCACCAGAGCGAGTTGTGGTGATTTCCAAATCCTTGTCTGGAATATCCAATTGCACAGAGTTATCTATCTGTGGCATCACTTCCACACCTGCAAAACTGGTTTGCCGCTTACCGTTAGCATTAAAAGGAGAAATTCGTACTAAACGATGTGTACCCATTTCCGATCGCAAGTAACCATAAGCATAGCGACCAGTTATTTCTAGGGTTGCCGATTTTATTCCGGCTTCATCACCCTCCGACTCTTCAGCTAAAGTTACCTTATAGCCGTGAGCTTCGCCCCAACGCGTGTACATCCGCATTAGCATAAATGCCCAGTCTTGAGCATCTGTGCCACCAGCACCAGCACTAATCGTCAGTACAGCACCTTCCGCATCATAGGGGCCGGAAAGTAACTGTTGTAACTCCCACTGATCCAGGTCACGATTCAGCTTGGTGATGGTAGATTCTGCTTCTTGGAGTAGCGCCTCATCAGTTTCTAACTCCAACAACTCAACAACTGCCTTAGTATCTTCGAGATTGGCGTGCCAGCGATCGTATTGCTCGAGGTGGGCTTTCAAGTCATTAAGTTCTTGCAGAGTTTGTTGGGCTTGGGTTTGGTTATCCCAAAATTCTGGCTGTGCTGATATTTTTTCGAGGTCTTGAATTTTGGCTGTCAGTGCAGGTACGTCAAAGATAGTCCTGGGTTTTACCCAGGCGGCTAGACAACGTTTCGATTTCGCGTTTGAGTTCTAAAACTTCCATAGTGCTTGCTGAATGATAGATAGAGCGCTTTGGTTTGGAAAACTGCTCTTTATTCTACTTAATGTTTCTTGATTTTAGCCGTAGTTGGGCAAATTTTTTCTACACTACTTATATAAGTTACAAAAGTGACTTGAAATTATCAAGCGCTTCTTGGGTCACTGAAGTAGTGTGATTTAGCTGTTGCAGATAGGCTTTGATAAACAAATCAATTTTACCGTTCAAGACTTCTGCCGCAGCAGGTGCTTCTACATTGGTACGTAAATCTTTCACCTTGGTGTAAGGATGCAAGATATATTCACGGATGAGCTTGCTAGATAGGGATTTTATCAGCCGAGGTTTAATTTCGTCAAGCTGGACACCTTGGGCTAGTGCGATCGCAAACAGTTTACTCTTGAGAATAGCTAAGGCTTTCTTTTTGTTTTGCATCTGGCTACGCTCTTGGTTACAAAATACACTAATCCCGCTAGGAATGTGAACCACCTTTACCCATGTTTCGGAGTAATTAATATTCCTGCTATTGCACTGCCACCTAGTTATTTGCAAATTCTTATCTGGAATCTCCCATTCAACGGACTCATCCAATATTGGGATAACTTCTACACTAGCTAAACTCGTCCGCAAACTGTTAGTAACATCGAAGGGCGATATTTGCTGTAGCTGATGTGTGCCTGTTTCTGATTTGAGGTAGCCGTATGCACAACTTGCTGTAATTTCTAAGGTTGCATACTTAACTCCGCCCTCATTCCCTTCAGAAATCTCTACTAAATGCAATGGATAATTGTGAATTTTTCCCCAACGCCAGTACATTTTCAGCAACATATATGCCCAGTATTGAGCATCTGCATTATCAACCTCAGCAGTAATAGTGAGTAATGCACCTTTTTTGTCGTGGTGGTCAGACAATAATTGTCGTATTTCTGCTGTTTCGAGTTCTTGTTGGAGTTGGGTAAGGTTGGTTTGCACCTCTTGCCACAATTGCTCATCGGTTGATAATTCCAACAATTCCAAACCAGTCTTGATATCTTCTAGAATCGAACACCAGCGCTGATATTGCTGATGCTTGTAGAATATGAAGTATTCAATTTCTTGAAGTATCTCATAAGCAAGGGTTGGATTCTTCCAAAAATCAGCTTGAGCAATTACTCGATCTAAATATTGAATTTTTGCAGTCAAATATTGGAGGTCAAAGACAGCCTTGAGCCTTGGTCAAGATATTAGACAACCTTTCTACTTCGATTTTGATATTTAAGAGTTCAAGCATAGTTTTGCTCACTTGAGGCTTAACTTCTCTACATATTCTAGTGTTAAACAGATGATAAAAACCGTGGTTGCTAAAAATTTAACCACGGTTTTTACTTTATAGAACTTTACTTTTGTTAGTGCCTACAGACAATTAATCGCGGCCATTTATGGCGATTAGCAACCGCAAGATAAAGACAAACAAGTTGATGTAAGTAAGGTACATCGACAAAGCAGCAGGCAGATATTGGTCATCGCTGTAAGTGCGGGGCAAGATGTAGAAATCGACAACAGAAACCCCAACAAACAGGAATACTCCTAAACCGGAGATGGCAATTTCTAACCAATTTGGCGTGTAAACACCAAACATAGCAAACCCAAATTGGGCAAGGCACACAACCACCAAGGCAATAACGCCGAGATTGATGGTTTTCGTCAAAGCCATGCCGTCTTGTTCAGAAAGATTTGAACCAATTTGACGGGCAGCAATAAAAGTGACACCACAACCAAGGGCTGCTAAACCAATGCCTTGAATGCCAACACCTTGGGATCTCAAAGCGACATACACCAAGCCACTGAGAGTATATCCAGACAAGAGGCTGTAGGTTGCCAACAGGGGTAGTGCAAGACCCTTATTACCTTTTTGGGCAACATTTTGGGCAACAAAGAACAAAATTAACTCCACAATCACCGCACCAATGAAGGTGGGAAAGAATATTCCGGGGTTAGTACGGATAACTCCCAAACCGCCGTAGGTTCCTAATGCCGTTAGCACCAATCCACCACCGACGTAGGGGAGGGCGTTGGCAATCACGTTTGGGCCAACGAGGGCGTGAGATTTAGCCTCACGGATAGCTTCACGAAAATTACTGGTATTGCTCATATTGAAAAACTGTTTTTTAGGAAAACGTTCTACTTATTCCTATTCTTACCAATCTTTGCGGTTAACAGCCAAGGATTTAATATCATTGCCAAATCTCAATGGCAGCATTGTTGTTAAAAATTAGAATCCTCAGTCTCTGAGGATTCTACAGGATCTTTAGCACTGACAGCATATTCTTTAGCCTTGATTGCAAAGGGAAAAGGCAATGGTAGAATAAGGTCATTGGCAAAATAAGACCAGCGACTTCTGAGAGAGTGGACAAAATGAGCTAGCTTGTCGCCTGTGATTTCTGGGTGATGAATCAAGGCTATTTCTAAGATTCTGGCTTTTCCAGCTTGCCTGCTGCCATTGTCAAGACGAGACTGCCATGTGCGTAATATGTGCTTTTCAGTATTTAAAGGTTTTCTAACGCTCAGGTAGAGCGATCGCTCTCCATCATCACACACATTTTGCCATCGGTAAACACCACTGGTTCGACTACCGGCAGAATCTTTAACAATAGCAACTGGTACTTCACCATTCTCTGCAACTCGTAAGCGCACAATCCAGAGGCGATTGATTTCTTCTTGTGAAAGGTGCTGTTTCAGCGTTTATAGTGGGTCATTGGTTAGTAGATTTTGGTTTTGTAGCCAGTTCAGCATTTTGCGGGCATTTTGTGCTTCTGCCATGAATAGCACACGTGGAAATTTTTTATCAGTAATTGGAGTATTTAAGCAATCTTGCAAACATTCAGCAACAAATTTATTGATTAATCTTTGTTCTTTTGTTTGCTCCTTGCGCTTTTGTTCCTCATCAAGTTCTTCATCACTTTCATCATCAGAGTTAAAATCCCAGTCTTCAGATGAAAAATGTGCGAGTCCAACAGGATATGATACCCAGCCTTGTTTATTAAATAAATCAGGTGTTGTTAACTCTACTTTTGCTGTAAGTGGATTAACTCTGATCATCAAAACAACAGTTTTGGGAATGTTTTCAGCATTTGTTTTGCGAGTGCGGCGTAGAACATAAAAGCACGTTAACCAAACATCAGGAGGAATACCATCTTTTTTAGGATTGATTAAAGGAGTATCAGGTAAAACTCCGAATTGTCTAAGTAAGTCTGATACTGCTCGTTTCACTGGTTCTAAACCAGATGTTTTCAGCTTTTCCGGGTCTGCTTTAGTGGTTATTCGGTGGATGTGTTGATTGAGATAGCCTGCTTTCATTGCCCCAATTCGCCACGCCAGTTTAGGATCAGCTTCTGATCTGAACGGTTTAGGTTTAATTTCGATTAAAGCCCCGCTTAGTTCTTGGATTTGGGGTAGAAATGCAGTAATCTTATTAATGCGTTCTGCTAATAAATCAGGGCGTTGCTGTTGATAATTTTTCTTAACTTCAGAAAATTTTTTAATTTCTAAGTCTTGTGTCAGGTCGCCAACATGCTGAGTCTTGATGCACAGCGAACCGTGGGAACCTTGATAGATGTTTTCTACTTTTGTGGGTGATAAATACAGTAATTGGCAAATTTCAGCAATCAGTGCATCACGACATTGTGGAGTTTCCCACAAAATAAGTATGGTGCGAAGAGGATTTTCAGCTTCACGAAATACCGCCGCTACTGCTAATTTTGGTCGCAGCATTGGAGTGTGTGAATGATTTGAGTCGTTAGATTTCTTTGCTTTTTTAGGTTTATTAGATTGGTTTTCTTCGTCAGCAAGCAGAGGAACAATTTTCTTTTTGGGTTTTTCTGAAGGCCAGAAAATAAAAACATTACCTGTCACCCTCTCAGCCTCACCCACTCTCTGAACAGGAAGACGTGCTTCAATAGCTTGATCTAGACTAGCTAAATCCTGTGGACTGACACCACCTAAGCACGGTGGATCTCCTAATTTAGAAGTGTAGGCGATCGCAGCTTGGATACCACTAGGAATTGTGTTGATACCTGACCAGTTGTGATTTGGATTAGAAACGAAATTATTTGCGTCAGGAAGTTGAGAGTCATTGAGAGAAAAAAGATTGCTGATGGCTTGAGGCCATTTCACTTCCTTTCCATAACGATTCATCATCAGTGGAATAAAGCAAAAGGGTTGACGTTGACCATCTAACCACCGACGGTTATCACCAATATGAGCTTTCACACCTGGGTAGGGTACATATTTCAGAGGTTGAGTCAGCCAGCGTCGAACTGATAAATGATGATAGATAATCGGTTTTTCGCGCCAAGGGACTGTTTGCAAAACAAACTCAAGGACAAACGAAATATATGCTGTTTCTGTTGTTTCCTTTCCTTTAGGAACCGTAACTTCACTAGGAGGCCATGACATTAACTCAGCGCCTTGGAGGCTAACTACTCGATAAAATGTCAGTTCATACTGTTCATCGATACCAAAGGAAACTCTTGGTTTTTGGAGAAACTCCTTGGCAAGGTAATCTGGAATGGCTTGGTAAAGGTTGCTTGTTTCGACCTTATCTTGAGGATGGAGTAAATCATACATTTTTGGCTCTTCCCAGTGCCAATCATCATTATTCAGATTTGCAAGCTTTGACTCAACATCCTCTAAACAACTAAATTCTTCTATCAACCAATCTTTGATACAGTTACCCAAGTCAGAAAGGTCGTCTGTAGTTTTTGTGGCTAACAACCAAGGTACATTGCCTTTCTGCCAGCCATTACGTACAGTCTTGATAATTTGAGGAAAACTACCAACTATTAAGGGATCGAGGGAATAAACTGGTACGGCTTGATAACGTTGACCTTTGAGTTTGGCACGCTGTTGAGCAAGGTTGTTGGCAACTTGTCGCCATGTAGTAGGAACATAGATTGCAGAGAGTTCGCATATTGGATTCGTTGCAGTAAGTTCCCAACCACCAGGACGAATAATTTTAGTCATAGTTTAAGTTTCTTTGTTTCATTTGTTGAAGTGCATTCACAAAAGGGCCGTAAAGCGATCGCGCCAACACATCCTCGCTTTCGATATATGGTTCCAGCACCTTGATGATGGCAACCAAAAGTGAAGTGCTTTCGCTGTCTTGTTCGCCAATGGCTGAATTTGGGGCAAATTTCACATCAATAAAATGGACTACTGCTGGTACACCACCACGCACCAAACGCCCGATGATTTGCCAGATACTGACTAACTGAGTCCAGCAAAGTACTGATCGCTCATCTTTTGTTAGTTGTTTGAAAGACCACGCCGTGTAATTCAAATTGACCATCTTGGCAGCAGCATTCTGGTAGAATATATCTGCAACCTGAGTTAGGGTTAGGTTTCCCAAAGTTGATTGAGCTTCTTCGTAAAGGGTGGAGTCTTTTTCGTGCTTCAGCGCCCAAGCGTTGAGTTGCTGAACAGTAGATTGCCAGTTATCAGGTATTGGCATAGGTCTGTTGAGGAACAGGACTGCACCGAATGCAGCTTTACCTTGAGCATTCAAGATGTTGTGACCCCGCTCTAGAGCCATCAAAGGAGCAACTACAATCTGGGTGGGTAAATGTTGTAAATTTCGGATTTCACTCCGAGGAATACCATGAAGATGAGCGGGAGCATTGTCACGGCGGAGGGTGGCGATACCGTCATTGTTAATATTTACGTGGAAGCGGTAGCGCGATTGTAAGATAGAGGCTACCCATTCAGATTCCTTGTAGCTACCCACAACAATCAAGATGCGATCGCGATCGTTCCACCATTCAGGTTGCTGTTGTTTTCGCTGTGCTAAATCCTCAACTACCCCATCTAGAAAACTCTCTGCACCTCTAGCAAAGTGGCACATAGCCTCGACCATTTCTTTAGCAGCAAGTTTCCGTCTTGCAGGTGGCAATCCAGATAAAGCAATATAGTCAGCTTCTCGATTCTGTTTGGGACTAAAGAAAAATTGACTCTCAGCTATACCTGCCTCACCAGTTCTGGGTTGCAGCAGCACGGTAGGTTTTATGTTGATGTGATAGGCTGGCGAACCAGGAGCGTAGCTAGTACCTGATATCAGAACAGTATGCGGGCCATCCCAATCATCAACTGCAAACAGTTTAGGGAAATTTAACAGTAAAGCACGACCTACGCCCACATAGCGGAAATAGTCCAGCTTGCCAGCATTTTTATTGCTACGTTCTTGCTTATATAAAAAGCCTAAAATATTTCCTACTGGTGATTCTGGTAAAACTGGGAGAAAATCTTTTGGTGGGCGATGCAAGAGGTCTTGGTTTAAGTCGTGCAAGTTCATTACCCGACCAAGATCGCTGAGATTATCAACTAAAAAACCTAGTCGGTTATCGAGTATGGTAGTTAAAATCGCAAACTGAAGATTTCGGATTAGTTCCTCAAATTGAGCTTCATCTGGTAGGGAAATATTGTGATTTTCTAACCATCTTTTGCACCAAGGAGCAATTTCAGCTAATGCTTGACGATCGCTTTCCGCAGTCAGTATTGTCAATGCCAAATCTGAAAGTTCACCTCCACGACGGCGGTTAAGCGGATATTGCAAAAATCCGTCTAGTTCGTCCATCATTTGTTTACGGCGGCGACGTTGTTCTGTGGGAGCCAAATCTGCTTCAATGATGCGTTGACGCCGTTCTTCCATGATTTGTTGGCGAGTTAGCTTTGGTTTGGCTGAAACAGTAATGTTGGGGGGATCAACGAGGTCACGGATAATCCGAGCAAATAGAGAACGACCTGTAAACGGAAGTGGCCCCAACCACGCAACTAGTTTAGAGTGGGTGAGGAGTAGATGATAGATGCGGTTAGTAGCATTTTGAGTGTGGTAATGTGCGCTTGTCCAAGCAAGAAAGCGATCGCCTGCCATGTCACCGCGATCGGAATTGTAAATCGTGGCAACATTTAGTCCAAGTTTATTTAAAAAAGACTTTCCAGAAGCATCAACTAAGACTTCATCGGGGGCAAACTCTTCGTCAAACTGAATCTGTACGCGATCGGCTTCGTCAACAAAGAGATACTTGCATTCTCGATAAACAGCCTCAGCAAAGGTCAAGTCTTGTTCAAATCCCTGGCGGGGTACACGAGTATGAATGAAACTAGCAGGAGTGAAAATCCAGACTAAACCTGTAGCAATATCATGTTCTAAATGGTGACGTGGACATTTATAATAAAAGGGACAAGTGTATTGCTTATAATCACTTTCTTGCAAGTCTTCATCATCAGAATCATCATTCTCAGCTACAGGAACTTTTTGATAAAGCTTGTGACAAGGTTCATTGCCAAATTCCCACTTCTCTTCTGATTGCACTAAAGCTAAAAGTGGGCAGACTGGACTAAACCAACGCCAAGCTGGGTGCATCCCTCCCTTAGTAACTTCCTGACCCTCACTTTTGAGAATTGGTTCATAGACTTTTGTCAATTGTTCTTGGCGGTTACTACCCAGCACTGGTGCAGCAGGAATTTCTAGCTTGTGGCAAAACAAAGAAGCGAGGCGCACAGCTGTAGCTACATCATTCACCATCAACCCACAACGATATCCTTGTTTAGCCAAGAGGTAAATCAGAATTTCCAACAGGGTAGACTTGCCCACATTCAAAAGTCCAACAATGTGGATCAACCCTTCAAAATTCAGCTGATTACCTTGATGGAAATTATTGGATTCAGGATCGTAGAGTTGGAAGAGAATGTTTTCCAAGCGGTTACGATAATTTTCTTGTTGCCCAAACTGGGACAATTTATCGTCCATTTCTTGGGCAGCTAGTATTAATTCTTCACGGGTGACACTACACGGTGGATTCTGCTGAGTCCGTGTGCGATGAAGGGATACCACAGATGAGGGTGCTATATTAGCAACTTCCTTGGGAATATCAATAGGAACTTCAACAGGAGAGTTACCCTTTTGGGAAATCTTGGCATACCACCGTCCCTCAGTTACTAAGTTGACTTTTCGTTGTCTATGCTGTGGGGTTTTTAATAAAGTTGGGAGATATATCTCTTCTAAACGACTTGGGTAGATAAGTAAGTCGGCGGGGAAATTTATAAGTATGTAACAAAAGCTTAACCAGAGTTA
>NZ_CAXTNP010000210.1:0-14280 GCF_964245575.1 uncultured Nostoc sp. | reverse complement strand
GTCCCAAGTATTGAGTCTCTACGAGTAATTCACCGAATCAAATCGGATTGCTATATATATGCTATTGCAAATTATTTGGATCAATACCTTGAGATTGTAAATAGGCAATTAGCCGTTCTTTTTGCTGGCGTTCCTGTTCGGCACGCTGGCGTTCCTGTTCAATTTGTTCCACTGCCCAAAGCAACAAATTACCTGCCTCATCCCACCAGCGCAACCAGTAACCAGTTCTGGCTTCTTTTGTTCCTTGCCAAGTTCCCAGAAATAAACCCATTGAATCAATCCAATGACGACCATTTTCATCCGGTTGCTTTAACTCGTAGCGGCTGTTTTCGAGTTGGTAAAATTCTAACAAACCGCCATTTGGGTCAAAAATTACGTAAATTGGAACTTGAAGAATCTGCTCATAAAAAAACCATTTTCCTGGTGGATAGGTTCGCTTAAAAGAGTATTCTCCACCCTCAGTATCAGATAGAAATTCCATTACAATTGCCGGAATATCTCCATCTAAATTGGGTGTATAGCTTTTGCGTTCTCCTAAAACTTGATTTACTGATGGCACATAAACCCAGTCGGGTGCTTTAGCTACAAATTGCTTGTTTATCGTTGCACAAAGTCCAAAATTCGAGGCTATCAACATCTGCGGTTGGATGAAACCACTTATCTCAAGGCTTTCGCGCAAAGCACCAGCCAATAGTGGCTGACCTGTATTTTCCACTGGTTCATCCTCTAACTGAAAATCTGCGGGCAACGCTTCCCAAGATATTATCAGTTCTATTGAAGATTTAGCTTCACCGAGTTGGGTTGTCATAAACACCCCTTTTTATTGATTTGTCTTTCTTTTGTCTTTATTTTATGGGCGATCGCAGTTATTTTACAATGTCGCCGTTTGGGATGCGATGCCTAACGCGAACAGCGTCTCCAAGAGTTGGCAAGCAAAGCCAACCCACAGGTGTAAAATACAAAAAAACCCCGGCGAAACTAACCGAGGTAAGAGAGAGAGGTATGAATGACGATGAGATACAGCGATACCGAAATCGAAAAATCTTAGCTAACGCTAAAACCAACCAAAACTAAAGTCGTGACTATTAAAGTAGCAAAAAGACTCTGTAAAACGTATTTACGTTGTTCCCAAATTGCCGGGTACTCGGCGTGGTACATCTTGGGTTCAGCTGCGTAGTTATTGATAATGCCGTCTTCATTTACAGTGGTATACATAGTTTTTTCTTTTTTTGTTTGTTTATGTAACTAAATTTAACAATATTGTTACAAAATGTCAATATGGCTTGACAAAAAAATGCTGATAAGCTGGGTAAAAATTACTTATCAGCCATAGGGGATTTAGGCGAAGCTGCTCCAACCGCCGAAAGCGCCATATTTTACGCAATTTAAAAAATTGCAAAATCTAAAATCCAAAATGGTATAAAAGAGTAGAAACACGTTCGCCTAGCGATTTCGCGTCTCCACTAGTAATCATATTTAGCGCTGCATCTGTTGCAATCATTTTTAGATGAAGTATAAATCTACATCTAATTATTTATTACTGCATCCAAAAGCACATTGGCATCAAAGCGGACTACATCAGTACAAGGTAGACCAGTTTCTGCTATTGTTTGAGCGATCGCATCCTCTGCCGCAGACTGATCTAAATGGGCTGTGTTAAGAGCAATACCCACTACAGGAACACTTCCAAAGGCACCACCAGCACTAGCAACAGTTTCATAAAGCCGAATCACCTCAGGTATTGGTGGAATTAGTACATCGGGATGATTACGTACATGAACTTGTCCCGCACGATGTACTAACAGCAGTTGGGTTGGTTGCGAACCACGGATTAGGGGTAAGGTTGCTGTTGAACCAGGGTGTAGCAGTGAACCTTGCCCTTCAATGTGCAGGATGTCGTGGTTTTTGCCATAGCGCATAACTATCTGTTCCACAGCACCGGCGGCAAAGTCTACCCGCACGGCATCTAAAGGCACGCCGTCCCCTTCTAACATCACCCCAGTTTGACCGGTGGCGAGGAATTTAGAACGCCAGCCTCGCTGTTTTGCTGCCCAATGTAACTCTAGACTAGTTGACATTTTACCGATCGCCATGTCGGTTCCCACTGTCAAAACCCGCCGACAGGAAAGGGTGCGTGCCATTCCACTAGCAATATTTATATTAGACGGCTCTTTGCGTACATCCCAAATTACTTGCCCTGGTTTGAGTAGTGCATTTAACTCTGGTATGTTCTCCATTGGTGTATGTAAACCATTTACCAGCGACATTCCAGCTTCTAAAGCGTCTTTGATTTCCACCCAGTAATCATCTGGTATGACACCACCTGCTGGGGCAATACCTATTACCAAAACTTCTGGCTTGTACTCAAGGGCTGCCGCTACCGATGCCACAATTGGCACATCACGCTTGATACCTGTTAATTCTGGTAGGGATTTGCCAACAGACTCGCGATCAATTACTGCTACGATTGGGGCTTCACTATAACGTAAAATTGCTAGCCCTGTTTTGCCGTGAGGCCCGCTAATTTGTTCATGAAGTAAAATAGCTACTCGTTGATTAAGTGGTAGACGCACTGTGTTGTACCCCCAAACCTGGTAAATCGTTTGGCAAAATTCTGCCTTCTTTTAGCAATGCACCCGTAAAGGGATCATCGATTAAATTGAGATGACTGTCTAAATCTAAATAATCAGCTAGTGGCGCTAACTGTAATGCTGCTGTATTAGCTAGCGAACTGTCAGAATAGCAACCAAACATTACTTGCAACGGATATGCTCGCGCTGTATGTACCATTCGCATTGCTTCGGTTAGTCCCCCTGATTTCATCAGTTTGATATTAATACCATCCACGTAGTTTGCCAAATGGGGAATATCGGAGCTTGTGAAGCAACTTTCATCGATAAAGATGGGCAGGGGAGAGTGTTCTTTGAGTTTTGCTAAACTTTTTTCTTGCCCCCGTGGTAATGGCTGTTCTACATATTTTATACCTAAATTAGCTAGCCAATTGCACATTGCGATCGCATCTTCTAAACTCCAACCCCCATTAGCATCAACAAAATATTCAAGTAATGGTGCTTCTTCTCGCACCGCTAAGAGCATTTTTTTATCTGTATCTATGCCATCTGGACTACCTAGCTTGACTTTGAAAAGGCGGACATCTGTAAATTGTAACCAGTCTCGCGCTCTCGCCCTAGCACCTTCAGGTGAATTAATCCCAATTGTGACTGAAGTCGGGACTATTTGATTGCGATCAAGTCCCCAAATTTGCCACAAGGGTAAACCTACGCACTTACCCAACCAGTCGTGCATTGCCATATCCAAGGCAGCTCTTGCAGCAGAAGGAACCTGGTTTTGTGTTAAAACTTGCTCAATTTCCTGTCGTTGTAAAGGGCTGAATGCTTGCAACAGTGGCACAACTTGCTGTAGGGCGTCTTTGATTGCATCAGTTGATTGCCGATGATTACCTACACCGAATGGCGACGCTTCCCCCCAGCCTTCGATCCCATCGTCTGAAATTCTCACCCATACATTAGTTGTCTGTGCTGTTGTACCCCGACTAATAGTCAACGGAAACCTTTTGTTTACTGTAAATAAATTTATATTTATTTGCATATTTGTTATACATATTATATTTTGCAAAAGCCAGTGTAAGTTCAAAGTTTAGATTATCAGATGCATCTGTTATACTTTTTTACATTCATTGCTTGATCACCAAAGATTTTATACATTCTTTTTATTTATGAACGACTTAAAAAAATGGAATACTTTAAAATAAAAAATGGTTTTAGATCACCCTTGGTGTCAGGTGAGGCAAGATGAAATAGAATTACCTAACGGTAAAATTATAGCTGATTATTTTGTCAGTATTAAGCCTGACGTTGCGATGGTTTTACCTATTACTAGTAGCAAAGAAATTCTTTTTGTCCGGCAATATAGACATGCAGTAGGTGAATTTTTCTTAGAATTGCCAGCAGGGAATTTTGACCCGACAAAAGAGAGTGCAGAAGTAGCAGCAATTAGAGAACTAAGAGAAGAAACTGGTTATATTCCCCAAAAATTGAGAAAAATCGGAACTCTATATGATAAGCCGAGTAAAGATACGAATCAAATACATTTATTTTTAGCAGAAAATGTGAACAAAGTTGGAGAGCAACAACTAGATATTACAGAAGAGATTGAAGTTGTATTAATTCCTGTAAAATCAGTTTTAGACAAAATTGCCCAAGGTGAAATTTCTGTGGCGGGAACTATTGCGGCTCTCTTCTTAGGTTTAAATTTTACTAATTATTAATAATCGTTGTATGTATCTTCTGTTTTGTAAAAAAATTCTTGAGACGAATCGTATCGTGAAGCTTTTACAGCAGATTTTTTGGGCATTTTGGCATAGAATAATATTAATAAAGTTTCCATATAATGTCCTCGTAAAAATGATATACAGAATTTTTCTGTATATCACTGTTACTATGCTAAAGACAGAGGGCAAGTGGCTAAATTCAAATTGGCGGTTCGTAACGTGGATGTTTTAATTGAGTCAACAAAAAGCTTTGAAAAGGATCTTGGCAGGCTAAGTGAAGATGAAAAAGCCACAACGGTTAAAAAAATTAATGATTGCGCCAGCCTTTTCCCAACTCAAAAAGCTGACGTTTATCGTAAGTTGCGTCGTCTTCCCCTACCGTCAGATATTAATGGCTATGAATCTTCGCTGTACACACTAAGAGTTTCGCAGAAACTAAAAATGATTTTGACAGTTGAGGAAGATCCAATTTTTGGGCAGGTTATTTTTACTCTTTTTCGAGTGGTCAAACACGATGACCTCGATAAGGCGTATAAAGGTGTGGCAGAGTCTTTGTATCAAGGCTTACTCCACCACAATCGAGAAACTGCCGGATCTTGTAAGTTGGTTTATGACACAAACCCTTACCCTCTGTGATCAATACGGAATTATTTATCAAGCCATGAAAATTTTGCCAGATGACGAGCTAAAGATTGCTTTTCTTGAAGCCTTGGCAGAACTTGAAGATAACGAGTGTCACAGAACAAGAAAATTTCCAAAAACGAGGCTGTACAAAGTAAAAGGTGTGAAGCAGGCAATTTATCGTGCTGATATCGATAAAGTCTCAGGTTGGCGCATCCACGTTCAATACATTAATGGGCAAATTCATCTCAAGGATATTATCGAGGGGCAAAGACACGATGATGTAATTGAGGTGATTAAATTTAAAAAGGCACGCTATGAGTAATTCTCTGTATTAAGTAGCACCATACCTAAAAAAGTCTCTGCACCAGAATGCCTAAATATTTGTTGTTTTGTCATAAAAGGAGAATTAATATGGATGAGTTTATGGAAGCTGCTATTCAAGAAGCAAAACAAGGCAGACAAGAAGGTGGAATTCCCATTGGTTCGGTTCTCGTCAAGCATGGCAATATTATTGGCAGAGGACACAATAAACGTGTACAAGAGGCAGATCCCGTCACCCACGCTGAAATCGATTGTCTCCGTAATGCTGGGAGAGTTGGCAGCTACAGAGGTACTACACTCTATTCAACTTTAATGCCGTGCTACCTGTGCGCTGGGGCAGTGGTACAATTTGGTATTAAGAAAGTCATCGTCGGAGAATCCAGAACTTTTCCTGGTGCTAAAGAATTTATGGTATCTCACGGTGTGGAAGTAATTGATCTTAATCTTGACGATTGCGAACAAATGATGAGTGAGTTTATTGAAACTAACCCGGAACTTTGGAATGAAGATATCGGTAAATAGACGCGATTAATCGCGTCTGTACAGGGGTTTGGAGTTGCCCGCGTCTTGATGACTTTTTATAGGAGAATTATGGTAGGAGCGATCGCTATCTAAAAGGTCACCAAGCTTTTAACCGAGACAAAAAAGTTACCTCCACACGGAGACTCATCACTCCTAACCTAGCAAAAGTGTGCTGTTATTATCAATCAGCGTCAGAGTTCCATTATTAGCCATATTTGGGTTGGGCTGCGCCGATGCACCATAGGACTGAATGTAACGCCGCACTTCTAGGGGAAAGTGGGGGTAATCTAATACTGCATCTCCATCGGCAATAGTTGCCCAGAACTCGCGCAAACTAGGAGCTAATTCTTTTGCCTGTGATAATGGTAAGTTTAATGGAGAGTGAGTTAGTAGCTTGATTAAGAAGGGGAAAGAGCGATCGCCCATCCACCGCCGCGATGACTGTTGCAAGTCGGGGAACTCAGGCACTGACTCTACTCGATGGGATAAAATTTGCAACGATTCTTTACCTTGGTTATCCCGATGAAACTCTAGCACCCGATAAGGGTGAGGATAGCTCACTAAAGAACCAGTGGTAATATCATATACTCCATCTGAGTAAGCAATATCCTGAACGTGCAAATGTCCTGTAAACACTAGCTTGACTCCGTAGCGCCTTAGCAATTGCAATAGTTCTGCTGAATTCGCCAACATATAGCGATTTGCCAATGGATGGCTTGATTGATTGGGCAAATGCTCCACTACATTATGATGCACCATCACCAGAACTAATTCATCAGCAGATGCCGCCAGCACCTCTTCTAACCACCGTAGCTGTTTGGCATCCAAACACCCCACTTGCTCACCCTGCTCATTAAAAGAGTTAGAATTCAGTCCAATCAGCTTAACTCCAGGCAATAACTGACGAATGTAGTAAATCTGTTGGGGATCTTCGTAGCCAAACTTAGTGTAATAGTAGGGAAAATCCGCGAAAGCAATTGATTGTTGATCAGCCAACAGCACAGGAACGTCATGATTACCAGGAACAACATAGACAGGAAAAGGTAGCTGGGCTAAATATTGTTGCAACCAGGCGTGGTTCTCTGGTTCGCCGTGCTGGGTTAAATCTCCTGGCAACAACAAGAAATCTAAATCGAGTTGTGTTAAATGTTCTAGTACACTTTGAAACGCCGAGATACTGACTTCTACTAGATGGAATCGGCTGGGATGATCCCAGATTGTGTGGGGAAGTGCCAGGTGTAAGTCACTGACTACCGCAAAGCGAAAATTGAGAGCCATTGATTTATGAAAATGTTAAAAGCAGAGGTTAAAACAAGCCTTTTCCCAAAAGTATAACGCTTGCTTTGTTTCCCTGTGTAGGAGTGCGTCTACTTAATATTTGTATACATTAAGCGTCAATCACACGCGAAAAAAGACCTATAGCGCTCAAGAACACTCCAAGTGCAAATGACAAGCGTTTGTTGCTTAAATAGCCCTGCTTAAAGAAAGTGAAAGTTGTCTATCTCAATCAGTGTGGAATAAAAAGTGAAACTAGGGAGTAAAATATATGAACAAATTAAAACTTACTTGACTCAGAGCAAATATATGTTGAGTATACTTTGGGGTATTGTTGTACTGATTGCTTTTTGGGCATTAGGACTGGTACTTCATAATATTGCCGGAAATTTAATTCATGCAGTGTTGCTTTTAGCCATTGCCCAAGAATCTATAATTTTTTCAAAGCGCGTGATATATGAATAAATAACTCGTGACATTTTTACTACTTCAAGTTTAGCTAGTTAAATTAGATACATCAGCTTGAGATGTCAGCGTAGATTTTTTGAAAAGATTGATTTTTCGGGAATTATTATCTGGTCGATATAAGCTGAAACAAGATAACAATTCTACGCCGTCGCTGGCACTAAATTTTGAAAATTCAAATAGAAGAATAAGTGATAATGGCGAATCTCAGAGATACAGAAAATGGATGGTCGCAGTTAACTCGTGGTGCGCCATTGGCAGTAATGGTAGCTGTTGCACTCTACATCCTATACCAACTTTTACCAGTATTAGAACTTTTAGTTGTTGCAGCATTGATTGCTTTAATTTTGCGAACGCTATTACGGTTTTTGCAAAAGTTAGTCAAATCACAGGATGTTGCTGTTCTGCTACTAATTGGATTAATCGTTGGATTCATTGTAGTATTAGCTACTGTAGTCTTACCTAGTGTGACATTTGAATCTCAAAAATTAATAAAAACATTACCAACTTATCTCAATAGATTGACAGGAGATGTAGAGCAACTGCGTCAGAAATTCACTTTTATTCCGGACATTTCCCAAGCACTAATACAATTACGGAACTTGACTGACCAGTTACTGGGTGGAGTACCAGTTTTCTTAGGTGAAGCTTTGAGTTTAACCGTGGAGTTGGTAGCGACGTTAATTCTAGCGCTTTACATGGCTTACGATCCTAATTCCTTAGTGAAAGGGATTTTAAGATTAGTACCAAGGCGACATCATCAGCGGTTTAAACGAATTCTTAAGGCTTGCGAGACAAGATTACGGGGTTGGATTTTTGGGACAGGGATAGCGATGATATTTCTGGGTGCTGGAGCAACTTTTGGACTTTTGATTTTGGGGGTTCCCTCAGCCCTGCCATTTGGGATTATTGCAGGTTTATTTGAAATAATTCCTTACTTTGGTTCGGTTATTGGTGCTTTTTTACCAGCATTAGTAGCATTGAGTATTTCACCGCTAAAGCTAGTATTTGTGTTGATACTTTTCTTTGTAATGAATCAAATAGATGCCCATGTTGTTCAGCCTGTGGTGATGGGTCAGCAAGTTAATATCCATCCGGTGATGGTGATTGTAACATTTCTGGTGATGGGTAAGCTATTTGGATTTATTGGTGTGCTGCTTGCAGTGCCTGCGGCGGCAGTGATAATTACGCTTATTGATGAGTTTACGCTTGAAGAACCTGCTTTAGAGGAAGTAGGAATTGAAAGTAAAATAGATGTTAAATCGAACGACTAACTAAGCAATTTTTCAGCAAATGTTTGATCCACTTTTGTGTGCTATAACTAAATGCCAAAACGCATAACATTGAGATTTACACATTGGTAAAAAGTTAGGCATAGTTATAACCAAAAATTATCCACTAACTGGCTGGTTGGGACACTGGAGTTTTTTAGAGCCAAGGCGATCGCCTTTGGTAAACAACCTTTTGAGATTGCGGGATGTCCAATAAGCTAGCTAGAGAGGTAGTCTTTTAATATTATGTTGACAAAAGGGAAACTATATGAATGTGAGCAAAACGCCTATTTTGGGTTAATTCGATAAAATAACTTAGCAGATCAGCAAGGAACAGGTTTAGAATCATGCCTCAAGCTAGTATTGGGATTATTGGTGGTAGTGGTCTGTATAAAATGGATGCGCTTAAAGATTTAGAAGAGGTGCGAGTCGAGACTCCTTTTGGTTCACCATCTGATGCTTTGATTCTGGGGACATTGGATGGAACACGGGTAGCTTTTTTGGCGCGTCATGGACGCAATCATACGCTTTTACCCTCTGAGTTACCGTTTCGCGCTAATATCTATGCAATGAAGCAATTGGGTGTGAAGTATTTAATTTCAGCTAGTGCTGTGGGTTCCTTGAAAGAAGAGGCGAAACCACTGGATATGGTAGTGCCAGATCAGTTTATAGACAGAACGAAAAATCGGATTTCAACGTTTTTCGGTGAGGGAATTGTTGCTCACATTGCTTTTGGCGATCCAATTTGTAAGAATTTGGCTGGTGTGTTGGCAGATGCGATCGCATCTCTCAATTTACCAGAAGTTACTCTCCATCGCGGCGGCACTTATGTGTGCATGGAAGGGCCAGCTTTTTCCACAAAGGCGGAATCGAATCTTTACCGCAGTTGGGGTGCAACAATCATTGGGATGACGAATTTACCAGAGGCGAAGTTGGCAAGGGAAGCCGAAATTGCATACTCAACTTTAGCGCTGGTAACAGATTATGATTGTTGGCATCCAGATCATGACAGTGTAACGGTGGAATTGGTGATTGGCAATTTGCTGCGGAATGCTGTGAATGCTCAAAAGGTGATTCAAGAAACTGTGCGACGGTTGAGTGAAAATCCACCGCCGAGTGAGGCGCATTCGGCGTTGCAGTATGCGATTTTGACTCAGTTGGATAAAGCACCAGCCGCGACGAAGGAAAAGTTAGGGTTATTGTTGCAGAAGTATTTATAGTATAAAAATTCCGAATCCAGAATCCAGAATCCAGAATTTATAAGACTTGAAGACCCCAATTTCATAATTTGAAGAAAATCAAACAGCCTTACCACCCTTGATTTTCCAGCCATTCTGACTCCTGATTTCTGTACAGACGCGATTAATCGCGTCTCCTGAATTCTTACAAAATAACTAATGACAAATGACAGACAAGACCTCGCTGATATAATACCTGTCTATGTTTGATAACGTCTGTCGCTTTTTAGCAGAGTCATTTTCAGCCGATTTCGCCACCTGGTTACTTGGCGAATCTATTGCACTCACCCAACTCAGTCCATCAGAATTATCCCTCGAACCGATTCGAGCAGATGCGTTAATTCTGTTACAGTCAGATGAAATTGTTCTGCATATCGAATTTCAAACCGAAGCAAAAGCCGAAATTCCTTTTCGGATGAGTGATTATCGATTAAGGGTGTATCGCAGATTTCCCCAAAAGCGAATGCATCGAGTTGTCATTTACCTGCAACCTACCACATCTGAATTAGTCCAACAAACAGCTTTTGTTTTAGAAAATACCCGTCATGAATTTGGAGTCATTCGTCTTTAGGAACAACCAAGCGAGATATTTTTAAATACTCCTGGTTTGTTACCGTTCGCAACCCTCAGTCAAACTGGGGATAAAACGCGAACATTACAACAGGTTACTGAAGCTATTGAGCAAATAAACGATACCCGAACACAAAATAATATTGCTGCGTCAACGGCAGTGAAAGCTTAGGGTTAGTATTAAACAAGGAACTGATTAAAAGGTTATTACGGAGTGATGCTATGCGCGAGTCTGTAATTTATCAGGATATCCAGCAGGAAAAAGCTTTATCGATTGTTATCCGACTACTTCGCCGTAAAGTCGGAACTGTTCCACCTGCACAACTATTGAAAATTCAAGCTTTAGACTCAACACAATTGGATAATTTAGCAGAGGCTTTACTTGATTTTTCGAGTTTAACCGATTTAGAAGCTTGATTAGCACAAAATCAAAATTAATACAGCAGAATTGCAGTACTGCTCTGTTAAGAAAATTTGTAGGCTGGGTTGAGGAACGAAACCCAACCTACATTGGAGTTATTTTTTAGGCTTAACCGAACAGTATTGAGCAGAATTAGGGAATTCTCCGAGTCAGAATAGTTTCTTAAATTAGAGCAAAAGTGATGTCTACGACGGGCGTAGCTGTGGCACTATTATGTGAAATTATACAGGCGATCGCTCATTACTAAAATTTGCGTCCCCCCGTCTTTGCCTCCTATGAACTACCTCGTCCATCTTCTTAGATGGGCCGGGGAAGTTCATTATTAACACCCCGCCACCCATGCAAAACCGGCATAGTAAACAATCCCCACGCCAAACCTGTAATCAACCCAAAAGGCGTAACCAGATAGTTATTAAAACTCCACAAACCAAAAATCTGTGCTGCTAATTCCAAAGGATAAGCCATCATCAGCACACTTGCGATCGCCACACCACTCCAGCCATACTGATTCAACCAGTAAAAACCTTTACCACCAGTTAGTCCATACAGCAGACGAGTAATCAGCAAACCCGTGACAGTGCCATAGCACCGCATACACACAGCCATAATAAACGGTGGTGCAAAATCTAACCCCATAGTTGGTTGTGGACAGACATGATTACCCATGAAATAAATGATGTCCGCAATCTCTGGAAGCAAAGACACTCCAGACGCAGCCAAAAAGGGAGCAATCGGCGGGCCAAAAACCATCCCTACCAACAAGAAATCAGCAATCAAACTGATCCAATTAACCTGCAACTCTTCACTGAAAGCTACTCTTGTCATCTCCCTTTCTCTGCGCCTGAAGTGGTTTATTTTCTTAACCTACCTTATTAACATAAGGACTTGTCAATTTATCCAACTGCTGAATCAACAGACTGAGGAACAATCCCACATCTGTCACCACACCTACCGATTCTACAGAACCGCGATCGCTTAACTTAGTCACCACAGCTGGATTAATATCCACACACACCATTTTCACCCCCGCCGGAGTCATATTCCCCACGCCAATGGAGTGCAGCATTGATGACAGCATTAAAATCATCTCCGCACCTACTAGGTGTTTAGCATATTCCTCCTGTGCTTGAATCAAATCCATTACGGTATCAGGCAAAGGCCCGTCATCCCGAATCGATCCCGCAAGCACAAAAGGCACATTATTGTGGACACACTCATACATCACGCCACTTTTAATTGCCCCCGCCTCCACAGCTTTGGGAATGCTACCATAACGGCGGATACTATTAATTACCTTCAGGTGATGGCGGTGTCCACCATGCACGGCGACACCCCGCTTCATGTCTACACCCAAGGAAGTGCCCATGATATTTTGCTCGATGTCGTGAACTGCGATCGCATTACCACCCAGTAGCGCCTGTACGTATCCTTCCCGAACCAGTTGCGCTAGGTGTTCGCCGCCACCAGTGTGAATCACCACCGGCCCAGCCGTGACAACTACCTTACCACCAGCATCGCGGATTTTCCGTAATTCCCAAGCCACTTGCTCAACAACTAATTCCACACGCCGTTCGCTGGAAACCCCCGCCGACATAAAGCTGAATTCTTGGGTGCTGCGTAGTTCCCGCGATTCAGTTTTGCGGATGGTGCGGATACCTAGCACGTCTACAATTACCTGTTCGCCAACTTTTAAATCGCGTAGTATTTTACACCGAGCGACGAAGCCATTGGCTGTTTGGGTAATTGCGATCGCGCCATCCATGCGTTGATTTTCCACCTTCACCCACTGACCATTAATTCGCACTTCAGTAGGATAAATTGTACTGACGTAGAAATCATCGGGCGCAACCCCATCTTGAATTACCGGCTCTAGTTTAGCGTCTCGCTCATCATGGGGTAAATCTACAGCACCCAATTCAATCAACCGAGAGATGATTTCTTCCATCACCTCATGGGATGGCGCTGATACCCTAACCTCGGCGGCTGAGGTACTTTGGCGCTGTTCTCCCAAATTAAAATTCAGGACTTTGAAGCTTCCCCCAGCGTCTATAATCAAATCTAAAGCGCGGTTAATTAAGCCTGCGTCGAGCAAGTGTCCCTCCATGCGAATGACACGGCTTTCTACCGAGACATTGGCATGAATTTCATCTCTAACTGGTTCTGTTACCCGCAAAGTTAAGCATTTAGCCGCACCACCAGCTTTGAGAAATTCGGTAAGCGGTGTTTCCAGCACTTGGAAACCTGCATCTGCAAGGCGGGTTTTCAAAGCATCACTCGCCTTGTTCATGATGACGATGCTATCTACATTCACCGCATTACAAGCGAAGTTGACTGCATCAGCCTCTTCAAGTGCGATTCGCTTTTCAGGTGCAACTCGCATTTCGATTAAGCGGTTGGAGTAAGAATCAAAAGCGCCTGGATAATATAGCAAATAGCCATTTGCTAGGGGACAAAAACAGGTATCTAAGTGATAGAAACGTTCGTCTATGAGTCGCAGGGATAGCACCTCAATATCCAGCCATTTAGCTAAATAAGGGTGAGAATCTAATTCTGAGCGGAAACCGTATCCCGCCCATAACCAGCGTCCTTCTCGATCCAGTAGTGCGTCCCCTGCTCCCTCAAAGGGCAAATCTTTGGGAAGTTCATTGACTGTATAACCATTTGCCTCAAACCATTGTTTGAAGAAAGGTTCCTCTCCCTGACGTTCTTTATGTAAAAAACGACTGAGGACGACATTATCCCCCAGTACCAAGCCAGCGTTGGCGGTAAAAACCAAATCAGGCCAACCTTTTTCAGGTGGTACTAAGTCTACAATGGCGTGTTGTTTAAGGATCTGGTGTAGTTCCTGCCACTGTTCCACGGCGCGATCGCGCGATGACTTGTGAATATTCCCTTCCATCCAAGGATTAATCACATAGTCCACATCGTAATGGTCAGGAGGGCACATCAAAAAGCGAATACGGGAAGTCATAAAAATCTTACAAGCGTTTTATATGCTACAAGCCTACTTGGGATCAGATTTTCGATTTACTGACATTCGGTAAAATCTGCTACTAGAGCTTCTATCTTTTGATAGTTGAAGGCTTTACAAAGGCTTCGTTCTTAATTCTATTACTGGAAGATGGTAATAAGTAGAGAAGGTGGCAAAAGTCATTTGTCATTAGTATTCTCGCCCTGCTCCCCCTGCCCCCGTTCGGCTACGCTCTCGTCTTGCCTGCCCCCTGCCCTCATCATTTTTGGGTGCGATCGCTAGCTTAGTCTCCTCAATAAACTAGACTCAGC
>NZ_CAXTNP010000209.1:0-14287 GCF_964245575.1 uncultured Nostoc sp. | reverse complement strand
AAATTAATATATTTAGATAAATGAGCAAAAAAATTATTATTTTTTTATTTCAATAAAGTAAATAGAATTATGAAGGAACTGTAAACTTAATAGCAGAATATGATCGTACATTAAATATTAAAATCATTAATAAATCAGATTAAATCTAATTAGACTAGGCTTCAATGTTTTCTAAAAACACTTTATGGTCAAAGCTAAAATGTTCATTAAGTTAGATTTTCAATAAAGCTTAAGATTTTTTTAAAGCTCGACACGAACAAATTAATCATTATTTTTATGAAATGTATAGTTAATAAATAAGTTTTATCAGGCTCAGTTTTAAAGCCTTAAATAGCCTCCTATTGGATGCGAACTCAAAATATGGATGTGGGGAGTGAGTCTGGTGAGAAAAGATTATTCTCGCCAGAAAGATAATGTGGTAGCGAATCATGAATAAACAGGACTCATCCAGGGGAGACCTGAGCCAGACATCTCAACGATTAGAGTGGGAAAAGAGCCAAATGCCTTATACAATTCCTAACAACAGTTGCGTTGGATGTGACAACTGCCGCCCCCAATGTCCTACGGGTGCAATCAGAATAGAGGACAATGAATACTGGATTGATCCTGGTCTTTGTAATAATTGTGAGGGCTATTATTCGGAACCGCAATGTGTAATAGCTTGTCCAACTAATTCTCCGATTCCTTGGCAGTCGAAAAAGGGGAGATGCAAAGTTGAACCGAGAGATGCTAGCAGTTTAGACTTGTTTTCTAACGGCAAGAATAATCCATTTGCCTCAGCGATCGCTATTTGGGAAGCTTGTAATGTACTAGCACAACGCACATCGCTACATTGGGAAACCGATGAAGAAGGCTACATAAGTTACAGCCGACAAATCAATCAGGGCCGAGGTGCGATCGCTTTTCACATCCAAGATCCATTCAAAGTTAACGACAAGGGCACAGATTTAGCAGCAATTGAGGGGCTTGACATCAGAGCCACTTGCATACATCTAATTTTTGCAGCTTATGCTACAGCTTTAGATCAACCTTGGGAGCAAGAATTTGCGATCGATGAGCGACAAATTGAGAAATATTTGGGGATGGAGAAACGCAAAGATTTAAGTAAAGCTGCCAAACTAGCTTTAATGAAAAATCTTGTCCAGCAAGCTTGCTCCCTAATTATCTCCATTGACTGGCCTCAACAAGGTCGAATTAACGGATTCTCTGTTACAAACAGCCGCTTATGGCACTTAGTAGATATTCAGCACCACTTTCAAGAAGACAATCTCGGATGCAAATATCTGATTGGGCTAACTTTTAAAGTAAAAGCAGGCTTATGGGCACAATATTTCTTAAACAAACAAGCATGTAAAGAGCGAACCGCATTCTATCAATACGGCAGTCTCCCCAAAACATTGCTAACCACAGTCATGAGTATTTGGCAGCAACATGAAGGCGCAGTCCGATTAATGCTGTGGTTGCTGTTTAAAACCAAAATGGGCAAAGAACAACGTATTACTATTCCTACCTTGCTGCGTATTGCTTACGGTGAAGAAAAAGTCGCCCTTGCATCCAGACAACGCGAAGAACGCAAACGTCTGCTGCGAACTTTTGAAAGCGATTTAGAAATTCTCAATCACTATGGAATGAAACCACTTTTCGATCCAGTTACCTACCCACCAGAAATTCAACCTTTATGGGCGAAGTTAGTTGATCTTCCTGAAGATCCAGATGAAGCATTGGAATTTTGGACTAATGACGGTGGTGCTGAAACTCGCCTCACAGATACAGGCCCCCGTGGTAAGTGGAATCTGCTTATGAATGCGCGGATTTTAGCTTTTGAACTGCCACCAGAATGGGAACAGCAAATCTCAGAATCGGAAAAAAAGAAAACAAGAACTGCTAAAGCCAAAAAGAAGCCCAAAGCTACAAACGATTTGCTAGGTGAACAAATTTTGCAGGCGCGAAAAAATTTGAATCTCTCCCAAAGAGAACTGGCAAAGCTTACAGGTAAAAGCCAAAGCTGGATTAGAGATATCGAAAATGGCCGTTTAAAAGCCAAATTAGAAGATCAAGTACTTTTAAGAAAAGTCTTAAATATCGCTTCATCTTGATTTTGGAATTTAAACGCATAAGCGCTTCACCTTCTTGCAGGGTAAAGCCGCAAAGGAACGCAGAGATTTGGTTACAAATTTGTGCAGCATTATACTAAATATAGCAAGACTCCGCGTACCTCTGCGCTTCCGTTTGCGTCCCTCTGCGTTTAAAAACTCTCCTCTTTTAAGTACTATAACTCATCACCTTACTAGAAGTAAGCCAAAGACTACCGACAGCATACTTAGTAACTACCAACTCTCGTGTAGCATTGCATGAGCTTTTCAGTTGTTGAGTCTTAATTTCATCTTTCACAAGTTTAGCCTGGTAAGTGTAAACAGAACCAGAAGGTTGTTCAAAACTTAGCTCACCCAGAATAGTATTATTATCTAAACTTTGCTCCAAAATTTGGCCTGCAACTTTGTAATTAAACCAATCCCACCCATTGCAAAGCATTAGTTCTCTTTCCAAAACCTGAAGTGCAGCAGGCAGAATTCCCCAGCCTCGATAAACTTTATTTAAGCATTCAATATCGCCAGTACGAGTCAAAATCGCTCTAAATGAATCTATATCTATACGACCGTAGTATCTTCCTTCTGGCAAGTCTATAATTGTTGGTGCAAAACGATGTCCGCCAAAGTGCGATGATTTCCAAATTCGCACATTATCCAAGCACAAATCAGCATTCTTTGCTGTAACATTGAAGTAAAAAGGAGCGCCATATCTGGCACAACATTTATCATGGCTACCGTGGGTACAAACTAAAATATCTCTAGTTGTACTAGTTTTTACCTCAGAATTAGAACTGATACCCCATAACCATTTTTGGACAGATGCTGCTACTTGCTCAATATTTGCTAGCTTAAACTCTTTTTTATGGTATCCATTACTTAGCCCTTTTTCTTTTTGATAAATCAGAAGTGTAGTCTGATTTACCTTGTGTGATACATCATTAGCAATTAAAAGAAATCTAATCGGTAGTTTAGCACGCTTCACTTCTTCTACCAAAATCCTCAAATTCTGGGGTATCCATTTGGAATTAAAGGCTTCTGATGTCCAAGGTAAAGGACACTCAACTAAAATATAAGTTTGATAATTGGTGGCGCTACCAATAACATCTTCTCCTACTTGCCGTGAATCGTCAGAACAAAAAAAAGTATTCATCTCGCTGTACTCATTAGCGTATTCTATGGACAAAAAGTATAACAAAATACGATTGTGTTCTTAGCTACAATATCCTTGGCTAAAAAAGATAAAAAAGAACAATATTCATTTCCCAGTTAAAACTAGGTAGCCACCTTATAACATCATTATTGATCGAGGTCTTTCCGGTTAATAAACTCTCCACAATAGAGATAAACAGTGTCAAGATAGATTTTTCCGTATAAGCGGCGTTAATTTTGTATCTAGTTTTATTGTTATTTGGTATTTTGTAAATTTTCACTTGCTGAAACTTGGCTTTTCTGAACTTGCTTTTTTGACCAAAATCAAATATGTTCAATCTTGGGCGATCGCTTAGAGAGTAACAGGCGAGCAACTTGCTTACAATATGAATGTAGCTGATATTACAATCAAAAATATTGCTAGCATTAACATAATTATTTAAAGTTTTGGTGAAATTTTTTACATAGCTAGTTACAGTTGTTGTTTTTACACATAAAGATATAAATTTATGTTGTTTTTGTTTGAACATATTCCTAAAAGTAGATGCGAGAACACCTGATAAACAGATGATACTTTGGTAAGCCAATACTGTTTTAAAATTTTTTATCTGCTTTTAATGTATTTATTGCTCCTTTTGCGAATAATTGTCAATTACTTAAGAAAAAATAAAGACAATTAAATTAGGGGTAAATGCTTTAGTGCCCCATACTTCATGCACGATAAGTTAACAATCAAAACTAGTGACTAATTACTAGCAGCGTCACTAACATCAACATTAACAAACCTGGTATTTACCCTTTTATCTAATCTAACTTCCTGAAGCTCGTGTCAGGGTTTGATTATATGCCTCTGCTTTGACTGTAACTGAACTCAATAATAAATGCAAGTTTTTGAGAATCTTTCTAATTCCTTTACCGTTTGTCGCCTCTAGAAGGTTAGTTAAATCAAGGTTAACTGGCCTTTTCTAGTGGAGATAGCTCACTTGAGCAAGTATTGATTCATTCAATACAATAGATATTTGGCAATTGTGAAAAATTGTTGCCATTAAGGGGACACAGCAGTGCGCTCCTAGTAATCCAAAGATTTTTAAGTATGGCGATCGCATATTTCTATTTTCATGCAGAATTGAATCATTTTTTACCACGGCATCATAAGCAGGTGAAAATCTCCCATTTTTTTGAAGAGAAAGCCTCAATTAAGGACATGATTGAGTCCTTGGGTGTCCCTCATCCAGAAGTTGATTTTATAAATGTTAATGGTGAATATGTAAATTTTTCTTACATAGTTTCGGATGGAGATACTATCAATGTTTATCCAATTTCTGCTAGGTCTACTATTATACCAAGCGTTTCTGTTATGCCAGAACCGCTTACTATTATCCGGTTTGTTTTAGATATCCATTTGGGGAAGCTTGCGACATCTCTACGACTTTTAGGTTTTGATACTTTATACCGCAATGACTACGAGGATGAGAAATTAGCCCAGATATGCTACAGCCAAGCGCGGATTCTTTTGACTCGTGATAAGGGTTTATTAATGCGTAGTTTGGTAACGCATGGGTATTACGTTAGAAATACCAACCCTCAACAACAAATCTTGGAAGTACTACAACGCTACAACTTGTTTAAATTAATCTCACCATTTAAACGGTGTTTGCGCTGCAATGGATTATTAGAACCTGTAAAGAAACAATCCATTGTTGACAAGCTACCAGAAACAGTGCGATCGCAGGTTGATGAATTCCAGCGTTGCCAAGACTGCGATCGCATTTATTGGAAAGGTTCACATTATGAACGATTGCAACAGTTTATTGACGGAGTACTTAACTCAGAAAAAGATGAGTAAGTTAGTAATGGCAATATTCAACCAGCTGAAATATTGCCACTAATTATTTCACTACCCCCGATTCTAGGATCTTCATCTTCGTTATTCAAATCATCAGGAGTGGGGTTTAGCTTACTCTCTCCAGTAACTTCTTCAGGTTCAATGGGATCTGCCTCTTGAGCTTTATCGATATCAAGAGAGAGAGGAGGTTCTTTGGCGTGAGAGAAATCGATAAGTGGATTGGGTTGATCGGAAGTCATAAGTTGCTAAATTATACAGTCTTCTTTAGTGTTGAATTTATTTTGCTTATCAACATCTTTCTTGAGAAATAAACCACCTATTATAAATAAAAAACTATGACATTAATTTTAGCTCTCGATTTTGGCGGAACTAAATTGGCGGCAGCAACGGTAAATGTCGGTTCTAGAAAGTGGTTGCGTTATGAACGCCGTCTCTCTCCAGCGAATGCAAATGCTAGTACTGACTTGGAAATTATGCGATCGCTCATTTACTCTCTGCTAGAAGACGCAAAACCGACTGCGATCGGTGTCAGCTTTGGCGGCCCAGTTGATGCTTCCACGGGGATGGTGCGACTATCTCATCATGTGGCTGGATGGGAGAATATTCCTCTCAAAGGGTTGTTGGAGGAAGAGTTTGGCGTTCCTGTTGGTGTAGATAATGATGCTAATGTTGCTGCTTTGGGTGAACATCGTTTTGGTGCGGGACAAGGATACGATAGCCTGTTTTATATAACTGTCAGCACTGGCGTTGGTGGTGGTTGGATACTCAACGGCCAGCCTTGGCGAGGTGCTGGTGGGATGGCTGGTGAAATTGGACACATGGTTGTAGATCCTGCTGGCCCAGTTTGTTTATGTGGGAAGCGGGGATGTGTGGAACGTTTGGCGTCGGGGCCTTATATGGTGCAAAATGTGAGGGAAATTTTGGAAAACAAACCGCCAAGTCGCCAAGTACGCCAAGGAGGAGAGGTGTTGAGGGGTTTGGTGGGGGATAATTTAACGTTGCTGACGGGGCAGTTGATAAGTGAGGCGGCGGCTGCTGGGGATGATTTAGCGAAGGAAGTTTTGCACAAGGCTGCTTGGGCGCTGGGTGTGGGTATTGGTAATGTGGCGAACTTGATGAATCCGCAGCGCTTTGTGTTGGGAGGTGGTGTGATGAAGGCGGGGGAGAATTTTTGGCAGGTGGTGCGTCAAGTGGCGCGGGAGACGGCTTTGCCAGAAGTTGATTTTGAAATTGTTTCGGCAACTTTAGGGGATGATGCGCCGTTGTGGGGGGCGGTAAGATTGGCTGAAATTAGGATGACTGAATAAAGTAGATCATAAAAATCACTGAATCACTGCTGTAGAAAACTTTTAGTTTAAATATTTCTACTTCCTTAATCCAGACTAAATGCGTTAACAAAATTTAGGAATTCTCGAAATTCTCAGATAGCCATCGCACAAATATCATAGCCTCTTGATATAAGTCATATACTTCTTGGGCAGTCTTATCAATTGTATAGTTTGCAAAGTTCTGATGAACTAGACAATTCCTTATATTGCCTAACTCTAAAAAAGCTTTAATTGCGACATAAAATCTAAGCTCTTTTTTTATTTTTTGTAATAATTCTAATTTATTTTTAAATTCATCACAAAATATTCGAAAAAATTTCTTTGCATTCTTGGCATCCCATTCAAAGTAAGTATGATATTGCCTTTCAATTACCTTCTGTTTAACTAAAGAAGTTATACACTTCTCATTACTAGTCTTACGCTCAACAAAAGCCTGAACTATTTTACAAATTTCTTCTTAAAAAAAGCTTGCTGATGACAACAAAAGGGATTTTTTAAAAGTTCCATCGAATTGACTAGCAAAAAATATTTCTTTTCGCTGGTTCAGATATTCGAGTAATTCTAAGTTATCTTTATATATGCGATCAACAATAGTCTCTCCCATTTTACCTCAAGATAGTGTTTGTTCACACAAAATACTCATTGCCCTTTCAAGCCTTTTTTTTACGTTTTCTTTACTTGCTGTTTGAGATTGAATAGCTGTTATAAATTCTGGATCATTTTTTAGCGATTCAAGCTTTTCAGAATTTATCTTTCTTTCTACTAAGCGTTGTTCTTTAAATGCACTGCTGCATTGAGCAAAAAACACAGCCTCAAACATAGATATATTAAATTTTTTCGTTGTCTTTAAATAAAAAGCTTTTTCAGGTAAATTTGAGCAGGTTAGTAAGAAAGAGTTAAATAAAATTTCAAGATAATTTATTTGTCTCAATTTTGCTTTAATTTATCCGCTTGACTTTACTAAATCAAAACCAAATTATCCCGGTGAATCACGGTTTCCACACCCGCATAGCCTAAAATTGCAGAAATTTCCCGCGAATGACAGCCGCGAATCTTTTGCAATTCATTGCTGTTGTAATTTACAAGTCCTCTAGCAATTTCGTTACCATTGCTGTCACACAATTGCACTGCGTCCTGTGTGCGAAACTCTCCTTCTACTAGCTTAATTCCAGCAGCTAATAACGATTTTCCTGCTAGAGAAATTGCTGTGATCGCACCTTCATCTAAATACAATTTACCCGCAGGTACAAGTCCATAAGCTATCCAACGTTTACGCGCTGAAGTTGGTTCAGGTTGCGGTTCAAAATGCGTCCCAATAAGTTCACCTTGGATAATTTTTTCGATATTCCGGGGAAATCGCCCTTGGGTAATTACGGTACGAACTCCCGCCGCGATCGCAATTCTCGCAGCCGAAATTTTTGTCACCATACCGCCAGTACCCCACTGAGAACCTTGGGAACCTGTTTGTATTTGTAATTGAGCTAATTCTTTAATGCTACTAACTAAAGTGATCGGCCGCGCATCTGGTACGGAACGCGGATCGGCTGAGTACAGCCTATCAACATCGGTAAGCAAAAATAGCCAATCTGCTTCTACTAAGCTGGCAACTAATGCCGAAAGCGTGTCATTATCACCAAATTTTAGTTCGTCTATTGCTACGGTATCATTTTCATTGACTATAGGGATCACTCCCAGTCCTAATAGTTCCTGAAAAGTGTTGTAGGCATTGAGATAGCGGCTGCGCTGTACTAAGTCACTACGAGTCAATAATACTTGGGCGATCGCCTGTTGCAGGGTAGTAAATAAATCATCGTATATCCGAATTAACCTGCCTTGGCCAACTGCTGCTACAGCCTGTTTTAGTGCGATCGCTTTGGGACGTTCAGTTAAGCCCAACCGCGCACAACCCACTCCCACAGCCCCAGAAGAAACCAAAATCACCCGGTGTCCCTGGCGTCTTAAATAACAGAGTGTTTCCGCCAAAGTAGCAATGGTGGAAAGTGCTAATTGTCCCGTTTCTGGTTGAGTTAGGCTAGAAGTGCCGATTTTGACAACAATTGTTAATGACATCTAAAAAGTGAGGATTTAGGAGTGAGGAGTTAGGAGTTGAATTTAATTCATAACTCATAACTTCTAACTCCTAACTCAATTTGTAAAGCGCCAATCCCTCTATAGTGAAGGCTGACGCTTTACAAGTTTATATTTATTTTGTATACTGTAGGGTCTTTTTTGACTGACCCCATGTTATTAATACTTATGATCCCCGATGTTTTGATTCCAGTAAGATTCCTTAACCATTTCTTTAGATTTACTTTTCTGACGATTTGTCAACTTTTGTGAATCTTGGTTTTCTTGGGGGTAATAGAGGCTCCCAGAATTTCAGATACCCAAACTTCAAAGTTGCGGACAGGATGAGAGCGCAGGGCTGCGTCTGCATGGACAATCGGTTCAACTAGAATGGTAAACATCCCCAGGCGATTACCTGCTATGACATCCGTAAATAAGCGATCGCCTACCATCCCCACTTGATGCACTGGTAGATTCATTCCCCTAAGGGCTGCCCTAATTTTGCGTCGGGAAGGCTTGGCTGCACCCAAATAGTAAGGTAGATTGAGTGATCGCGCAATTCCACCAATTCGCGCTTCACTCAGGTTGTTACTCACCAAACACAATGCAGTACAGGTGCGAATTTCCTCTACCCAATCTTGTAGTTCTGGAGAAGCTATCCCTACTCTAAAGGGTACTAAGGTTTCATCTACATCTAATACCAGCCCCTTAAGTCCGTATTTTTGGATAATAGCTGGTGTTAGGTTCAATACTGAACCCTCTAAAATCAAGTCAGGCTGTAAAAGATTGTTCCAGGCCATAGTCAACAGTCAAATTTAAGTAGCTCTAGACAAATGAGCATAACTTAATATAGTTTAGTTAGTCTAACTCGATCCTGGAATATCTCCCTGAACACTTTGAGATAAAATCCCTAAAATCTTATCTATCTCTTTGATGTAATAATTATTCAAATCAATAAATATATCGTTTTCTTCTAACTTCAAAAACTTCCAAATATCCCCCGTTGTTACCGCACCATAAATTTTCCTAATTTCATTTCCTTCTTGTTGATTAAACAATTGTGCTGCTAACATTGCCGCCGCACACTGACCTAATCCACCTTTAATATTTTCATTTTTGGCTTCACTAATAACCACCACAGGAACATTAATGATTAGTTGCTCTTTAGAACGACTGATGATAAAATCACAATATCCGTTCAGACCTTTTTCTACATCTACATTAAAATCTGTTCCTGAAAATAAACTAATTGGATAATTAGCCCTGCGTCTTACCTCCAACAATATTGGAGTGATAATCATTTCTGAAGGAGCTTTTTCAGTATTAATTGCTAAAGCCAGTTCTATCGTTTCTTCTAAAGAATTTCTGAGTTTCTCGCTTGGCTGTAAAGGTTTTATGTCGGCACATAAATCAGTTTCTTCATCAATGTGGATGCTGAATGACTTTTTAAATTTACTTAATGTAAAGTTGCTATAAGCCATTTTCAGCACCTCATCCCAATTTGAGATTTTAGATGATGGAATTAAAAATCCTTACCAAAATGCTTTTCCAGAATTTGGTAAAAGGTTTAAGTAGATTTTGATAACAATCAAAATTCCTAATTAAAAAATTCAAAATGCAATATTTTCATTTTGAATTTTTAATTTTATTCTACTTCATTAAAAAGATGTTCTTCTAACAGAGGTTGCACTTTGCGAAATTCCTCTGGAGAGAGTAATTCAGGTTCACCTGTTTTTGCTATCCGTGCAAAAAATAATAAAGGATCGAGGGGTGTATAAATTGCATACTCCTGATCTTCATCATAGAAGCTAGCGAGTAGCTGTAATTGCTCCGGATCTAAATCCGCCTCTTCGTCTTCGATCTCTAAGGTGAAGAGTTCTGATTCTTCAACGGGCGGTAAATCACCTGCAACAGTCAGAGCATAAGCTGTGTTCTTCAATATCAGGTTCTGCTCAGATAGTACAGCTTGAGCTGTGGCAAAAATTTGCTCAATAATGCTGTCATCTTCTACTAAAACCGCTTCTTCTTCCTCACCGTCACCTTCCCAAGAAAAAATTTCTACAGGTGAGTCTACAGGAAGAAGTAAAACGTATTCTTGTCCATCAACTTCAAGGGAATGCTCAATGTAACAATCGAGCGATCGCCCTTTGTCATCGGTTAAAGTGATGGAACCCGCATGAGCGTTATCATTTTCTTCAGGAAATGGAGAGGAAAACATAGCCGAAATGTAGAAAGAAATTTAATAAATACCAGCAACTTTGAAAATCGCTTAACTATTTCATGACATATTATGTCAACCAAATAGCTTTATACGTAGATACAACTGCTGGCTAATCGTTTTCAGAATATCATGTTAAAAGGTATCAATATTCAATAGCCGCAACTGAACTGCGGGAACTAGCACGCTTAACATCCAACCATTGTTGTAAGATCAAAGCGGCTGCCTTGCGGTCAATCAAACCTTTATGGCGTGACGGGGAGCGGTTCTCAGCTATCAGCAGTTGTTCTGCTTGAAATGAAGTTAATCGCTCATCCACATATTCCACAGGCAGTTTCAGTGCTTTAGTAAGTCTTGTAGTAAATTTTTGAACTTGACGCGCTTGAAATCCTAGTGAGCCATCCATTGAGTAAGGTAAGCCCATCACCAGGATTTGCACCTCGCGTTCATTAACTATTTGCCGGATTTGATCGACATCCTGCTCAAAAGATGTGCGCTCAATTGTGGTAATCCCTGTCGCAATTAAACCCGTGCGATCACACCCAGCCACACCAATCCGCTTACGACCAAAATCTAGTCCCAACGCTGAAATAAAAGGTTTTGCTTGCTCTTGGGATATCACAATTAATTCTCCTGCTGTGCATCTGCTGATTCAGAAATCGGTGATGCTTCCATGCTAGGATTTTTTACCGAAAAGTTAATCGGTTCTGACTTGCTTGGCAGTGGTTTATCTGAGGATGGCAGCTTTGGTGGTTGTATCCATGACATCCCACCTGGTATAGGTTTACGTGCTGGTTGTAAACCTTGCAGCATATCAGTCCACTGGATTCCTTCTAAGGAGACGAATTTAGACTCTCGTAGCTTGTGCCATACAGAGCGAGACATAACTAATGTATGTTCTATGCGTTTTGCCCCAATTCGCTCCAAATATTCTTCTCGTTCTGCCTGATAGTCTGACGAAGCGAGTTGTAACCCTTGCTGGGGAAAATCTTGGGCAATACGAGCCAGCTGAGATAGTAATTCTGGATACAGCCAAGTATAAGCAGGATGGACTGTCAGCGTTGCAACGTGGGGAACTTCACCCTTACGGTCAAGTTGCACCTGAAAATAGCCGATCGCAGCTTTGCGTTGCGGTTCAAATACATAACCACTCACTACTTCTGTTTTGCTCACCCATTGCATTACCGCATCAGTTAAAGCACCAAACAAGCTGGTTTTAAAGTCGCGGGTATTACGGTCAAAAACCTGACGTACCAAGGGTGGCATAGATGCCGTATCTAGTTGATATAGCAACTGGGCATCAGCATTACTTACTGGCAAAAGGTTGGGTAAGTCTGGCTCTGCTTGCGCTAATTCAGCCAGTAATTCTGGCCCAATTTCCCAGTATGTCATTTCTGCCAAACGCTGGAATCCATTTTGCCGATATAGTGCCAGCGCCTCTATGTCATTGATATTAACTTCCAGTAACCAAGTCCGAGCTTCCAGAATCGATTCAAAGCAATGACGCAAAAGTTGCGAGCCAGTTCCTTGTTTATCGACACCACGCTCTAACAGCACTTGATCAATGCGCCAAGTGCTGCGTGTCCGGTTAAAGGGTGACACTTGAATCATCCCTAGAAGCATCCGCCCTTGCTCTGCTATGTAGGCACAGAGGCGATACTGTAGCGGGTTAGGAAACCAACTCAAAAATTTGAGTAATCCATACCAGCGACGCAGCCTTTGCATCTGGCTGATGGCAAAACCTGCTCCCTTCGGAGTGAGGGCTGCGAATGACTCTTTAGTTATGCGCTCAATCCCGTCCAGATCCCGGTATTGGACTGGTCGGATAACAACGCTGAGGTTTCTGGGAAGTAATGAAGTCATTTTTATTCGAGCCGCTATTTAGCCTTAACTAACTGCTCTTCAAAGGAACTGCTGCAATAATATTAACATTAACTGCTTTTTGCCCCTTACTATTGCGCCAAAAGGGTGATTTTAGTAACTCAATACTTAAAAAAGCAGAAAAAGCAGACCTTGTGAGAACACCATTGGCATTAACCCAACAACATCTGCCTTATATTTTATTGGAATTTTGATTAAAATTTGTATATTTTTACAGCCCTTGTCGAGAAACTAGCTTTTCAAAGTGGGCTTGGGTTTGATGGAGTAATTGCTGGCGACTATCTACCAGTGTTTGCTTCAGGGTTGGAACAAGATTGCGAGCTTGCAGAGTCATGTGAAGTTGCAGGTTGGCGACATATTCACTGAAATCTTGATTCATTTCATCTGCGCTTGCATTCGTTAATAAATTTGATTCCATTGCCACTGTGTTCTCCTGTGTTAATCCTATGCTGTCTCTCGTCATGACCAAAAACTATCACGTTGTTTGGACTAACTTCTTAATTTGCAATGAAGTTTAACGCTTCGATTCTATTCGTCCGGTGCTGACTCGCTACGATGGGGATTCAACCAAACTTCATAGCGTAATCAAAGCCGTCGAGCGTGGGATTAATCGACACGTACAGTATTTCGAGGATCTGCTGCATGAGTACGAATCCCAAACCAATGCTGTTTAGTTCAGATGGTGAGCTTTTAGCGATCGCAGCAACTCGAAACATCACATTATGGCAAGTTACCTCTAAAGAAAAGATATACACTATTGATCGCTTTCACCAAGCTTGGGAAAGGTGTATGGCTTTCAGCCCTAATGGACAAACGCTTGCATTCACTGCTGATGAAGTGGATGCAGTTGATATTAGAAAAGCCACTCTGAGACTTTAGAATGTAGAAACGGGTAACGAGACTTGATATCTTTGAACAACCCTTCTATAAGATCAGATCGCTTAATTTTAGTCTGAATGGACAAGTTTCAGTCAGTAGTTATAGCTATGGCACGATAAAAATGTGGCAGCAAAACAAAGTCTTGGTCTGATAATTCAGGAGGTATTGTTGCAACCACAATTAACACTCAGTACTCTTTGAGCAGCACTGTTTTGCTGACTCTTTACCGATGCCCCTTAAAATCTCAAACCAACACCACCTTGTACAGAAATAGCTGTACCACCGCTATCACGGTAGGCATCAAAAGCGATAATGGCGTTGCCAAAAAGCACAGTATTGCTATTTGGGATCATATAATCAATGCCCGGTTGTAAAGCAAAACTAATTTTGTCGCCTACAGGAGAAGATTCACCACCACCAGCCAACACTAACCCAGCACCCAGGTAGGCATCGGCTTGCCAGTTAAGGGGTAAATCGTAAGAAACCGTTGGCACAACTGCCGTATTATTGCCAATTAACACTTGGGCACGCAGTGAAAGTGGCGCTTCCAAAAGCTTATAGCGACCCGCTATAACCCCCCCAAATTGGATACCATCAGTAAAACCAAGAGTGGGGCCTATACCGATATAACTACCATAAGCTACTTGAGCTTGTGCTGGTTTAGTACTCGCCAGACCCAAGACCAAGCCAGCCCCCAAAACTGAAACCAAATATGGAATATATTTCATAACCGAATTCCTCACACCAATCTGTCATTTGTCATTTGTCATTTGTCATTGGTTATGGTGCATTGGGCATTGGCTTAGGAAAACTCTTCCCCAATCCCCAG
>NZ_CAXTNP010000208.1:4872-14307 GCF_964245575.1 uncultured Nostoc sp. | reverse complement strand
AACGAACAATTGAGTCAACAGTTTTATCCTTGAGGATTTTGAAAACTTTCTGAGCAATATCCTCTGGTTTCTGAACCACCGATTTTAAATTTTTTAGATCATATTCATTGAATTTTTCAAAAGCGAGTTTTTTTACTCCGTTATATCCATCATCAAGGGCAGCAACGATACCGTTAATCTGCCACGCTTCCGGCTTCGGCTTAGGCGCTTCTTTCGCACTTACCCAAGGCAAGGCGAAGAGGAGAGTCAACAGCAGGATAAAGGGAAAAAGGAAAAAGGGCGACGATCGCTTTTTAATTATGTGCAGATACATTTGTATAATTCGTAATTCGTAATTCGTAATTCGTAATTTATTTAGTAAGGCTGTTTTACTAGTAAATCAGGAACCGCTACAGTTATCTTGTTACTGTCTGATAACTCAACCTAGCTAGAAATGGAATATTAATGTAAATACTACAGGAACTTAAAAAGATACGCCCAGAGTATAATAATCAGCTTCCTTGAGCGATGGTGCGACGCCGAATAGCCCGTCGTAGACATCGCCTACTCAAACCACTGCACGAGATAATAACAATACCTCGTTCAATTGTTAGCGATCGTCAATGTCCTTTGATAACCTCTGCAAACTCCTGTCCGAAAAACATCCTGCTACCTTTGCCAGTTGGGTTTTGGGTACACCGCAAACTAGCGTCAAAGTCCTGAAAACCGAATTGAGCATTGAACCAATTCGCGCAGATTATGTAACATTTTTACAACTACAAGGACGCATTCTCCATCTGGAATTTCAAACCAAACTAGAATCAACGCCACCCCTACCCTTGCGGATGCTAGATTATTGGGTACGCTTGTATCGTTTGTATCGCCTACCAATAACGCAAGTTGTCGTATTATTGCTTCCCCCTTCACCAGAAACAGTAATTGAAACTGCCTTGAGTGTCGAAACTACTCATCACGAATATCGCGTGATTCGCTTATGGGAAGAAAATCCTGAACCATTCCTGAACGATCCAGCTTTGTTACCACTAGCACCACTGGCCGCAACCACGCAACCTCAAGCCTTGTTGCAACAAGTTGTGGTCAAAGTTAATCAAATTGAGCCAAGACAACGACCAGAAATTTCCGCTTACACCCAAATCTTAGCGGGATTAAAATACAATCAGGACTTAATTAGACAACTGTTTCGGGAGGGTATGATGCGCGAGTCAGTAATTTATCAAGAAATTCTTGCTGAAGGCGAACAACGCGGCGAACAACGCGGCGAACAACGAGGCAGGGAAGAAGGACGAAAGGCAGAAGGACAATTGCTAATTCTCCGTCAACTGACTCGACAGGTGGGAGAATTACCCCAAGAGGTACTAGACCGTATTGAAACTCTCTCTTTAGAACAATTAGAAAATCTCGGTGAAGCATTGTTGGATTTTCAGGCGATCGCGGATTTAGAAACCTGGTTTAGTACATTAGACGTAGGAGTGAAAATGACGTAGGTACAATTTATGAATTATGCCTACCAAGGATTTCGGGCAACGCATAATTAATTTCACTCCCATGTCTATTAGATGAATTTTCCATTTGAGCCAATGTCTGATGGCGCTAGGGGAAAAAATAGTTTCAGAAGAACGAAAGCGAGTTGAGCTTGTCAGATTGCCACATTAAAGCTCAATTAACTTGAAGCCCCAAGGTTTAAGAGCCGCTAGAGCTATTTCTGGATTTACACCTTCATAAACCTCCCATTCCAAGGGATGCTCTTTAGGATGTCCGTCGCCGACATTACCTGCAACTTTGATGATCGGACAGTTAGCGATGCGATCGCGCTCCAACCCTTTTGGCAGTGCTAATTGGATTTTGTGACCGACAAATTTCGCTGTACTTTCATTAGCTACAGATTCACGGATTAAACAAATATCACCCGCAGTCCCCCAAGTAGTTTGGTAGATGTGGAGGAACGATATATAAGTTGCCGGTTTGATGGATTTTTTTAGAACGTGCATTATCTGTAATCCTTATACTATGAGTCAAAAATCATAAATCATACAAGTATTTTCTATCACGTTCGTAGGGAAGAATGTTTTTAACTAACATTTTGCACCTAGCCCAGGTGATTATAAATCGTCTGGTGGAGTATAGCGGTTTTCAGTAAGTCCAATAAGTTTACACTCTCCAAATTTAGCGTTAGCCTTTGAAAATAATATCGTACAGTGATAGCAGAATCTCCACCACAATCAGGATCACCACATACCACTCTACTCGCTGACTACTACTATGTTGCATGAACTCCAGCACCGTTTGTGCAGTTTGGGAAATTAAATCTAGTTTACGTTCTAGGGCATGGTGACGCTCACGGATTTCGTATTCATCCTCCAAGCGCAGATATAAGTTTTCTAGCTGTGGGGATTCCCAGAGTAACTCCGGCTTATCGATGATCTCTACTCGACCGACAATCTTATGTTGAACTAACAGAGTAGTCCCCAGTTGACGCAGTAATTCCCGGCTCTGGCGTCTACTCCTGTTTTCACGCTGGAGACTAGCTGCAAACGGTTCAATTTGATCAAATACAGTCGCTAGGCTGGTTTCATAGTGAGACAGTACAACGCTCTTGGCGAGAATATCAGCCACTATCTGCAAGCGTTCTACACTAAATTCATGCAGCAAAATTTTTCCTTCCTTAGCTCGTTCACTCTCTGCAATATTGAGATGAACTTCCACCTCTTCTGTTTCCGGGTTGGCAAAAGAGCCACTAACTTGAGAGGATAGTTTGGTCAAGAAGGCTACCTTTTCCACAGGCTCAAGGTTAAACAGGACAACTGCACCATAGCCCAGTAGTACTGCACAGCCGTGTTCACCTACTGTAACCATTAGTGGCATAGTCGCCAAGCACACGTAATTCTCCAACATCTGTAAGTTAATATCTTTACCAAGGAATAGGGCCTGCGCTCTAAATCTATCTCTGTCATTAAAAAGGAGTTTTTGCATTGTCGCTTTATGCTATATTCTGCCTGCTGAACTGCTCAAGTAGCGATGTCTACGACGGGCTATTCGGCGTCGCAATTGATATCTGTTGTTAAAGGTCGCTACAATTTCAGCTTACCAATATAATCTATCCAGCACTACCTTAGAGACTTGCTTCATTTGGCAGCTATAGTACTGATATTTGATTTTAAATTTTGAATTTTAGATTTGTTTCACATAGCTTGCTTCTCGCAAAGCGAGTATAAATTCGCTTGCTCGCAATCCTTTTTAAATTTTAGACTTCAGGGTGACACTTCGGCTTGGCTCAGTGCAAAGATGCTCAGTCGAACGCTTTTGAATCTTTAATCCAAAATCCAAAATTTAAAATCTCAAATTCGGTCACGCTACAGTAAATAGCCCGTTATGACAATGGTACTGTTCTTTACCCAAAGGCAAAAGGGTGAGTAAATGAGCCAAAATGCAGTTGTCTAGTTTAATTGCGATCGCTTCCTCAATAATTGCTCTAATATCTCCAATGTGATACTTTAGCTTGGGCTGCTGATGTGGGCTAGTACCGCAAGGCGGAAGTCAAAAGTCACGCATTCAAAAGTCAAAAGTATTATGGAATAAGCTATGCAGGGATTTTAAATGGTTGCTCGTCTTGCAAAGTTTTGATGCCTGCGGCGGGCTGCGCCAACGGCGGGAACCGCCGCTCAGACTTTGCGCTATTTACGCCGTGGCGCACTAATGTAGATTTGGGCAAATTACTTAGATAAAATAACTTTCTTTTATACCTTCTTGATATCGACTTTATGATTACTACTTTTAAAAGGATTAAACTTTATATTCTAAAATAGACTTTACATATTCACTATTCTTTGGAAAAACATATTAGTCTGCTTCATCATTTCTTGAATTAAAATTCCTTGATAATACCCATGTAGTAACAGATTAAGTGATTGATATTAGAGAAGTAGTTGAAAAATAGAACTTGTCTAATATTATGAATAAAAAATGGGCTGTTAAACGACTTACAATCAATCTCACATCAGCTGAGGCTCAGAAATTGGAGAAATATTGCTCAAGCACTGGCAGACCGGCAACCGATGTAATTCGGGAATTAATTCGCTCTCTTCTGACTGAAGATGAAGAGTAAAAAACCTAAAAGGAAAGGAAATTACACTGGATAAAACTTAACCAAGAGAGGGAATGAAAGTTACAATGAGCTTGATGGTAGACAAGACTTGTCACAGATTTCGGCAAATTGGCAACTGATGTTGTGCTGTTAGGGCTTCAATAGAGATATCAACAGCGTTAGACAGTGAATAAGTTGTGCTTTGAAATACAGCTTGAACCCTGCATCACTTCTCCCGCTTTATGCCAGTTGTTGTGTGAGTGTTGTTGAACGCCTCTACATGATTGATACAGTACTCAAAAGAGTTCAGTTCCCGCTCTACAACTGGCTATAAATGACATAAAAACTACATAGAACTTGCAGGCTTCTTCGAGAATGAAGCATTATTTGCGTTTTGGAGTAGAGAGCGATCGCATTGCGATCGTGCCCTCTTGCCCAATACTGTAGTCAATCGCCCAACCATAGAACCTCTCAAGAATATCGAAGCCGTGTGTTTATAAACTTGTAAATCACAAAGTACTGCGATCGCATTTATAACGGTTCTCGTTTACGTGAGGTACACCCTACACCTTGTGATATAATGTTGTACCACATCTGAATGGAAACTACTATATTCAAATCATCACGAATAGTTTGATAAGCAATTTTAAAGCGAATTTTTGCCCCAATTTTTTCTTAGGCAAGTAATCCATAGATAGAGCCTCCTTCAAAAGGAAATGTTTTATTTTCTATACTTAATAAAGCTTTTACGTAGTTCAGCCATATTGGGTAAAAACTTTATTTGTTTATGGGTAAAGCCAGGACTCAATTTTATTTCCAACTCAATATTTTTTACACCAAATCCATGATTCTAATTACAAAGAGCAGGATAAAAATAACTTTTTTTATAGCATTGCTTCCAAAATAAAAATAAAAAAATAAATTATACCTACCATTTGGAGGATTTTTGTTTCTCAATTAAATGTGCATTTAGATACAAATAAATTGTTAAAATTGATTAAAAGTCGTTTTCTGTTTGTTTTACCGTTGATTATATAGTTCTGACTTTTCACAGCATCTGAAAAAGGTCATTTTGAGGGTTTCTCAAGCCCTAATTTTATCATTAGCAGGTAAAAGTCACAGAAAGTTAGAACAAAATGTCATTATGGAACCTTCTGGAACTCTTGCTGGTTTAGACATTCTGGTAGTTGAGGATGATGATGATACTCGCTTCTTCATTACTTCTGTGTTGGAAATGGATGGAGCAAAAGTTATAGCAGTGATATCAGCAGATGCGGCACGCAAAGTATTATCTGAATTGCAACCCGATGTTTTAATTTCTGATATCGGGTTACCTGGGGAGGATGGCTACACTCTCATCCGCAAAATTCGTGCCCTCAAACCAAACAATGGTGGACGAGTCCCGGCTATTGCTTTAACAGCCTTTGCTGATAGTGAGGATCGTATCCGTGCTTTGGAAGGTGGCTTTAACACTCATGTATCTAAACCGATTGATCCTGAAGAACTAGTAGAGATAGTGGCTAGTTTGGTTGGTTCTTGTAATTGGTAATTATGAAGTGCTACTGTTCAATTACTTCCTCTTACCATTTTTCCCCATTCGTGCAACAACGCCATTTTAAGGCAGATATAGCGGTTCCCATTCAGATGCGGTACAACATTATATCGCCAGGTGTAGGGGCACGCCCTGCCGTGTCCTTACCGATGTACCTCACATAAACGAGAACCTCTATATTTACAGCAGTTTTCATGTATTTGAACCACATCTTTTGTAAGGGTTTAGCAATGCTAAACCCCTACTGCGTGGTCTATTTACCTGAAAATAGCTGTAATTTGCTATTTTTTAAAAGTTTTCTAGTAGACATCTTTGAAAAAGAATGCAGAGACGTAGCACTGCTACGTCTCTACAAGGGTTCTGGGTAACGCATATTTAATTTCAGCAGATGTCTAATGACTAAATCGGCAGGCGGCTATCCCGCACACCCCTCTTGTTGGGATGGGATTACCGCCGATTTTCTTTGATCATCTCACCGAACAAAGGCAGAGGGCAGTTCGAGCTTACGGCAGGAGGAAGAAAATATATTTTTTGCCCTCTGTCACAGGATCTCAGAGCAACTAAATTTATTTATAAAAAGCAAAAAAATATGTATTTCGATAGCGCAGCGTTAGCGACGTAGGAGCGTCGCGGAAAGTGCCGCAAGAAATACGGCGTCCTTATTAAATCCCCTAAATTTATTTATGGGGATTTCTTCTGCCTTCTGCCTCCTTAAGCGATTCCACCGTTTACACGGATATTTTGCCCAGTGATCCACCTAGCTTCGTCGCTAGCGAGGAATGCTACTACATCGGCGATTTCTTGCACATCTCCTAGTTTGCCAAAAGCAGCCATTTGGGCTAAACGATCTATCTGTTCTTGTGTTTTGCCTTCTCGAAACAGTTCTGTATCGGTGGGGCCAGGAGAAATAGCATTAACTGCGATCGCCTTTGCACCCAATTCTTTAGCTAGTACCCGTGTGATTTGTTCAACAGCACCCTTGGTTGCTACATAAGCACTATAAGTTGGCAGCATCATTGCTGTAGTTGATGAAGAAAAGTTGATAATCCGTCCCCCCTGTGCCATGTGTTGCGCGGCTTGTTGACAAGCAAAAAAAGTGCCTTTGACGTTAATGGCAAAAATCGTGTCAAAATCTTCTTCACTTACCTGATTAATTGGTTTATAGAAGGCGATTCCGGCGTTGTTGACCAAAATATCCACTTTACCAAAGCGCTCAAGCGTTTGCTCAAATAATCTTTTGATGTTGGGCACTTTGCTAATATCAGCTTGGATAGCAACTGCCTCTACTCCCAGCTTTTCAATTTCTGCAACAACTTCCTGTGCTTTGCTTGCATTTCCCGCATAGTTAACGACAATAGATGCGCCGTTACCAGCTAACTTGAGTGCGATGCCGAATAGCCCGTCGAAGACATCGCTCGTCCAATTCCCCGCGATGCACCAGTAATAATTGCAACTTTCCCAGCTATTGATGCCATAGATTAATCTGACTTTTCCCGTTAAGTCATGAAACAACGAAGCAGCAAGAGTTTCAGACTATACTTTCTTCTCAATAACTTAAAATTACTGACAATAAATTACGAGAGAATAGGGCTTTGGGCTAGGGGTATAGTAAGCGATCACTCAATCAAGGAGATAACGGGAAAAGTCAGATAGATTAATCTGGTTTTATTTTGCTTCACCAGAGTGATTATCTGCTGTTAACGTACTGTAGCAAGGTTAAATTTAGCGATCGCTATAGTTAACTTCTTGGGTGGGAATTGGTAGGAGACAAGATTGAGACTTCTCCCCTGATCCCTCCTCTCTACTCCCCTTAATTAAGATTCTGGAACGATCGCAACGCCATCCCTAAGATTGAGCAAACCTGAAATAATAACTTTATCTTCTGGCTGTAAACCTTCAATAACTTGGTAATTATTACCTTTGATTTCGCCTAGCTTCACTCGCTTTTGCCGAGCTACTTGTTGGGATACACCTTGGGGAGATGTTTCTGTTTCAACTACATAAACAAAAGTGTCTCCACCTACACGAGTCATTGCTGTTGTGGGGATTAAAATTCCGGGACGCTGATTCCAGAACACTCTAGTCCTTACCAATTGATCTGCACGTAACTGCCCGTTAGGGTTGTCAAAAAGTGCTTTGATCAGTATTCCTTGGGTTTCATTACTAGCAGTAGGTGCAATGAAAAATACCCTACTTCTACCTAGCTTTTGACCTTGTGTGTTCATAACCTCTACTGGCATTCCCTTACGCAGTTGGGGCCCTTGCTGTAATGGCACAGAGATGTTGACTTCTAAAGGTCGATTTTGCGTGATATTAACTAATTGTGTAGAAGTAGTTACTAAATTACCTACTTTCACCGCGATATTGCCAACTGTGCCACTAAAGGGGGCGGTAATTTTGTCGGACTGGAGATTCTCTTGTTGTTTTGGAATATTTACATTAGCTTGCTGCAAAGTTTTCTCAGCCTGCAATATGTTGGCTCGTTGTGCTTGAATTCTAGAATCAATTGCATCAAGATTAGCCTTAGCATTGGCAAGCCGAGCAGCAAACTGATTGCGAGTCTGTCGAGATACGGCTCCTTCCTCAGCTAGGGTGACAAATTTTTCGTAGTTCTGCTGATAAAATTGCACATTTGCAACGTAGGATGGTCGTTGTGCTTCCAGAGATTTGAGTATAGCGCGGGCATTTTCCAGTTGCACTAAAAATCCTTGAGGCGCAGCATTGCTTCCACTGACACCGACTTGTGAAGTAGGATCTACTTGGAGAATTGCCGCTCCTTGTGCAACTGGATCTCCCGATTTGACAAATATCTGGGTAACTTGGCCTTGAATCCTCGGCTGGAGCGTGACTGAGCGCTGGGATTTGAGGCTAGCAATAAAATCTGAACTTTCCTCAATAATGCCGCTTTGTACTGTCGATATTTTGACTCTTACCCCTTGAGGTTGAGCATTAGCAGTTGAAGGTGCTGAATTTTGCGGAGGGAGCAAACGCCAAACTAGAGTTGCTCCACCCCCTAACAATAGTAGTGCAGCTAAAACCCAAAGCCACCGCCGTTTTCCAGAAGGTGGCTCAAATGGGGTTTGTGGAGCTTTTTCTCCAAAATCGGTTTGAGGCTCAGGGGGTGTCATGGCTGATGAGGAACTTAAGGAACAAATTAACTACAATTCAATCAATATTTCATTTGTTGATATGGAAATTACTGATTTGGCATGAGGTTTTGTGGCAAATTATGTGTTACCCCATCCAAATATACAGTTTTGATGATTCTGCCTAAATCTACCGAAAGGTGAATCCCTAATTTTCCATCCACTTATCATAGACAAGGTTTGGTGATGCTGGCATACCCATCCCCACAGCGATCGCTGCAACAGTGGTAAAGCAGTAGCGAGGTAGGTGGCTTTAACTGAAATGTCCAGATGGTAAGGCTTATAAAAACTTTTTGGTTGACTGAATCTTGTAATAATGTAAACTTTTATTTTTATTTTCCGAACGCATAATAACACATGAAAATATTAAATTTGGTTTTTAATAAGTTAATTTTTTTAAAAGATTAATTTATTATTCACCACTCTCCAAAAGGTTTATTTTACGATTTTTCTAAAAAGTGGGAGTTGATCAAATATGCAATTGAAAACTATCGCAACAAATTTAATAAAATTTAATCGGAACGCTACACTGCTAGCAGTTGGAATAGTAGTTTCTATAGGATTACCTGCATTAGCGGCTGTTTCAAGGACTAATGTGAAACCCAATACTAGTAATTCTAGTCGTTATATTACAGGTGGGACTGAGGATAATGGTA
>NZ_CAXTNP010000208.1:0-4772 GCF_964245575.1 uncultured Nostoc sp. | reverse complement strand
TGCTACGTTCCTTGGGGAGGTAAAGAATACAAATACAAGTACAACAGCAAGAAGAGCAATTTCCAGATTCTATTTGTAAACTAAACTGGTACTTGGCAACTTTTGGTGAAGATAGAAAGAAATGGCATGAGCGGATCGTCAAAAAGGTCAACTCCAAAGCTCATGCCAGTAAGAATAGTCATCTCAGTACCCATAGCTACAGGTGTACTGTCTTAATCCAGATGACTTACAGAGATATCTAAAAGTGAGAAATCCGGGTTTTGTTCAACTAACTGTAATAACTGTTCCCACACTCTCATTCGCCAATCTATCCACCGCACATACTGCATAGGTTCCCGCTTGTTGAACGGTAGCGAAGGTTGTACCAGCAGACAAAATTCGTTGAATTGTCCAAGTATCGCCAGTTTGCCGATAAAGTGTCCAAGAACGAACTGGCTGATTATCACCAGGTTCCCAACTCAGTTTGCGGTTATTGACTTGTAATCCAATAGGCGGAGGCGGCGGTGTTGTATCCTGCCAAGACAAAGTTGGCGGTAGTGCAGGTTTATTATAAAGCAGACTTTGGAATTTATCAGCAATGCCCTGACTATTTTCTGTCAAAACACCGACATTAAAGAAGATATTCCCCAGTGACAAATGTCCAGCTTGGCTACGACTAATTTTCACCTGCTTTTCAATCTCATCACTCTCCCGACTCTTGTTGCTTGGTTCTGTCAGATTGTTACCAGCATAAACGTGTCTTTGCTTTGTGTTTACCTCTGTCCACCACTTTAGCAACGCCGAATAACTTTGTTGTGGTTGGTCTGTGCGCCAGTAAAGTTGAGGCGCGATATAATCAATCCAGCCTTCAGCTAGCCATTTCTTCGAGTCGGCATACAGCACGTTGTAAGCATCCAACCCAGTAATACCAGTGGGTTGTCCGGGGCGATAAATTCCAAAGGGACTAATACCAAATTTAACGTCGGGTTTGGTTAGTTTAATTCCCAGCCAGAGGCGCTGTACCATTCTGTTAACATTATCTCGTCGCCAATCGCCAAGGCTAAGTGTACCACCAGCTGCTTTATATGCAGCGTAGGTTTTATCATCGGGGAAAGACTGTCCCTCAATGGGATATGGATAAAAATAATCATCTAAGTGAATGCCATCAACATCGTAGCGCTTCACTACATCGAGAATTACGTTGTAAGCTCTGTCTTGAACTATTTTCAGTCCTGGATCCATCCAGCGTTGAGTTTTCCACAAATAAACGCTTTCTGGATTGGTAACTGCTATGTGGGGACGGACTGTTTTAGCTGGGTCGGTGGAAGTGCTGGCGCGGTAGGGGTTGAACCAAGCATGGAGTTCAATATTGCGTTTGTGACATTCTGCGATCGCAAACGCTAAAGGATCATAAAATGGTTCTGGTGCTTTTCCCTGAGTTCCTGTAATCCAAGCACTCCAAGGCTCTAATTTAGATTCATATAAAGCGTCTCCCTCCGGTCGCACCTGGAAGATAAGAGCATTGAAGTTTAGCGCTTGTAATTTACTAATAATATCGCTGAGTTCAGCTTTTTGTTGGGCAACAGAAAGTCCTGCCTTAGAAGGCCAATTACTATTCCACACAGATGCTACCCACGCCCCCCGGAATTCCCGACTATGATTTAGCCTAACGCTACCAACAGGTGTGGGTGTGGGTGTTGGCGTTGGCGTTGGTATTGGTATAGGTATAGGTGTTGGTATTGGCGGCTGCACTAAGTAACTTGAGGCAATTTTTTCTGCCTGACCTAAATACACCAAAGCTTGATAAATAATCACTGCCACATCTGCACGGGTGGCTGCGAGATTGGGATTGAGTAATTTCACATTTGGGAAACTAACCACCAATCCAGCCCTAGTGGCAATAGCTACCTGATTTATACCATACCCAGGAATTTGAACAGAATCTTGATAAATTTGTGGGAGTTGTGAGAGGAGGTCAGGTTTTACTTTGGTGGCAATTTCTAAGCCTCCTACCAAAGAAACTAAAACTTCTACCCTAGTAATTCGGTTAGCTGAACGGAAAGTTTTATCAGGAAACCCGCTAAGAAATGCTTTTTCGTAAGCTGCTTGGATGGCAGCTGCTGCCCAATAATTAGTGGGTACATCAACAAAGGGGACATACTGCCGCTTCTTGGAAACTGTCCCAAATGCGTTGGCGATGATGGCGGCAAATTCAGCGCGGGTCACTGAGTTATCGGGGCGATAAGTACCGTTAGGCAACCCATTGATAATACGACGTTGGGCTAAGGCTGTAATAAATAAGCGTGCCCAATGGTTTTGAATATCCGGGAAGGGAGTAGCAATAGATACCATTGTTGAAAAGCAGCTAGCTGGCCTTGATTTTGATTTCCTTAGCTAATTTAGCAATATCAAAGCGATCGCTGCTGCAATGTCTTAGTAAACTGTCACTACTCAAGATGGGGCATTGGTAATTGCTTTTTCCTATTCCCTATTCCCCATTGCCCCTAATCCCCAGAGGGGACCCCGAGTTCCCCATTCCCTATCTACTAAGTAAGATTTGCAGCTTCATTAGTAGGATTCGAGGTAGAACGCGCATTCAATGACAGCATTACGCGGGAAATGCCAGTGAAAATAATGCTGACACCAACTAGTGTGCCAATAAGCCAGGGCGCATTAAAGGGCCACTGGAACCAAATCATTGCGCCTAAGACCAGTGTAATAATCCCATCACTTAGTATCCACGTCCAGTTCTGTTGTGGACGTAACCGGAATGCCAGAATTAACTCGAATGTACCTTCAGCCAGCAAAAAGCTGCCAAGCAACAGAGTTAGTGTGAGAATACCTGTAAAAGGATAAGCAAACAGCATTATGCCGGTTGCAATATAAAGTCCGCTTAATAGAAGTTTCCAAATAAAACCTCCTTGTTGGCGGGTTTGAGTGGCATAAACTAGTTTTGTAAATCCGGCGAAAATCAAAATCACCGCAATCCAACTTTCGGCGAATAGGGTGGTGAAATTAGGCGCTACGATCGCAATAACCCCGAAAATACTCAAAATAACACCACTTATCAGTGACCCATTAACATCCTTCTTAATATCTCTAGAAACATCGGTTGTCATACAAATCTTTTCCCTATTCTGAGACTAAACTCTACATTTAGGTTAGAGAATTTATAAGTAACAAGGTATGAACCCTAAGATAGACTCATCAGTATTAATTTAATTGCGATCGTGACTAAAATTCACGATTCTTGAGGCACTAAACTAATCATCTGATGACGTAACCCTCATAAGATTTCTGCAAGATTGCTTAGGCGTTCATAAACAGAGATGAGACGATCTCCTTCCAGTTCAACAGAAGTATTTGGATAATTCTGAATGGCTCCAAGCAGTGTAACTTCACCATTTTGTTGAATAGATGCACTTAAAGCACTTCGCAGCGCTTGCTGATCTAGTTGTCCTGAGGGAGGGTGAACTACTTCACCAATTTGGTTAACTAAAATTGGCCCTGCCCAGCTAGACAGTAAGCTATTTAAAAAGGCAGCATCGGCTTTTATTGGGGCTTTAAGTGCCTTACGAGCTACTGCGGGGTCTTGTTGCGCCGCCTGCAAATAAGCTGTTAACGTCGGCGTAGTTTTGCCAGTTTCTGTAAACTGAGTTAATTCTTGAACAGATATTTGCCCTTGAAAAGTACCATACTTTAAAACAACTTGCTCGGCAGCATTAGCATTAGTACTTGAGAGGAGAACAATAGCACCTACGCCTAAAGCTACTGTTTGAGTGAGTAACTTAGTAAATTTTCTATTGTTTAATCGGTTGAAAAGTTGATAAATCTGCATTTTATTTAACTTTATAATGGTGCGGAGCCTAGATATGCACAAAATGCCCAAACGTTAGATTATTTCACGAAATTCCTGCTACAGATAGATGATTAGGGACGTAGAGTTATAGGCCCCTACAGCCAATTTGTTGCAAAGATTTTTGGAAATGGTGTTATTAAGCCTTTTCGTTAGGCAAAGCTAATGAGGTAGTATTGACTTATCTTCGTCTAAGGTTGGTGCAGGTACGCCCAAATGCTTCCTTGCAGATTCTTCAGCTAGCAAACGGTCTTGCTCGTTATCGAACTGACTCTCATCTAACAAATGAGGGTTTTTTGCCGCTTCATCTCGGCTAGGTCGATAGCCATTTTTCCACCTGTACTTCGAGTCCATAATTAGAAAAGCAGATATACTACGATTTGATTACCTAGTTCTTCATCGTAGGCGGTTAATGGAACATCACACTCCTGCTATAGGTTGAAGAAACTCATTCAGAGGGTGCAAATTTCACATAATCTTTGAGTAAAAATACTCCAATGGATAGGGCTTGATAGATTAGCACAGACTCGCATAGACATTGAAAAATTTCATTGCAGAATTTGTTTGATTTTATATTTTCATAGGACTTACGCACGCTCTACGAATTCAACTCTTGGAGACGCTACGCGTTGGCGTCAGCCTCTCCAAGAGTTGGCGGTTCGATAAATTAAGCTTTTCGGGCATTTTGGCGTAAGTCCTGTTTCACTCAAAAACCGATTTACCCTTCCCTATGAGACGCCAAGGGCGAACGGGAAGCAAGCTATGTGCAGCCATGATTTTTAATCGTCAGGTATATTTGCTGATTACTTTATCAAAAAGCCTAATTGCTTTCTCAAAACGCCTGTTTACTTTCTCAAAATACTTAAATGCTTTCTCAAAATACTTAAATGCTTTCTCAAAATGCCATTTTACTTACTCATTTTGGTGTTTTCCGCAA
>NZ_CAXTNP010000207.1:0-14315 GCF_964245575.1 uncultured Nostoc sp. | reverse complement strand
CTATTATACTTAGTATTGATTATGGCAATTCTTCTGGGGAATTGGAAATGACTGTATAAAATATATTACCCAGTTCTGGGTTTAATAAAAGAATTAAATATAGAATCACAAAAATTATCCCAAGTTTTAGCTATCCATTGCGAGCGTTGATGTAACATGATTTCGGCATGATCTTTAAGCCAAAACTTACTGTTACCTTTCATGCGTAAATTAACAACTTGACGAATTAAACAATCAAGAAGCACCACTGCAAAGAGGGAGCTTTTGAGATGCAACTTCGTTATATTTTAAAAGTCTCCGTCGGTAAGCTTTTAAAATATAATTTCGCTCTCGGACTAAAATTTTCAGACGTTCACCACTCGCCCTATGAATAAATTCATCCATGCTTTTCATTAAACCTAATGCTTGACCTTTCTTTAAAGTTTTTCGTGCCTTTTTAAACCATTGTTGACGTTCATCTTTTGTACTAAATGTAGCATCAGCGAAGTCTTGTAAATGTGATGCAGCATGATAAAAATCTAATATCTGATAAGTTGGAGTTGGGCAGTCTAATTTTTTTAATAACCGAGGGATATGTATCCATATCCAGTCTGCACCATCCGCAATTAATAAAACCTGTTTTGCCTGACTGATCCCTAAATTAACCAAGTACATCTCTAATATTTGTAAAAATCCTTCAAATCCTGAATAAGTGCCATCGTTAGTAATAGGAATCTCGCCATTCTTAATTTTTTCACCTTGCTCATTTACTACATAAATGGTTAATAATTTTGGCTCAATCCATTCTCCTGTATAGCCTACACGGTTAGTTTTAACCTTACGCCTTCCTTTATTATTAATCCGAATTCGGGTACGACCGCCATCTACAGCGATGACAACACGCTGGTCTTGTAGAACATTATTTGTCGGTAGACTACCACACTCTAAATTTTTTAATTTCGATTGGCGTAAATCTATACCGATTTTACCAAAGTAATATGTTAGCCGTTCTATGCGTTTTAGACTGATATTTCTGCCCCAATCTATTAGGATTGTACGTGCTGCTTCAAAAAAACCAGAAATTGCACCATATTGGGCAATTTTCGAGAAAACACTCTTGTGTTAAACCCTCAGACATTCCTAAATATCTTAAGAATGGGCAAAATCCTGACTGTAATGATTTTTGATTTTTCTTTGGTTGAGTTAGACGTTCAACTACATAGGGTAATTTTAAATTTACTTCCACATTACCAATTGTTAATATTTGGCGCTTTTTACAACCATGTTTTTGTGTTGTCTCATGCCACCATCCCTGTGTTTGCTGCATTGCTTTGTCCAAAAACTCTTGAGATTTTGACAGCTTATGAAGCAACAAAGCCGTACATTCTCCAGCCATTATTAATGCAGATTCTCTAATTTTTTCCTCTCGTTCTTTGAAAACGCGTCCATCCCATTCTGATATATTCGTTAATTCTAAAAGTTTCGTAACTTTTTCTTGAAACTGTTTTAATGATTTGCTTAAATCGAAAGTAGAATATATACTATTTTTCATTCAGTGTAGGCACTCCCTGTTTTGATGTCACATATCAAAACCTTTACTCCAAAGGGAATCCTACCTTTTTTTTGCCCAAAAAACGAGTCATATTTATCTCTGATCAGAAGAATCAGAACTTTTGTCAGTGTAAATACTGCTTTAGATATAACTAATATCTTTAATCTACTGAAGCTAGTTTTTAGCGATCGCTCTTCCGGTAGGGTCATCTCACAAAATCGCGTTGCTCCCACCTCACCTCACTCGTGGGATTTTTGTTATGTCTGATGATCGGTAATACTGTCAACATTCTTCAGCGATGGTGCTTAAAAAATTCTTTTCGAGCCAAAGTTGGATAAATTGGGCAACTAAGATACTTTCGGTTGACGCCACAGCGCTAGCTTCAACGAAGAGATGTAGCAACCTCCACCACTAATTTGTGGCTCGTGGTCAGCTAGCCAATCATAAATTTGTGCAGCTTGCGCTAATGCCACCTGCTGATTGCGATAAAGGCGAGGGCTAGGGCAGAAGACTTGGCCATTGATGTGTACAGCTGCAATCTGCCAATAGTCGCTGCCTTCTCCCTCTGGCATCACTTCTAAAAACCCGCTATTTCTTGGCTCAATTATTCCTATGTTCATCTGCTGGCCAATCGAACTTTGAAAACAGAGTACAACATTAGATCCCAGCAATTCAAGCGATCGCTGAGAATAAAAATTTACGTGGTTTCACGGGAAAAAGTGAATTTATTTGGCTTGATACCTTGTGTCACTTGATTGAGCCAGCCCACAGGCTTTGTTTGCACTTGCTCAAATCCAGCAGTCTTCATCCATACATCTAAATTACCACCAACATACAATTTTGAATAAGGTTCTTGAAAAATGTTGATCAGCTGCCTAATTGGTTGATATAGCGTTCAATTTGCGAGTGTGGCAGAAAACGGTTGCGTTCCGCTCCCAGTATTGAAAGTAACATACCATAAAATAATTTGCAAGAGGTCTATTAACTAGAAGTCTATGAACAATAAGCGTTTACTGACGCTGATTTTGGCACTATTAGTAATTGCTATTTCTTGGTGGAGAGTAATGACCGTACAGGCGTCTCTTACAGTAAAGCAAATGGTCTGTGATGGTGTGCCGCTATTATACATAGTGTCAAAGAATGCAAAAAATGTACCTGGTGTTTTAATAGCACATGGGTATGCAGGTTCTAAGCAGTTAATGCTTGGGTACGCCTACACCTTAGCAGATGCAGGTTACGCAGTTATAGTATGGGACTTTGATAGTCATGCAGCTAATACTAAACCGTTGGGAAAAAATTCACTTCAGCAAAATCTTGATGTTGCTTATGAAGCCCTTGTAAAACAACCAGAGGTAGATAAATTGCGTTTAGCTACTTTAGGTCACTCAATGGGTAGCGGTGCAGTGATGTCTGCTGCTATTAATAATGTCAATCGTTATGCGGCGACTGTAGCTATTTCTCCTACAAGTGCTTCAGTTACACCAAAAGCTCCTGATAATCTCCAATTGCAGGCAGGAAGTTGGGAAGGTAGATTTATTGCCAATGCAAAGCGGTTACTTGAAAGCGCAGGTGGAGAAAATAAAAATTTATTTCAGGGCAAGGGAAGAGAGCTAGTAATTATTCCTAATGCTGAACATATTACAATTTTGTTCCGTAAGCAAAGCCATCAAGCAGCTAGAAGTTGGCTTGATGCTACTTTTGGAATCCAGCGTCAAAGCAACTATGTTGATTATCGAATGATTTGGTACGTTTTACACTTATTAGCGTGGTTAGTAATACTAGGAGCAGTTGCTCCGGTTTTAAATACTTCTTTCCTCCCCAATCAAGTAGAACAGCTAAAAAGCTGGGTAGGCTTGTTAACAGCGCCTTTTGCCGCAAGCGGTACACTTTTAGTAGGTAATTGGCTCGGTGATATTGATAACTTAGGTGGAGTTTTAGTAGGCACAGCAGTAAGTATTTGGTTTGGTGCAGCAGGATTAACTTGGCTTGTGATTATGTCACGAATGCAACGACCTACAGTTAGAGGTTTAGGAATCGGCATTGTTCTATTCATAGTGTTATGGATTGGTTTCGGAGCGATGGCTCAAGTAGTGTGGTTACAGTGGTGGTTAACTGGGATACGTTTGCAGTTGTTTCCTATACTTGCACTTGTTAGTTTTCCTTGGTTTTTAGCATCAGGTATAGCCCAACAAAACCTCTTGTTTGGAAAACGTCTTTTGTGGTGGCTAGGACAAAGCGCAGCCTTAATCGGAGGTTTTATTTTAGTACTTTACTTGCTACCAAATCTTGGGTTTATTTATCTTTTACTGCCCTTGTTCCCTATACTTGTGGCTATTTTTTCATTTACTTCTAGCTTATTTAACGAATATTGGAGCTATGCCATCGGTAATGCCTTATTCTTTGGATGGATGTTAGCAGCAACTTTTCCTCTAGCAAGCTGAAACCATGAGAAATTTTGTGGTAATTCAAGGTCTAGCAGAAACTGGAAGAGAAGAAAGTGACAACCAATGGATGATCGCTGGTAAATCATCAACTCACTCTGAAATTGCATTTGTATTGTTTAAGTGCTTCATAACCGCTTCTGTGATTCGTCCATGCCTTTGTAGACTAAACTTTCAGGCTGCTATTTGTCCAATATCTTTTCTTTAGAGGCGAACCTATCGGTAAAATTAAGCCTTGGTGTGATTGAAAATATTGTAGAGTATAGAATTGTCCTAAGTATTGCCCTACGCAACTCCCCCTATGACTACCGCACCCTTAAGCTGGGAAGAACTAGAAACCCTCACGGATTATCAAATAGATACCGTCAATGGTCTCACCAACGCTAGAGCCAGGTTGCGCTTGTTTGGTCAGCCGGAAGCTGATGTACGGGTAACGCTGTACCGCGATAACCACGCCTGGTGTCCTTACTGTCAAAAAGTTTGGTTATGGCTAGAGGAAAAACAGATTCCCTATCGGATTGAAAAAGTGACAATGTTCTGCTATGGGGAGAAAGAAAGTTGGTACAAACGTAAGGTACCATCAGGAATGCTCCCCGCGATCGAGCTAGATGGACAGATTATTAAGGAAAGCGATGACATTTTGATCGCTTTGTCCAAGGTTTTTGCTCCATTAAGTCAAGGGATGGAAGACCCTACAGTGATTCCTCTACGTCAATTAGAACGACTTTTATTTAGAGCCTGGTGCGCTTGGCTATGCTCTAGAGCAGGTTCGTCTCAACAAGAACAACGCAACCGAGAACAATTTATCGGAGTGGTGGCTAGGGTTGAGTCGGCTCTGGGTCGCACCCTAAGCCCTTACTTTCTAGATAAGTTCGGCATCGTTGATGTGATTTTTACGCCATATCTCGAACGGATGAATGCGAGCCTTTACTACTACAAAGGGTACTCCCTGCGTTCGGAAAACCCTCGCTTGAGCGCATGGTTTGCGGCAATGGAAAGCCGAACGACCTACTGCGGTACCCAGAGCGACTTTCATACACATGTACATGATTTGCCGCCCCAGATGGGGGGCTGTTGGGAAAACGGCGAAACCCAGATGCTTCTCAATAAAGCGCAGGTGGATAACGGTCCCTGGTTCGGGCTACCAGATGTTACTTATCCAGAACCGCAAAACTCCCGCATGGAAGCTCTTCAACGAACTATCGAGCATCGCATCAATATTATCCGAGTCAACCCCTTAGATGATAAATTATTTGATCAAGCCCTACGTTGTGCTTTAACACAGATGATCACCGATGAAGACTGTGTACCTCCATCAGGTTCTGATGTCGGTCTACGATATTTGCGCGATCGCATTAATGTACCGCGAGACATGTCCATCTACGCAGCCAAGCGATTGAGGGAATCCCTGGAGAAAACCGCAGCCCTTGCGGGTGATGGGCAGCCAGCTCCCATTCCCACTAAGCATCGACGAGATCAAGACCCGTCTAACTTTGTCATCAAGTAGGATTACCGCACTCATCCTGGCAGATCGCGCGACTCTAACAGTGAACAGTTATCTTGGTATGAACTACCTCTAGCTCAAGCGAAGCTAGCTAGAGGTTTCTACATCCTCTAATTCATTGACAGCAAAGTTTGAGATTTTTGTCTGCATCAAAGACCTCGGCTGCCGCCCGCCGATTTGAGACGTTATGCAGATGTTGCAAGAGGTATATGTATGGACAAAGATCAACTAAAGCGGGTTTTGACGGAGCGGATGGCAATCGGCCCTGGTCAGCCGTGGTTTAAGTCTAAGGTAGACCCCATCGACTGGTTCATTCCTCCTGACTTCACGTTGAGCCAGATTTTCTTTACACAACAAACCGCTTCTGCGCTCGTGTGCGCGCTGGATGTATATGCGAATCCCTGTTGCCTTTGTACGCCTCGGCAAGAGCCGAATGGTATCAACGAGGGCGCTGGGTGACGCTTCTAGACATCGACCCGAAGTTTGCTGAATTTGCGGAGTTTCTCCCTTATGATTTGCGGTCGCCACAGCCGATTAACCGGGAATTTGATGTGATTATTGTTGATCCCCCGTTCTTCATCCCTGAGCCAGTGTATCAGGCGATCAATGTTCTGACTGGGGATCGCCGACCGGATCTGTTCTTGGTGTTTGCCGTCGAACACGAAGCCCAACTGCTGCGGCTTTTTGCCGAGTATCGACTGCAACCAACAGATTTCAATCTGCGGCATAACAATATAAAAGCCAGTCACCAGCCCTTGTTTCGGTTGTACGGTAGTCAGCCCAATAAGGTCTATTGAGACTGGTGCAGCTAACCCACGTTTAGAAAACACAGATGTGTGCCGCATTTTGAGCTTGCTCCAACTGCCGTCTGTGTTCCTTTTGCTCCCGTTGTCTCTGCCGATATTTCAAAACCTGCTGCACGAAGAAAACATCATCAGTATCAAGACGGTAATTGGGGGGGTAGTGGTAAAGGGGGGTAGTGGTAAATATGTAGTGAAAATAAATTTAGGCACTACAACAAGAATTATAATGATGAATAAAATACCAGATAGCACCAATGTGGTTATTTAGCTTTTTAGAGAAGGATAAAGTCTTTCTAACCAAACGAGCAATTCTTTGACGCAATGTCAGAGTTAAAGCGTTCAATATGGTTAGTCTTGCCACTTTCTTTCCCTACTGCCTGATGACGTTTGTGAGGAATAACTTGTGTATAATCTGCCCAAAAATCTGTATAACAAACAGCACATTGACGATAAACTGGTGGTAGAGAATTCCATAATCCTCTAGCTCCATCTTCACTGTGATCGCCTATGTAAACTCCAACTATTTCTCTAGTCTTTTTATCCAAGGCTAACCAAATCCATTTCTTATTATTTTTACTAGCTACGAATGACCAAGCCTCATCACATTCGATAGTCAATTTTCCTTTAGGTTTCTCTGAAACCTTTACCTTTTGAGGAATCTGAGTATATTTGTTATTAACGTATTTCTGTAACCAAGTTTCTGAAACAAGAGCAGCACGAGCAATCCCTGCCAAAGGTATCAATTCATATAAAAGTCGATCAATCAACTCTATCGTATCTTTACTAATAACTTTATTAGTTGGATTTTCTATAAACTGTCTTTTACAGTTTTGACACTGGTACTTTGGTTTTTGATTATGAATACTGCCGTTTTTGACAGTGTGTTGAGAACCGCAATTGGGGCAAGTAGGTGCTTTGGCTGACATCGAGGCTGCAATATTCTAATTTCAAAACACTTGTACTTTATTACTTTTAACATTTTATGGCTAAACGATATATTTAGTAAATTTATCTTTGAGAGACAATTCAATCAGTCAGTTAAATACAATTCAAAATTATAATAGCTAAAAATGAATAATTTGAGTTAGAAATTATCAGGTTTCACTACATATTTACCACTACCCAAAGATTCGAGTCAGATATTCCTGAAAGTCATGCGAAAAAAGAATTCCAAGCGCCAAGACCCACCGTGGGAGCAATATATCAAGCAATGTCTAACTCAATTGCCTGAATTACTTTCTGACGTAGGTCGTAACTGTAGAGTTTTGGCATTATCTGTTTCTGTACTGTCCGCTTAAGCAGGATCAATATTTGTTACTTTACTCATTAAGTATACTGTTTGTCCTAACTGGCTCGGCGGTTGCTATAACGGGAAAAGTCAGAATAAGGAATGGGCAAACAAAGCGGCTTGAGTGCGATCACGTAAATTCAACCGACTCAGAATATTGGTAACATAATTCTTAACAGTGTTTTCTGAAAGAAACAGCGATTCGGCAATTTCACGGTTATTAGCTCCAGAAGCAATTAACCGCAATACATCTAATTCTCTGGGTGTGAGTTGCGCCAATTCTGGAGGGGTTTGCACAGACGGGACAGGTGCGGTAATCGGCATGAGTGCTTTTTCAAACAATCCTGGTCCGAGTAGGGTTTGTCCCTTATAGACGGATCGAATTGCCAACATTAATTCATCAGGTTCGGTGTCCTTGAGTAAATAGCCCTTTGCACCCAGCCGCATCGCCTGGTAAACATACTCATCATCATCGAAGGTGGTCAGAACGAGAACTTTAATGTCAGGATATTGTTGAGCAATCGCCTTTGTTGTGGCAACTCCATCCATTACAGGCATCCGAATATCCATTAGCACAATATCAGGTTGGAGTGCAGGAATCACCTCGAGTGCGCGTTGCCCATTCTCCGCCTCACCAATTACCTGCATCTGGGCATTCGACTCAAGCATACTCTTAAGTCCCTGGCGAATAAGATGCTGATCGTCAACTAATAAAATCCGAATCATAGCTAAAACAACAGCTTTGATAGTGGCAAAGAAACAGAAATACAGCAACCTGTTCCTAATTGACTGTGGAGATTTAACTGAGCGCCCAGTGCAACCGCTCGTTCTCGCATCCCTTGTAGCCCAAACCCGGTTGTATTTTGAGTAGGGTTAAACCCTTTTCCATTATCTTCGATTGAGACATGAATCATTCCAGCCTCAGCTAGTAGTCCAACGGTGACACTCGTCGCCTGAGCATGTTTGCAAATATTTGTCAACGATTCTTGCACAATTCGGTAAAGAGCCGTATTTACTTCTGTTGGTAAAGTGTATGGTAGGTCAATTTTACAGTCCGGTTGAATACCTGTGATTTGCTGAAAATCTGTCAGCAGCTTTTCAATGGCTGATTTAAGAGATTGTCCTTGCAAAGGATTTGAACGTAAAACAGAAAGCGATCGCCGAATTTCCAGCAGCGCCTCAGCCCCCAATTCCTTTGCCTGTTTGAGAAATGTCAATGCTTTGTGATTATTTGATTCCCAGAACAACAAGGTATTATTAATCTGAATAGTTTGGGCAACTAGAGTGTGTCCTAACCCATCATGAATTTCGCGGGCAATTCGGTTGCGTTCCTGCAAGGTTGCCTGATCTTCAATCCGTAGCGCATACTGACACAGTTGTTGATTGGTTATTTCTAATTGCTGATGGGTAATTTCTAACTGCTCTCGACTTTGGCGCTCTGCAAGCAGTGCATTAATTAATAATAAAGCGAATACTAACGTTAAGCTAAACAATAACATATTACTTAATCGCCAATCCCAGGACATGGCGATCATCTTATCTCGCATAAAGTTCTTAGGTTCAATGGGTCTTGACAAAAACAGTGTTCCATGAGACACCAGAGATAAAATCAAGACAACCAACTGTCCGGATCGCTTAAATATAAGACAACTCCGCATCACCAGTACCAGACACAGCAGCAAAAATGAGCGAGGAGATAAGCTATGTTGAATTGTTGGCAGCAAAATTAAACCGAATTCCAGGGCTGTATAAAATAATTTTCTTTCCAGCTTCACCATTGGTAGTCTCAAGCCCATCAAGCTGAAGGTGGCGATCACGACAACTCGTAGCAGCAACGACCAGGACAACTCAAATGGCAGCAGAACTTCCATGAACATTGCCGTGGCTAATAACAGCCACTCTAGGTAAAGCAACAGACGAAACGATGGGTAGGTCAAGCGAACCATAGAACTGTTCCAACTCAATGGCCTTTGTAACAAAACCATAGGTATTTTTACAATTTTAGGATGAAACTCTTCTTTCTATATAACGAATCTGTCTCTAGTATCGATAGAGCCATTCCGACTGATTAATTATTTCTAAATTAGGAAAAAAGTCACAATAACTTGAGTACTTTTTTACTGGTCAGGTTAGGAATTCTGGCTCATGCACAAACCTATGCCAACTTTTAAGATTAGCTGGTGTGAGTAAAGCAGTAACTTTTCAAACACCTTCTAAACAGTCATAAACCGAAATTGAGTTAGAACAGTCGGATTACACACAACAAAAATCAGAGAAGTAAATGATTAAAAAACAGATAATTTTACCAACCCTTTTACTTGCAACTATCCTGATTGGAGGAATGACAGGTTGCACCAGTTCTAAGTCTCCAGATGTGTCTCAAGGGGAGGACTCTGGGACAAAGGTATCTGATACCAATGCTTCTGCGACAAACTCTCCTGGGGGGAATACGCCGGAACGTGCCGAGAAACGCGAAGCAGTTCGCAAGCAAGTTGAGGCAGTTCTGACCCCAGATCAGGTAAAGCAATTGTCAGCGAAATTACAACAAGGTGAAAGAATGCGTAAAGCAGTATTGAGCCTAAATCTCACGGCTGAACAAAAGACTAAAATTCAGGATATTTTTAAGACTGCCTATCCCCACCGGAAAGGGCAATCCCAAGATAAATCTTAGTGCAACAAGTCAAAAGAAAGAATACTTATAAGACAATAGATGCTAAATAGTTAAACTATGTTCAAGCAAAAATTGATCCTCAAGATAGAACTCGCTATTATCGCAGCAATCCTGGCAGGAAGTAGTCTCTACGCTTCAAAAGCTCTAGGTAAACCCCAACCTAGCCCCCAAAAACTCGTGGATGAGGTATGGCAAATCCTAGATAAAAATTATGTTGATGTCAGCTTTAACCATCAAGATTGGAAAGCAATTCGACAGCAGTATCTTAGCCGCTCCTATAGTTCCAACAAACAGGCTTATGGGGCGATTCAAGAAATGGTGGCTAAATTAGGCGATCGCTATACGGAGTTTTTCGACCCCCAAGAATTTCTTGCCCTAAATAACGACCTTTCTGGCAACCTCAGTGGTGTCGGATTAGAACTGGCACTGAATGAAAAAACTAAAGCCTTAACTGTTATCGCCCCGATTCAAGGAACGCCTGCTTTTAGGGCGGGTATTTTGCCGGACGATGTAATTATCCAGATTAATGGTCAAATGACTCAGGGGATGAGAATTGAGGATGCCGTTAAGCGGATTCTGGGCCCGGTGGGAACCAAGGTAGTACTCACGATTCAACGGGGTAGCCAATCTCAAACTTTCAACCTTACCCGTGCAAATATTGCTATCCATCCTGTAACTTACAACACGCAAACCACGGCAGTAGGTAATATTGGTTACATTCGTTTACCAGAGTTTACTCAAACGGCTCCTGTAGAGATGCATCGGGCAATTCAAGCCTTAGAAAAACAGCAGGTGCAGGGCTACGTCTTGGATCTGCGTTCCGACCCCGGTGGACTGCTGGATGCAAGTTTGCAAATTGCCAGTATGTGGTTGAAAGAAGGGGCGATCGTGTCTTTGGTAAATCGAGACCAAGTTAAAGATAGTTACAATGCGTCGGGACATCCTCTCACCAACAAACCCTTAGTCATCCTGGTCGATAAGGGATCGGCTAGCGCCAGCGAAATTTTATCGGGAGCATTGCAAGATGATAATCGCGCCAGGTTAGTAGGGACTCGCACCTTCGGTAAAGGTTTAGTTCAATCTGTAGAGCCACTTTCTGATGGTTCGGCGCTGAAACTAACGATCGCCAAATACTACACACCCAAAGGTCGAGATATCAATCATGTCGGCATTACACCAGATATTAATGTGGAATTAACCAAGGCACAACAGAAAGCATTAGTGCAAAAGCGAACCTTGGGGACATTAGCTGATCCTCAGTATGCTAGCGCGGTTGCTGACCTAAGCAAATTGATTCAGTCCGATGCCAATCATCTAAGTTTACAACGTGGGCAATAAGTATAGGGATATTCTTAACAATATCTCCTATCGCCACTTTCAATCATGTCAACCCGCAAAGCTCAACGACTGCAAATTTGTGAACCAGTCCCAGGTCTGCAAATTCTGGTTCAACTCAGTAACACTCCCCTAGTGCGGACAGTCATAGCTACTGTTACCCACCATCAGCTAGCGATCGTTGGAGTTGTATTTGTTGTCACCTTGGTTTTTGCTATGCGGGAAAATGCCCCCTGGCTGACAGTGCCTAAACAGGTGGCGATTGAATTCTTTTCTGCTGTATCCCAGTCCCTAGCTGCTTTATTGGGGGTGTTAATTGTTTTCCTCACGTTTAATAGTCAGTTAATCGCTCAAAGGCGGCATGAGGACTACTATACACTTCAGATTCAGATTGACCAACTCATTCGTCTAACTCAGTCTCTTCCCTCCGAACTCAGTAATTTTGAGGAAACTCTGATAGCGCTGATTAATTATTTAGTTCCCTTGCATTTAAAGGATTTACCAATTTGGCCAACTAGCTCCCAGGTGCTACCTTTGGATAAGCTTTTAAATAATTTCAAGAATGAATATGAATGGGCGCAGGTGGAGCAACAATGCTCTTTAGCTACCCATCTGCACCGACAACAAATTTTACTTGTCATCAATAACATTGAAGAAATTGTCGAGGGATTTTCCAGGCTTTACAATCGTATTCTGGAGATGAGCCGTTTCATTCTGGCGATCGTCAAGTTGTCCTTTCTCCTGGGAATTTCACTGCTGTTTTTGCTGTTATTTGGGATTATTGATTTGCAAAGGAAGTTTCCTGATCTTAGCCTCCCTGTAATTGTTTCTCTAGCAATTTGGGTGTTGATTGCTCTTTTAGAACTAGTGCTTGATACCTGGTTTATTTATAAAAACCTTTATGGCTCGTCAAGTCATTATCTACGGTTTTTCCCTAATAAAAAATCCCCTAATTAATCGACAGAGGCTAACTTACTATGAGTAACTCAATATCCTCAGATACCAAACCTAGTAATACAAGCAAAGCATCTCAATCACCGATAAATTCCGCTTTTGGCTCGTCAAACTATCTTCCTCAATATTCAAATTTGAACAGAATAAAGATACACAATTACAAAAAATAATAAAAGATTACAGATATTCTGACAAATTAAATTGGTATCAGGGGAGTTGAGGTGGTAAAGGATTTGTCTGTTCGTAATAAACTAAAATCCACTGGAGGTTCTGATGAACCATGAAATTTCTAACGATTTGACTGACAACAGTGTAAAACCGGAGCTATCACGATCGCCAAAAAAGCGATCACCAAAAAAGATTAGTTTGGTAATTTTGGGCGTGATATTGCTGGGTGGGCTGGTTTTTTTTGGTATCCATGCGGGTGCAGCCAAGTCAGACAAAACTGAAAAATCTCGCGGTAATAGGCAGCAAGTAACACCGGTAACCGTGGCAATGGTGACACAAAAAACTGTTCCGGTACAACTACAGGCGATTGGCAATGTGCAATCGGGGTCTACAGTCTCGATTACGCCCGAAGCTAGTGGACGGATCATTGGAGTTTATTTCAAGAAAGGTCAAGACGTAAAAAAGGGACAACTTTTATTTACCCTGGATGACCGATCGCAAACTGCTGCAATCCAGCAAGCTCAAGGAATTGTAGTGAAAGACCAAGCGCAGGTACAACAAGCAAGAGCTACATTAGCTAGAGACTTGGGTCAGGTAGACCAAGCTAGGGCGACTTTAATCAAAGACCAAGCCTTGGTGCGACAAGCCCAGGCGACTTTAGCCAAGGATCAAGCCCAAGCACAATTTGCCAAAGGACAGAGCGATCGCTATGGTGCGTTATATAAGAAAGGCGCTATCAGCTTGGATCAAGCACAGCAATACGTTTCCAATAGTAAATCGGCTACAGCAACCCTACAAGCAGATCGAGAAGCGATCGCTAATGCTCAAGCTGTTTTGAAAAGCGATCGAGTGGCGCTGACTAATGCTCAAGCTGTTGTCCAGGGCGATCAAGCTGCGATCGCTAATGCTCAAGCTGTTGTCACTTCTGACCAGGGAGCATTGGACAATACCAAAGTGCAATTATCTTACGCCAAAATTTATGCGCCGATTGATGGTCGCGCTGGCAATATTCTGGTAACTCTGGGCAATGTGGTGCAAGCCAACAGCACGACTCCACTTGTTACCCTGACCCAAATTCGCCCGATTCAAGTTGCTTTTTCTATTCCCGAAACAAATCTGCCCCAAGTACAAAAGTATATGCAGAATGGCAAGCTGAAGGTAGATGTGACGTTCCCTAACGATCAAACTCATTCTGTTCCAGGTACTTTGACATTTGTCAATAATACGGTCGATAACACCACAGGGACTATTCAACTGATTGGTGACTTTGATAACACTCAAGGACACTTGTTTCCCGGTCAATTTGTGAACGCAACGCTAACGCTGACCGAAGAACCGAATGCAACGGTTGTTCCCTCCCAAGCCGTGCAGAATGGCCCGGATGGTCAGTTTGTCTTTGTAGTTAAGCCAGATATGACGGTAGAAAATGTCCCAGTTTCAGTTAGTAACAGCATTAATGGGCTAGATGTGGTTGAGAAAGGGCCGCAACCAGGCGATAAAATTGTCACCGATGGTCAAGCGAATCTCGTTTCGGGTAGCAAAATCCGCATCAAAACGGCCGGCAATAACTCAAATGCAGATGGAAATTCCTCGAAGTCAAGAAGAGGAAGGGGGGGAGGG
>NZ_CAXTNP010000206.1:0-14361 GCF_964245575.1 uncultured Nostoc sp. | reverse complement strand
TAACCCGGAACCTGTTTTACACTGGGCTGACCCGTGCCAAGAAATTAGCGATCGTTGTAGGAGCGTTCACCTCACTGAAATACTTAATAAAATTAAAAAAGTGCAGCGAGAAAGCTTTCAAAAACTTGGTCGTCATGCTAGTGCTGAAGAAGTGGCTGCATCATTAAACATCAGCCCAGATAAGCTTCGAGAATATCTCAGTGCTTCTCGCACAGCCATCTCTTTGAATAAACAAGTCGGAGACGAGAAAGAGACAGAATTGGGCGAAATTTTAGCAGACGTTAGCGCTTCACCAGAAAAACTGCTCACCCAAGAACTTCTATCGCAAGACGTAGCTAAATTCTTAGAACCATTGACACCTATACAGCGTCAAGTGTTGACTTTAAGCTTTGGGCTAGAGAACGATCAGCATTTCAATCTCGCTCAGATTGGCCAACAGCTAAACCTCAGCCGAGAGCGGATTCGTCAAATCCAGGTCAAAGCTATAAGTATTCTCCGCCATCGACAAAACGACATGCAAGAGTATTTATTTGAATGAACCATTATGTAAAAATAAGTTGTACAAATTTCAGTAGACCGAAAAGTTTGGCGTAGCTGACACTAGGGTTAAGATAGGCGGAAAGCATTAGTGTATAAGCTTTTTAGCTATTGTTTTTAAATAAATCATCCAAGTCATGTTTGCTTCTTGTTAAACAAACCTGTAACAAAAGAATAAGGGCTTTAGTTTTGTCATTGGCATACTACAAACCTTGGTTTTAGGTAAAATTGTACTATTTTGCCCCTGGTGTCAGCTACGCTATATCTGCCCCCTCTTGTTTGAGCGAAAAATAAGCTGATGTATTTACTTAGATACATCAGCTTTTAACTTATCCCAAGATTTCAATCACAGCCGCTAGAATAGCTGGTGCTTTGTCTGAAACTGGAATGAATACCCGCTTTTGCCAGTTGATGATCTCGGTGAAGCAACCCACAGCTAAGAGTCGCTCTGCCAGTGAGATAGCATTAACCAGTTCTATGCGAGGTTCATTAGCAACGAAAGACCGCCGCAGCGTAATTCCTCCTGGTAGTTGCTGTGTATATCTCTCGTTCAGTACCAGCTTCACAAGTTCTTCTGGAGAAAGCAGCTGATTTCTTAGTCCAAGTTGTTCGCGCACGGTTTGAATGTCGTGAGCATTCACCACCCGACCAAGAATCTTTTGTCCATCGCTGGTTTGTAGTCGGAATACTCGACTATTCTGCTGTGGTAGTATCTTCCAAATCGGTAGCAATATTCCTGTCATTAAGTGCAGGTAATCGGTTGTGAACTTAGGCAGTGCGTCTATTTCAATAGACCAAGCAGCAGCAAACGCATCAATAGAAACTTGCTGCCAAGTGGAAGATTCCAAGTCTTGGACTGGTACGCGAGTTTCTTTCTGTGGGCGAATCAGCAAAACTCTTGGGACAACTCCACCCTCAGAGTCGAATAGACTGTGAGTTGGAATTGACACAGCAGCATTGCCTGACTTGGAGTTGATCATGAGCATTCCTTGATATTGAGTGGCAAACTCCAACATCTCATCAGCAGTTTTGATGTTGTTTTTCTGGATGCGTTCCACTTTCAAGTAATTGGTGATGCTACCAGTTTGAGCATGAGTATATACAGCTTCCTGGCTCTCAACAGTAAAGTGTTCAGCCCGTAAAGTTTCCACACCCATCTCATAGACACCAGCCGCGATCGCTGTTTCAATCTGCTGACTTAGCAACAATTCAAAACGCTCGAAAATGATGTTTTGCATATCGATGCGTAATGCCAGCAGCCGATTGAGGAATTGCCGCAATGGGGGCAAGTCGATTTTCATCCCGCCTTCATGAGAGGTTAAGCCCAGTCCTGTCATTTGCTCAAAAGTCCCTAGTGGAACTTCATAAAATCGACCCTGATAAATTTGCTTGAACAATTCATACAAGGCGTGTTCCGCATACTGAGATTCTAGGTTATCTTTGGTATCAAAGATGCCATTACCACCAGTTTGTCTCTGCCCTCTGGTGAGTGCGCCGAGACTGTCCAGGCGACGAGCGATGGTCGAGATAAACCTGCGTTCACCGCGCACGTTCGTCGTGACTGGTCTGAACAGGGGTGCTGATGCTTGGTTAGTCCGGTGTGACCTCCCCAACCCCTGAATTGCGTTATCCGCTTTCCAGCCGACTTCTAAAAGATAGTGTGATCGCCGTCTACGGTTGACTGCGTTTAAATCGGCATGATAACTTCTGCCTGTCCCGCCAGCGTCACTGAAGATGAGGATTTGTTTGTCACCCTGCATAAACGCAGTAGTTTCAGCAATATTTGCCCCACTACCACGCGAATCAACGAACAAACGTCCAGATTCATCTTTCAGAACTCGCTTACTGCGACCAGTTACTTCAGCCACTTGCTTGTAACCAAAATGCCACAGCAATTGTTCTAATGCACCAGGAATTGGATCAAGGCTTGCTAACTTATCGACTAACGTATCCCTCAAGGCTACAGCTTCTTGGGAGATAACTGGAGAACCATCAGCGTCAAAGACTGGCTCGGATCTTTCTTCTCCATCAACACCTGAATGGATGGAATGGAGATGAATGGGGAAAGCACTCATCAGGTAATCCATAACGTATTCCCGTGGGGTCAAGTCAAGATTGAGATCCTGCCATTCCGAAGTAGAAACTTCATCAAGTCGTCGCTTAAGCAACTCCTCATTAGTTGATACAATTTGAATAACAACGGCATTTTGAGCAGCTAAATCCTCTTCAATCGCTTTAATTAACTGCGGACATTTCATGCCAGTCAACAGATGGTTGAAGAATCTTTGCTTGTGTGACTCAAACTGCGACTTGGCAGACATCTTAGCAGCACGATTATACGTTTTTGCGCCAGTTATATTGCAAGCTTCTAACGCTTTCTCTAAATTATTATGAATAACCTGGAAAGCATCGGAGTAGCTATTGTAAATCCGTTCCTGCGTGGGCGTTAACTCAATTTCGAGCGTCTGATACTCCACCCCCTCAAACGAGAGACTCCGCGCTAGATACAGTCCCAAAGCCTTGAGATCCCTGGCTACCACTTCCATCGCTGCAATACCACCGCCCTCAATGGATTCCACAAAATCCTCACGGGAGGTGAAAGGGAAATCTCCAGTCTGCCAAAGACCGAGACGATTTGCATAAGATAGGTTAGAAACTTTCGTCGCTCCGGTCGCCGATACGTATACAACCCGTGAAGAGGGTAAGGCATTTTGCAACCTCAGCCCAACAATGCCTTGCTGGGATGCTGCAACCATGCCCAGTTTACCCTCTTGCGCCATTGCGTTACCCATCGCGTGACACTCGTCAAATGTGATCGCACCATCAAAGTCTGCTCCTACCCACTCCACGATTTGCTTGAGCCGACTTTTGCCATTATGAAGTGAGCGCAGAGTTGAGTATGTGCAAAATAGAATGCCTTGGGTAAACGGGATTGGATCGCCAAGCTTGATGTTGCTCAGGTCGATGATGTCGCGCTCAGTACCACCCAGCGCACACCAATCTCTACGTGCGTCTTCAATAAGGGCAGCACTCTTTGATACCCAGATTGCTTTTCTTCGTTCCTGACACCAGTTGTCGAAGATGATTCCGGCACATTGTCTACCCTTACCAGCACCCGTCCCATCGCCAAGAAACCAGCCACGCCGAAATTTTACGACATTTTCTTCACCCTGAGCCGCTACAGTCACATTATCCCATGAATCATCAACAATATAAGACCCAGACAGAAATTCTGAGTGAGCAAGACCAGCGTAAATCACACTTTCAAGTTGTGCTTCAGATAACTTGCCTTGTGAGACAATGTTTTGCGGGAGATGTGGTTTGTAAGTGGGAGCCGGAGGCGATACTAATGCCATTCCCGCACTCTCACAAAGCAGCGAGGGATGAGGTAAAGCATCTTTAATTCGGATTCGTTGTGGGCGATAGGTTTCATATAAAATATCTTTGAGTCCATCCGTAGCAGACCATTCGACGACTTCGTATTCCAGAATAACCACATCTGGAATTGAAGAAAGTGTTTCTGGTTGTGCAACTGTAGTACGTTTTGGCAATTGAACAACTTTTGCGATTGCCGTAGCAGCTTTGACTTCTTCTGAGCGTTCCCACGAAGATCGCTCAGGTAACTGCTCAATCAACGCTAGCAGTTCGGGCAAGTCCAAGGTTTCGGAAATACAGGGGATTTGCCTGTGATTATCAGCCGGGACTTTATCAATTACCGTAATCCGGGTTTCCATCGTCGTCCCGTGTTTCGAGTACACCTTGCCGTTGACCCCAACAGATAGTAGAACTCGCGCAAAATCCTGCCACTTAAGGAAAGTCTCTCGCCAGCTTGGGTTAGCCGGAGAAAACCAGTTGGCTGTGATTGTTACCAGCCGTCCACCGTCAGCCAGTCTTTGCAATGCCGAGTTTATGTGGCGAGGGGTTGCTTGACTGTTGCGACTGTTGATTTTCGGGGACGACGAAAACGGTGGATTCATCAGAACAACCGAAGGCTGAGAAATGCGGGCTAAATAATCGTTGATTTGTTCGGCGTTGACCCCAAATAGTGGAGTGCCGGGAAACAACCGACGCAGAATCTTCGATCTATCGGGTGCAAGCTCGTTGAGCATCAGACTTGCACCCCTAAGTTTAGCCATTTGTGCTAACAAACCAGTCCCGGCACTTGGCTCAAGGATGAGGTCGCTGCTACTGATTTGTCCCGCCAATGCTACCAAGTATGCCAGGGGCAACGGTGTCGAGAATTGCTGAAGCTGTACCGACTCTTCACTGCGCCGTGTTTGCGTTGGGCAAAGGGCTACTAACTTCTCCAATTCCAATAATACTGTTAGCGGCGACTCTAATAAAAGTTTATAACCTTTTTGACGCAGATATAATATTTGCGCCACTTCCACTGCTTCGTAAGCATCTTTCCACTGCCATGCACCAGACGCAGCACTGCCTAGAAAGTATCGATTCATCTGGTAAGAAACAGTTTTCGTAGAGAGAGGGCGATTATCTATTAAAAGTTTTGCAAGCTCTTGGGCAACATTAATAACTGACTGCCCATAATCGATTACTGTTTGCAAATCAAATAAAGAACCTTGAGTGAAAAGTTGCTGTACCATTGGACTATATAATTTTAATTTTCACTCTTGAAAAAGCGAAGCTAATATGTGGGCTTTGTTAGCTATCAAATAGGTACATAACGTTCACTATTTTTCAGGAAATAAGTTAACCTCCGTTGATCAGTCGGAGGCTAAGAATAAAGTATTAGTAAAAGAGGAAGAGAGAAAGGAAATTTTTATCCCTTTCACCTTTTACCTTCTTAGTTTTATGCAGTTTTACGTGGTCTACCTGGCTTGCGCTTGTCTGAAGAATTTACATCAGCCTTTTTAGTTTTCGGTGACTTGTTGGCAGCATTGTTAACTTTATTTAAACGAGTAGTACGTTTTGGTTGTGGTGAAATTTCTTTAAGTGGAGCCAGTAATCTCAATGTAGGGAATGAGAGAATAACTGCTTCGTTACTGGTACGATGAATAACTTCATCCTCTAATGTCCAAGGATCTGGCAATTTTTCAAAAGTCCGAGCTTGTGGTGTGATTACTTCTGATACTGATGGGATTGTAGAAACGGCTATATTTAGATTGCTAACTGAAACCATATTACTAGCATAAGCAGCCGATACAAATAGTCCGCTAATGAACTCGAATATAACGAGAGTAACAAATGCCCAAAAGATAGCTACGATTGCCAGGGTAAGTAGAGATTGCATATCCATGATTATTCCTCAACTAAGTATTTGTAATTTCAATTGATTTACGCAAAGCGTCTTTAAGCCTTGTCCAAATGTGAAGCGGATTTGAACATATCCTCTCTTCAAGAGAGGACTTCACTCTAAATTTAGCGTAGCGTACCTCTGATTTAATTCAACCAAATTCCTTCATTGCTTTAAAGCTTAGTTGTAAAATAAAGCAGGTTTTAGTATTTACCTATTTGAATATTTCAAGTATTATGTTTATAAATATATTTGACAAATATAAATATTGAGTTAAGTCTATGGTTAATATTTAATTTGCTGGCTAATTTTTGAAGTAAAAGATCCTATTCAAGCGAAAAATAAAAGTATTCCTTACAATTAATTGAAAGTATGCCCAGTCCAACTACCGACTTAGTTCGCTCCTACCTCAAAGAAATTGGACGCTACCCTCTGCTAACTCCTGAGCAAGAAATTACAAATGCTAGGGCGTTACAGCAGATGATGGCAATTGAAGAACAGCGCTCAAGCCTCGCACTTCAACTAAACCGACAAGCAACTGCAATAGAATTAGCTACCTCGCTTGGGCAAAGCGAAGCTGAAGTACAGTCAATCATTCAACAAGGTCAAAAAGCTAAAGAGAAAATGGTGACTGCTAACCTACGGCTGGTGGTTTCTGTTGCGAAAAAGTACCAGAATCACAATTTAGATTTTCTCGATTTGCTCCAAGAAGGGGCATTAGGTTTACAAAAGGGAATCGAAAAGTTTGATCCCAACCGAGGCTATAAACTATCGACCTACGTTTATTGGTGGATTAAGCAGTCAATAACACGCGCGATTGGAGAAAAATCTCGCACTATCCGTCTGCCAATCCATATCAACGAGAAATTAAATAAAATCAGGAGAGTACAGCAGCAACTGTCTCAATCTCTGGGTCGGACTCCAGTTGTAGCAGAAATTGCCGAATCCTTAAATGTATTGCCCAATCAAATACGGGAATATCTTCAGGTTTCCCGCGCTCCAGTCTCGCTAGAAATGCGAGTCGGGGATGAGCGTGAAACTGAACTAGCTGATATTTTACCGATGGATGGTATTTCCCTAGATGAGCAAATAGCTCAAGAGTTTTTACACCAAGACTTGAGCAAGTTGCTAGCATTGCTTAATCCAAGGCAACGAGAAGTATTGACTCTACGTTTTGGATTAGAAGATAATCAGGAACTGACTTTGAGTCAAGTTGCAGAACGCCTGAATCTTTGTCGAGAAACAATTCGTAAAACTGAACATCTTGCTTTGAAAATTTTGCGCTCTCATCAAAATAAGATCAAAGACTATCTTCTTAATTAAGATTAGCTAAGGGTTGTTGGACTTTAGTTTCATTTTTATAAATCGAACTCGCTACTCCAAAGGCTGGAAACAACTAGCCACTGCTGTTAAAGATGCCTCCAATTTGCGCTGTCAGGAGTGCGATCGCGTATCCGTCATGAGTCGGTGGCAATCGCCTCTGCTTAATCCCTGGCGAAAAACCATCAGATCATCACTGTTTCAATCAAATGGTGCATGAATATATTGATGCCCAGAAACTATCCTTATAAATAGAACACCGAAGAAAGAACCGATGCCCAGCAAAACAATCGATGTCCGAGAGTACACCGTCAGAGCGCACAAGCGGGAAATTCACACCCGCGTTTTTAACTTTGTATGTAAGCAATGCGAACAACCCACACAACGAGAAACCTTTGGAGTTCGACCTCTATATTGCGAGAAATGCCGTCCGCCACAAGCACCCAAGAAATCAGTAGTCCCTCTCAAGAAGAGAAAACCCAGAGCTATGACTTACAAGAGTGGTAAAGACATAGCCGGATCATTTGTTGTCTCAATGTTTTGAGCGATGTCTACGACGGGCTACGCCTACGCACTTTGTGAGTGAAGCAGTGCGCTCATTCGCCCAACCTAACTCAAACTGATAAAAAGTAACTTTAATGTTTAGGAGTCATTCAGGAGGTGCAAACTGTGCAAAGACCTCGGCCCCTGTCAGGTTCTTAGTTTCATTGGCAAAACAATAATATTTGGGCTTTTCATCAATGAATACCTGATGATCAAAAACAAGACCTTCACAGTTCTCGAATAGTCCAACAGGTATGAAATACTGGTTATTTTGTTTTAATTTATAAAAAAGATGGCTACCACACTGCTTACAGAATCCACGTTCTGCCCACTGTGACGATTGATAAAGCCCAATATTTTCTTCACCAGAGAAGCTAACATCACTTTCACACTCAACTACTAACAAAGGGCCTCCACCCCAGTTGCGACACATACTACAATGACACGCTCCTACCTGATTACTCATACGGGTTGTAGAAAGGTTTACTACTCCACACAGGCAGCTACAGGAGCAATGCTCACATTAGACATATTTTTTTCTCCGCTCCCAAAAATGCGCTTAAATTGCTAACATTCTTTCTTGTTTCATAGTGGAAGTATTGGCACTATTCAGTTTACAGACTAATACAACTAATCTAACCGCTTCATGACGGTGATTAAAATCAACATTGATTTTACATCTCCAATTTAAAAATATGCAGTTTTGCGTTTATCGCGTAGAGTGTAACTCGATAGATGGGCTTCGTACCTCAGCCCATCCCTACCGCGCTTGAGTGCAAACGACATTCTTATCTCGGCTTGCAGGTTGCGGTAAGTTCTACATTGTAGAAAGTCCCTGGTTTAGGATTAATTGAACGCAATTCTTGGATAAAAGCATTAAATCTTGTATTGCTTATGCCGAAGCCAGCTTCAGCACAAGCAGATAAACCTCCTTCGATGGGAATAGATCCGACCTTGGGACTATATACAATGAATTTATCGACGGTGCTAGTGCCGACTGCAAACCCGATAACCTGGCGAACTGTTCGCAAAACGGCATTATCTAAGGAACCACCAATACTGCCAATACTGATATTAACCGCACGACTTTCAGCAAATGCCGGCGCACTAATCGACAATACTGCCCTTGTGACCCAATCTTGGGCTAAAACAAACCTTGCAAGGTGACTTTAAGCGACTCAGAAGATAACGAACACACAATTGTCTTTTTCATGGAAATCCCTCAAAACGTGGGCGCTTAGAGGGATTTTGGGTATTGATATTTGGTATTGGGTTTTTTGACAGCTAGGTTAAATTATCTGCTTTTTTAACGGCTGACTTTAACTCTTCAAAGGTAATACTACCGTCTTCGTCTGAATCATAATTTACTATCAATTCCTGGGGAGTACTGATGTTTGTTTCTGATGAAATGATTGTACTTAAGCCAGGACTTAAAAAAAGATCATTAATGGAGATTTTGCCGTCTTGATCGGTATCTAATTTATTAAAAAGAGATTGAAGCTCTTGCTCGGTTGCCATAAGTTTCTATCTGAATAACCGTTTTTCAACTTAATATCTCATTAATCTCTGATTAATCTCTCAAAATTTAATAAACTTGTTTCAATTGACGTAGAAACGGCTATCGCTGGGGCTTAGATTGGGCGTATCTGCCACCAATTAAGCAAATTTGTCAGGGCTTGCGTCTTCAAACTCCAGCATTACACTCAACCGCTCATCACTCCTTAGCGTACTGAGTAATTCTTTAGCTGATTCTACACCGTACTCCACCCGCTCAATCGCCAGTCGAGCATAATATTTAACCCGCTCCCACCAAGAATCACTGAGTTCTGTATCTGTGTCCAAACCCCCCAATTATTACTTCCATCTTCATGTTTTGGAGGTGTGGTAGACTTATTTAGATATTTGCTCTCTTCAAAATGGCTAGTCTTCCACATCCAATTCAGTATCAAGGTAGTAAGAGAAACCTTGCTGCAAATATTCTCGGGTTTGTGCCTAGTAGAGTAGGACGGCTGGTAGAACCATTTGCAGGAACCGCAGCAATCAGTGTTGCTGCCTCTTTTAAAGGTATTACTCAAGAATTTTGGATCAATGATTTGAATAAACCTCTGGTTAAACTACTAGAGTTAATTATAGAGAAACCAAGTGAGATAGCAGATCAATATACAAAGATATGGAATGACCAGCATGAGGATTCCATATCTCACTATTTGCAAGTTAGAGAAGAGTTCAATAGAACGAATGAGCCAAAACTGTTTTTGTATTTACTAGCTCGATGTGTAAAAGGCGCTGTTCGATATAACTCTAATGGACTCTTCAATCAAAGCCCTGATAGAAGACGAAAGGGAACTCAACCTGAAAAGATGAGAAAAAATATAGAGGGAGTTTCCAAGCTTTTAAAGGAAAAATGTAAATTTACACACTTGGACTTTAGAGATGTTTTAGCTGAAGTTCAAGGTCATGACTTTGTTTACATAGATCCACCCTATCAAGGTGTATCAGGGGACAGGGATTCAAGATATGTTTCTGGGATCGATTTTAATGATTTTGTTTTGGCTCTTGAAGAATTGAATCAAAGAGCAATAGCATTTGCAGTTAGTTATGATGGCAAACGAGGTAATAAAACATTTGGCAATAATCTACCTGAAGAATTAGGACTTAAGAGAATTGAGATTGAAGTTGGGCGCTCCTCTCAATCAACATTATTAGGAAGAGAAGAAGTGACTGTGGAATCTTTATATTTGTCGCCCAGTTTACTTAAAGAACCTGTTTTAAATATGGAAAGCTATATTTGCAGAGTACCCAAACAGCTTGCTATTTGGCAATGATATGGATAGCCCTCAAAATCTACCTGATGATTTTATAAAGCTTTGTCAATCAGTGACTGCTAAAAGACCAAAAGCTGTAATTGACCATATTCTGCAATATGGCTTCATAAGTACAGAAGAACTAAAGGAAAGATACGGATACAATCATCCTCCGAGAGCAGCACGAGATGTTCGAGAACATGGAATTCCTTTAGAAACCTTTCGCGTAACGGGTAGCGATGGGAGAAAAATAGCAGCTTACAAATTTGGAAATTTTGACAAGGCAAGGTTTTCTCGGTTATCTGGTAGAACAGGCTTATCGAAGCAGATAAAAAACGAGTTAATTACGAGATATGGTTGTAAGTGCTTTATTTATCTAGAAGAGGTTGATGAGCGCGAACTACAGATTGATCATCGTGTTCCCTTTGAAGTTGATGGAGAACCAGGGTTAAAGCCTGATAACTTTATGTTACTTTGTGGCTCTGCTAATCGAGCTAAATCTTGGTCATGCGAGCATTGTCAAAATTGGGGCAGCATAAAGGATAAGTCTATTTGCTTATCATGTTATTGGGCATATCCAGAAAGCTACACACATATTGCGATGCGACAAGTCAGAAGGATAGACCTCATCTGGCAAGGAGAAAATGTTGAGATTTACGAAAGATTAAAACAGCTTGCTACTAGTTTGAACAAAGAAATCCCTGAATTGATCAAGGAAATCATTGAACGAGAAATTAGACGAAACAGTGACAGCTAAGGCTTACTTGGAGCTAACCGTATAATTGAAAATGTTACACCGCTACGAACCAATCGCACACCACCGACTTACACCCGCTCCCAAAGTTAACCCAAACCTGCCACTGCCCCAGATACCCATTCCAGTAAGGCTCACCATCAGCAACACCAACAGCCGAGCCAATTGTGGAGATTAACTCAGTGTAGAAGGAACCAGCGCAATCCATGCCTTGCCGCATTTTCAGCTTCAGCCCCTTCCAGCCTTGGGTAACAGGACTTTCCACTGGCGTGAGTGTTTGAGGAATATCCTGGGATTGGGTGTCAATGACTGGTGTAGTTGTACTTATATTATTCATGACTGACACCGACTCACTAAGAAACAGTTCATCCCGATTTAACCACTGCCCAAAAATTGAATCACGCTCATCATTAGGGGCAACAAACCGATAAACGCACTCCCGATTTTCACGCTTACCCAACCGACCGACATAATCCAACTTCAAATCAATTTTGGCAAGTAACTTCTGAGCGATCGCCACTGGGGTCAGTTTTTCAGAAATAGAAACATTCAAGTAATTCTTGATAACGTGCCGATGCGTTACAGCCAGGGCTTTAAACTCCACCATCTTCTCATCAGACCCCCGTAACTGAACGTCTGGTGTAAGAAACTGCAAGAGATTCAGATTTTCGAGTAACAAAACACCAGGTAATAGCTGCCCCTTGTTAAAATCTGGTTTCCAAACCGAATTCTCCCCAGCTTCTAATTGTGCTTTTGCTCTTTTAGCATCACGATTCGTCAGAAATTCCCGCCCCAGCGTCAAATAATAGTGCATCCGCAGTTGAGGATACCAGCCGTCGTCATCTTTCTCGACAAGCTCAGGGGTTACGTCAATTTCGTAGCGGCGAGACAATTCCGCCTTACGCTGCTGATGTCGTTCGGTTTTCGTTTTCGCCCTTGTGTCTTGCAGCTTCTTGAATTCGGCATCAGAGATGGTTGGAGAATCCGCGATCGCTTCACACTCAGCAGCATACAATTCAACAGACGCGGCTTTAACCGACTCGATTACTGCCCCGCTCTCATCATCGTCGGCATCCGAGGCATCAATAATGGTGTACCCATCTTCGACCAAACCCGCAAGCACAGACTCTCGATAACGCCGCATCTCTACGTTTATAACAGAACCACGCTTGCCCCAGGTTTGCAATGACTCTGGCTGAAAGTTCTGATCAACAAAGCTGTAGTCGTCATTATCCGCCGCCGACAACAGTGCGATGTTAGCCCTTGTTGCGACATGCTGACTTCTGAGCAATCCTCCTATGGATGTGGAACCATTGCCCACAACCGACATCCCCCACTCTCTGATCCAGATATGACGGTCAACTGTCTCCCTAACCCTTGCCAACATCTGACGCACGGAGTTAACCGACTACACTCCCTGAAAAATCCCCCAAACACCATCAAAATGTCCTCGAATATCGATGCTGACCCCCGTTTCTAAACTTGGAGAGGCGATTACCAAATCATACTGGGTCAGAATCTCGTTGAGATGAGCGATACAGCCAAACGCCGCATGAGAAGGGTCAGCAACAGATTCACTGTCAATTCGCAGGATTCGCAGGTGAGGGAATTTGCGGCGAAAACGTTCTTCAAGTGCTTGGGTTCCCCATTTAGACTTAGCCTTTTGAGCAGAGCAGCATAATAAATGATGCCCCCCTTTAGAAATCGCCTTGTCCAATGCTGCAATCAAATTCTTCGGGTTACTGCCAGAATAGTTGTAACAGTTGCCAGCTACGTGGCGATAATTGTTGACGATTACAAACGGGTTAACCCGATATTCCCCAGCGAGTGATAAAACATACTTCACATCAGTATCTGACACATCGGCGCTTGAGAGATAAATCTTCCCCTGACTACTGCCCAAAACATTCTGTACCAGTTGTTTGAGGTTTTTGAGAACAGATACCCGACGCTTCTGCACTTCAGTACCAGAGTTAAGTAAATGCCAGAACACCTGGTCACATTCATCAATAATTATGACATCATTCGCCCAATCATTAGGGTTGAATCGCGCCTGACTTTCCTGATGCAGTGAATCAACACACACCCCATATCCTAATAATGTGCCTGTTTCATTCGTATGGACTTCGGTAACATAATTAACACCAAACCGATTACACAGTGCCTCACCCAGTTGAATACGATGGGTGATAATTAATACCCGTCTTCCTTGGTCATGAGCTTTCGCCACCTCAGTTGCTAGCCATTCAGTTTTACCAGTGCCTTTGGGAGCTTTGAGGATGATGAGTTTTTCGCCTTCGGGGACGAGAAGCTGTCCGAGGAATCTTTGGTTGAGTGCGATAGACGGCGGGTAAGTCAGCAAAGTAAACAGCTTGATTTCCCACAACTCTAAAGCAACGGCAGTGTTGTAGAGTGCGTCAAAAGCTTCCCGCCCTTTGGCAACGATAAAATCATCAACCCCTTTAGAAGCTCCTAACGGTAAATCAATCACCCGCAGGGAACAGCCTTCATTTACCAGCAGCCGTCCCATGCGACTGATAGCGGTTCTGACTCGTTGAACTGTCTCAGGTTTATTGTCCTGGTCAAAGCAGATATTAACCTGTCTCCCCTGTGTTGCGAAATGTTTCAAGTCGGGAATCAGGTATGGTTTGCCATTAGCTGTACCGTACTCATCCTGGGGAGTGCGGTATCCAGCGTTAACACCGGGGATAGCGATCGCAGCATAACCAGCAGTCAATAACGCCCCCGCTTTTTTGACACCTTCTACAATTGTAACTGGCACATTATGCCTCCAAACCCAGCGCCAGAAACCGCCAGAATGCTGCAAGTTCTCTTCGGTGATAGGAATGCCGCTACGTAGGGAAACTTTCACCCAAATGCGATTTGGTACTATGAGGAAGAAAGCGCGTGTCTCTTCTCTGAATGGGTGTTCGTACTTGATGAATTTGTGAATCTTTTGGCGGTCACGTCGGGGATGGTCGGGTTTGAAGCAGCCCCACATCATTAGCGCGTATTCGTTGAGGGGGTCAACGCCACTGCACCACCAGCCGCCTAGTTCGATGTGCTGGTATTTTTTCAAGTCCCTGTCTCTGAGCCGAATGGCACTAAGAAAAGCTATAAACCGTGCTGCATAAGCATTACAAGTATTA
>NZ_CAXTNP010000205.1:0-14385 GCF_964245575.1 uncultured Nostoc sp. | reverse complement strand
GGCTGGGGGAGAATAAAAAATTACCTCTTTCCCCTCAGCAAGAGCAGCACCCCGCCCCTCTGCTTCTTCTCCATGCCCAATTCCCCCACTAAGCATACACCAGTGGATCAACGAGTCCTAATTCGGCAAAAGCTGCTAGCCGCAAGCGACAAGAATCACATACACCGCAGGCGACATCTTCACCGGCATAGCAAGACCAAGTTAGCTCCCAAGGAACTCCCAATTGGTTCCCCAGTTGGATGATTTCAGTTTTTTTCAGATTGATTAGGGGTGCAACAATATTTATTGGTTGTCCCTCACGCCCTTGTTTGGTTCCCAGGCGAAAAACTTCCTGCATCGCCTGAATATAGTCGGGGCGACAGTCAGGATATCCTGAGTAATCTAAAGCATTAATGCCGATATAAACACGTTCAGCTGCGATCGCTTCGGCAAAACCAAGAGCAAAGCTTAAAAAGATGGTATTACGAGCCGGAACATAGGTGACAGGAATATTTTGAGACATTTCATCCAGTGATCGCTCCTGGGGTAAATCAATCGCGTCATCGGTAAGTGCTGAACCGCCCCATTGTCGTAAATCAAAATTAACCACCTGATGTTTTGCGATCGCAGCTTTTTGAGCGACGGTGAGGGCTGACTGTAACTCTCGTCGGTGTCGCTGCTGGTAATCAAAGGAAATAGCATGACATTCACAGCCATCAGCCTTAGCTTTATATAGAATTGTGGAAGAATCTAATCCTCCAGATAACAGAATTACAGCTTTCATCTCGGTTGCAAATTTGGGATTTTAAATCGCTAAATTACACCTCAACAAGATTTCAGGGAGCAATGCCAAAGCGACTCCTGAACCCTGTGAGTCATGACAAATAACGCCGTACCTTAGATATTCTAAAGAAACAATCTACACTAGTTACTCTCAAAAAGCCGTGTGATGTCTTCTCTACCAGACCCTACGGGTAGCTTGCTTCTTTGCAGGATTATTTGTCTACAACGGTGCTGCAAATAATCATACAAAAATCTTTTCTATTAATCAGTGGCGATAATTTCCAGTAGCATTTTTTGGGAAAAAAGCACAAGTGTTACTTTTTGATGACTTTGTAATTTTAGTAGTATCAATTAGATATTGATCCCGGTAATTAATTGCCTAAATGCAACAATTAAGTTAAGTAGGAGCATAGGAAAGCGAAGCTGAGAAATTTGAAGAATTTACACTTAAGCCTTACTGAATGTTTTAAAGTTAATAAAAAGACACATATTTATTGTATAAAGTGCAAAATCCAAAACAAACCCGAACTATCTATACAAAAGATATTTGGATTACGGGAACCGATCACAAACTTTGAAATTCTTCATAAACATAGGCTCTATGTTACCATCTGGATGGTTTTAGACGGATCGTAACTGGCTTTCGAGTATAAACGCCAACGGCCGTAGCGTCTCTAAATTTGGTGGTTGAGGAGAGAATAATAGTGCAAGATAGCATGTCAGTGGCAGAACCGAATCTATATACACAGCGCAACCAGCCACGACCGATCCGCATAGGCGTGATTGGAGTGGGTAACATGGGACAACATCACGCTCGCGTGCTGAGTTCAATGAAAGATGTTGAACTAGTCGGAGTGGCAGATATTAATGTTGAGCGAGGGCTAGAAACTGCCAGCAACTACAAGGTGCGTTTTTTTGAAGATTACTGTGACCTGCTACATCTTGTAGAAGCAGTTTGTGTAGCTGTTCCCACCCGTCTGCACTATGCCGTGGGCATCAACTGTCTGTTAGCGGGAATTCATGTTTTGATTGAAAAACCGATTGCAGCCAGTATTTCTGAGGCAGAGTCCCTAGTAAATGCCGCAGCTGAGTCTGGGTGTATCCTGCAAGTGGGTCATATTGAGCGTTTCAATCCAGCTTTTAAAGAACTAAGCCAAGTGCTTAAAACTGAGGAATTGCTGGCGCTAGAAGCCCATAGAATGAGTCCTTACTCAGATCGGGCAAACGATGTTTCGGTTGTGCTGGATTTAATGATCCATGACATCGACCTACTTTTGGAATTAGCTGCTTCCCCAGTCACCAAATTGACTGCTAGCGGTACTCGCGCCCTAGACTCTGGTTATTTAGATTACGTAACTGCCACTTTGGGGTTTGCCAATGGTATTGTTGCTACTCTGACCGCCAGTAAAGTTACCCACCGAAAAATTCGCCGGATTGTCGCCCATTGCAAAAATTCATTCACTGAGGCAGATTTTCTCAAGAATGAAATTTTGATTCACCGACAAACGACTGCCAATTCTCTCACCGACCACCGACAAGTACTTTACAGGCAAGATGGTGTGATTGAAAAAGTCTACACCACCAATATTCAACCCTTGAGTGCAGAATTAGAGCATTTTGTCAACTGTGTACACGGTGGAAATCAACCCTCAGTAGGTGGTGAACAAGCTCTCAAAGCTTTGAGGCTGGCAAGTTTGATTGAGCAGATGGCGCTGGAAGATCGAGTTTTGAATCCATTAGACTGGCAATCGGAACCAAGAGTACAATCATTGACCCCAACAGTCTAGAAGAAGGGATGAGGGGATGAGGCGGATGAGGGGGATGAGGGGGACAAGGTAAAATTTTCTCCCTGCTCTCCTACAGGCGCAACCTCACAACCTCAAAAGAAAACCCTAGAGTATGTTTTTCAATTTGCCATCAAATCTTTAGATCCTCCCTAGTCCTTTTAAAAAACCGACTAAGGGGGATCTAAAAAATTAGAAAATAAAATCTGGTGGTTGATTTCATTAATTTTGTCAGGTTCGTAGTGAGCGATTTATCGCTCAATTTCAAGGGCTTGAGCTACTTACAAATTTTTAGAAACCTCGCAATTAATGAAACAGCCTCCTAGTGGCCTGTCCCATTAATTTTGATGAGTTTGTAGTAAGCACAAAGCCTGCTTAAAAATCCCTGACTAAAGTCCTTACTACGAACTTTTTACTTTTAAAAATTAATGACATGAACCACTAGCTTATACTTGTTTTACTCTATTTATTCATTGCAATGCAAACTTTTAGTGCAGCCGAATTACCTTGACTTTAGCAAGCGCAGATAATTACCTTTTAAAAAAGCTAAAGCGGAATCTTAGTCACAAGAATAGTACAGCAATTTCAGGAATTGACTCAATGCTTGAATGGATAACTAATACTATCAACTATTTTGGTTATTGGGGAATCGCTCTACTAATGTTCCTAGAGAACCTTTTTCCCCCGATTCCTTCAGAATTGATCATGCCACTGGCTGGATTTACAGCAAGTCCATATCAACCAGGGGGGGCAAAGCTGAATATCATTGGTGTGTTTTTCGCAGGACTTTTGGGTTCTGTATTGGGCGCACTTATTTGGTACTATCCAGGTAAGTTTTTGGGCGAAACTCGTTTGAAAGCTTGGGCTGACAAGTATGGCAAATGGCTGGCTATATCCAGTAAAGATATCACCAAGGCCAAAGAGTGGTTTGAGCGACAAGGTAGAACAGCAGTATTAATTGGTCGCCTTGTACCAGGAATCCGCACCTTGATTTCTGTTCCCGCAGGTATTAGTAATATGCCTTTGCTACCATTTTTGTTTTACACAACATTTGGTAGCGCGGCTTGGGTGGGTTTGTTAACATACTCAGGATACATATTGGGTAATCAGTATGAACTTGTGGACAAGTACCTTGCTCCTGTATCCAAAATCGTACTTGGCGGTTTGGTTCTAGCATTTGTTTTCTGGATATTCAAGCGCCAGTTAAGACGTACTAGAAGATGAAACACGGACGCTTTTGGTTTGAAAGCAGTCAAAGCAGGGGTTACATCTGGCCAAAATTCGCCTACACTATGCCAAATAATACTAGATGTGCGTTGACAGAGCTTATCGGAGGTATCGCCCGAATAATTTTTGGCATATTTCTTAGCTACACTTGACGCAACCTAGAATTTATGGTTGCTCCCATTTTGTAAGATGAGCATGACAACTTTTTACAGTTAAGTTTGAACTAGGAGCTTTCATGACAGACCAACCTTCCGCCGCTAACCCCATCAATGCTGCTGCTATACCCATGAATAGAGCGGCAGTTCCGATCAATGCTGTTAATAATAATATTCCTCCCAAGGCAGGCGGTGTTCCAGGGAAAACCATTCTCAGTGTTGATTTAGGCAGAACTTCCACAAAAACTTGTGTGAGTCGTGAACCCGGTAATGTGGTATTCGTACCTGCCAACGTCAAGCAGATGTCAATTGAACAAGTACGCGGTGGTGTTTTTGAAGCTAGGGCTACTGACCCCTTAATGGATTTGTGGCTGGAGTATCAAGGAAATGGATATGCTGTTGGTCAACTAGCAGCCGATTTTGGGGCAAATCTAGGAGTTGGCCAATCTAAGGTAGAGGCTGCACTGGTAAAAGTGTTAGCAAGTGCTGGCTACTTCAAACTCAGAGATGATATCTCAGTCGTACTAGGTCTGCCTTTTCTTTCCTTAGAACAATTTGAAAAGGAAAAAGCCCAGTTGATTAGCCAAGTAGGCGGGCCTCATGTGTTGAACTTCCGAGGCGAATCGATATCGCTGAACGTCAGTAAGGTATGGGTAATGCCAGAAGGCTACGGCAGCCTGCTGTGGTCTGAAGCTCAACCGAAGAAAAATCCTGGCAGTCCCGATTTTACAAAAATATCGGTGGCGATCGTTGATATAGGACATCAAACCGTCGATCTTTTGATGGTAGATAACTTCCGTTTTGCCAGAGGTGCTTCTAAGAGCGAAGACTTCGGTATGAACAAGTTTTATGAATTGGTGTCCGCCGAAATCGAGGGAGCAGATAGTCAATCTCTAGCTCTGATTTCCGCAGTGAACAAACCCAAGAATGAACGTTTTTACCGTCCTAAAGGCGCTAGCAAGCCCACCAACTTAGATGATTTTCTTCCCAACCTTACGGAGATGTTTTCGCGCGAAATCTGTAGCCGTGTGCTAGCCTGGTTGCCAGAACGTGTCACCGATGTGATTCTGACTGGCGGGGGTGGTGAGTTCTTCTGGGACGACGTTCAACGTCTGCTTAAAGAGGCAAAGATTAATGCTCATTTAGCAGCACCTTCACGACAGGCGAATGCTTTGGGGCAGTATATTTATGGAGAGGCACAATTATCCTCCAATCGCGCTGCTAGGGCATAAAGCTGATGTTCCAATGGTCAAAAAAGGTAGTTAAATCCGTCACGTTCAACCCAGAGCTTGCTGATGAAAGCTTGTTAGCGCAAGTAGAAAGTTATTTGGACAAACAACCAGACAAGACTTTCAGCGACCTCTGTAAAGAAGCCTTATGGCAATCTTTATGTGTACCGGAACCTGTACAACCTGCTCCACAAACAGCAGCAACAACACCGGTTGAACAGCAAATCGGTGAACTGCAACGTCAAGTGGCTGGACTTGAGGAACGTTTTTTTGCCAAGGGATCTAATCGTTTGGAGGCGATGGAACACCATCTACTGCAACTTTCTCAACAAGTTGCACAACTGGCGCTCATAGTCAATGAGCGATCGTTCATTCAGTCTCCAACTCAATTAGAAGTAGTAAATAATACTTCTTATACTGTTCCTACCCCTCCTCAAGAGGTTGACCCCGTAATCAGTCGCCTTAGTCAGTTTCTCGATGATTTTTAAGAAACAATCGCGTTTGTGAGCAGTTTTTCCTCCTCTTAACAATCCTTAATAGTATTATCTGTTAAGGATTGTTAATGTTTATATAGAAAAATATTGGGATTATTCAAATTTGTGTAGATGAAGCGATCGCTCATAATAGCGAATCATTACGGCAATCCGAGTTGATCTGTTCTGGTATTCTTGTTATCAATTGGGATTTGTCAAGCTATGCCTCATTTTCGAGATTGCATGAAGAATAATTTATAACCATTTGTAATCTGTACGCCTTACTTCAGCAAGCTCTCGGCAGATTATGATAGAAATCTAAGGCTTTCTGAGAAAGGCGATTGGCAATTTGTTTTTTAACCAGAGGAGCCTGCTGCTGTACAAGCACAAGTCGCAGTTGCAGAAGCCGAAACTGCTGCTGTACGAGAAGAAGCGGCGGCTGCACAGGTGGCTCGTTTAGCGGCTAAATTGAGAGAATTGGGCGAAAATCCAGATATCTAGATATGTTGTTGTGAATTTTGGCTTTTTTGATTTGTTTGGACTACAGTTTTGATTTGTAGGAGTAATAGATGAAAAGACAAGTTATTATCTATCCAGGAGAAGATGGTTATTGGGTGGCTGAATGTTCTAGTTTACCTGCTTGTATCAGCCAAGGAAAAACGAAAAGAGAAGCTATTGGCAATATCAAGGAAGCTATTGAATTATATATTGAAGTCTTAAAAGAAGAAGGTCGTCCTATTCCAGAAGATAACTTGGAAACAGTTTTGGTCGATGTATGAGCAAGTTGCCAATAATTTCTTGTCAAGGATGCATTAAAGCTTTGGGAAAGGCTGGTTTTTATATTTGACGACAACGTGGAAGCCACATTATTTTACGTCGAGATGAGCCATTTGCTGAAGTGGTAGTTCCAAATCATCAAGAATTAGACAAAGGAACTTTACGCGCAATTATTAGACAGGTTGGGTTAAGTGTTGATGAGTTGATCGAGTTGTTATAAATGAAAAACTAGGTGCGATCGCTATTTGCAAATATAAGAATGAGTAAGTGCGATCGCTATTAAGTAAAGATTTAAAATTAAGGTTTAATTGGCACAAATTCGGATTTATCAGTGCCAGGTTTTTGTTGAACTTTGACTAAGAATATGGAATTGTCTTTGCGATCGCCTGATGCTAAAAACTGAATCTTTCCCGTTGCACCATCGACTAAAAAACCTGGACTGTGCAACACCTTTTGCAATTCATCGCGTTTGTTGGTTCGTTGTAAACCTGCGATGATCGCTAAAGTTGCATCATAAGCCGTAGCTGTTCGCCAATTGACAGTTGCACCCCAAAGTTTTTGGGCTTTTTGCGGAAAGATGTTATTAGGAAAAGCTGCGGGATACCAAGGTGCAGAGATTATCAGTCCGTTGATACCTCTGCCATTCTTTAAGGTTTCGTCAGTCAAAAGTGTAGGACTACCAAATACAGTCAACTGCCCTTGATTAGATTCTGCCACCGCTAGACCTTGTTTTATTTTGTCTATATAAAGACCTAACACCAATGCATTAGCATTGCTACGTACAGCTTGAGAAATGACAACACTAGGGTTAAAGTCACGGGCAGAAATATCGCACTCTGTAGAATTAATCTGACCGCCAGCAGTTTTTATCGCTTCAACAAACTCATTGTTAAACGACTGATTATCTATCCCTTGGTAATCAACACAGATAAGAAAATTGGTTTTACCCGCTATTTTAATGGCGTAATTAGAGACGCTATCTGCTATGGATTTAACACTAGGAGCAGTGCGGAAGATATAATTGCCAACACTGGTAAGGTTTTGGGCAAAACTGGTGGGAGAGATCATCACTAACCCGTCTTTTTGATAGACTGGGGCTGCTGAGAGAGAAGCATTACTAGAATTATGTCCCACGACAGCTAAGATGTTGGCATCTTTGCCAAACCGAGTGGCAAGCTGTACAGATTCACTTGGATCATTATCATCATTAGCGATCACTACCTGTAAAGCTTTGCCATTGATACCGCCACTGTTATTCACCTCATCTTGAGCTTGAGCCACACCGCGTAGGATCTCTTTTGCTACATTTGGATTTGTACCAATGGGTACACTGACGGCAATTTTAAGTTGCTCTTTTTGCTGACGAGCTTTAACATTATTCAAGTAAATTAATGCTTCTGGGTCTGTGCGGTTAATTGTGCGATATGAATTTAACTTATCAGCAGCAAGCTGACAATTACCTTCTAAAAATGCTTTAACTCCAGCTTCTTTATCTGCCTTTATATCTTGTCTTAATAAAATTTCTTCACCCAAGCTAATTCTGTCATTAAAACTATAGGTCTCTTTAGCACAGGAATTTACTATAGGGTGAACTACAGGTTGAGATTTATCTTCGGTTCTAAAAAAGTAGAATACAGTACTGCCAACGCCAATACCTACTCCAATTACTCCGATAACGCTGGCTACTATGTATTGTAGAAAATTGTTATTTCGGGTAGATCGAGTATTTATCTGAGTCCGGGCATTTGACTGTTTGCGAATTACGATATCTTCTCTTTTTGCTATATCTTTATCTTTGTCGCCGAGAGTTGTTGAATCTTCTCTGTTACGAATTCGATCTTCGATTGGTTTTATATCTTCATCCCTAAGTACTAAAAGTTCCTGAAGACGTTTCAACTTAGTACGAGTTTTATCACTAAGATTAGAATCTGATTCTCTCGCCTTGTAGAACGCATCCTCATACTTCTGCAATTTCCTTTTATACTCTTGGTAAGGTTTTAAAACCTCTGCTTCAATTGATTTAGTGTCCTCAAGCGTTAGTTGCAGACTCTCTTGTTTTACTTCTAATGTAATACGATCAAGTTCATGAATTTCGCCACTGCCTTCTTTTGCCAATTCTTGAACTAGTTTGCGATAAATAAGCTTTGGATCTCCTTTTGGTGCTTTAGCTATGTAAATTTTATAACCTTCTTCCACTGGGTAGATTTTCGGTGTCATTGCTGGGGCTTCTTGCTTGACTTTAATACTGGCATATTCATGCAGTTCATCAACAGAAATCCGTCCATCTCCGTCTTTATCGGCTGCTCCTTTTTCAATCCCTTCGACTAGATAGCGTGTGTAAATTGAAAGTTCTAAACCTTCCTGTTCAAATGCATACTGAGTGGATGTGGAAGAAGTCAGAATTGCTCGTCCTTTTCCGCCTAGCTCTTCCTGCAAATTCACCGTGCTGCCATCTCTTGGAATCATATCCCGAGCAATTGCCCCACTAAAGCAGCAATCCAAAATCACCACCTGTCTCTCAGATTTGCTTTCATTCATATTTTCGTTCAGAACACTAGCTGCTAGCGCTGAGTGCTTAACTAGCCTCCCATTCTCTTTACGAGTATTACAGTTTGACAAGTAAAGCTTGCAGCTTTCATCTTTTATTCCATGACCAGAAAAGTAAAACAGCAACAGGTCTTCTCTTTGGCGATTGGCAAAAAGGCTGTATATCGCATCTTCCACTTCCTGCCTATCGGGATTTTTTAGCGCTGTAACATCCGTCTCGGCAAATCCTCCCATTTCTGGGTTTAGTAAAACTCGCTGCATTGCCTCCACATCTTTTGTCGCTGCAAGCAATGAGGTAATATCTGCTCCATACTCGCTTACACCAATTAGCAGCGCTAGCTTCGCCATGTCGCTATTCTCCTTTATTTGTGAAATTTATCGGCTAGTTACCTGCGACAAACTTTTGTGCTTGTTCAATGGCGGCGGCTAATTCTTCACGACTGCTGGCTTTCACCTTGAGTTTCTTACCATTAGCCTCGACTTCCAATTCAATGCTTTTGTTACCCAAGCGATCGCCCAAAAATCCCAACAATTTCTTAAAATTGGCAAGGCTTACCTCTGTCTGCAACACTCCCAGCAGAAAACCTCCAAACGCCTTTGATCCTAGAGGAGTTTCTGTAACTGCTACAAGTTCAGCACTTTCTACATCTAAGTCTTTGATTTCTCGCAGCAGATTCCCTGTTTCGCGTTCTTGCTCATCTGCATCTAAGTCTGGATTAGAAAGAGCGATCGTTAACTTGACGTTAGATTCAGAACTCATTTTGTACCCTTTTCAGTTTTAAGCAGTTGACAGTCAACTATATTTCCGTGATTTCTCTATTGACATCATAACTGCTATGTAAATTTCCTGAAACTTCATCAATATTTTTGCAAAAACTCATAAAATTTAAGTAAAAATTACTAGAAATCAAAAAGACGTAGCACTGCTACGTCTCTACATTCTTTTTGGGAGATGTCTATTACGTCAGATTAATTAAAACAAGTCCAAATCTGTCACAGCACCAATACTGCTAGAAGATACCAATTTGGCATATTTCGCCAACACACCTTTAGTGTAACGGGGAGCGGGAGGCTGCCAGTTGGTACGACGGTGGGCCAATTCTTCTTCGGATATATTCAATTGCAATAAACGAGCGGGTGCATCAATAGTAATACTATCGCCTTCTTCTACAAGAGCGATCGCACCACCAACGGCTGCTTCTGGAGCAACATGACCAACCACCATGCCGTAAGTACCCCCAGAAAAGCGCCCGTCGGTAATTAATCCCACCGCATCACCCAAACCAGCACCGATAATTGCTGAGGTGGGAGCCAACATTTCTCGCATCCCAGGCCCACCCTTAGGCCCTTCGTAGCGGATGACTAGAATATCACCAGCTTGAATCTTACCGGCCAAAATTGCATCTAAAGAAGCTTCTTCCGATTCAAACACTCGTGCGGGGCCGGTAATTACTGGTTTTTTCACGCCGGTAATTTTGGCGACAGCCCCTTCCGTTGCCAAATTACCTCTGAGGATAGCTAAGTGTCCTTGAGGATACATCGGGTTATTCCAAGTCCGAATTACATCTTGATTGGCGGATGGTTCTTCTGGGATATCTGCCAATATCTCTGCGATCGTTTGACCAGTGATGGTGAGGCTATCACCATGTAATAAATCATGCACAAGTAGCATCTTCATTACTTGGGGAATCCCACCAGCTTTGTGCAAATCTGTAGCTACATATTTACCGCTTGGTTTTAAATCACACAAAACGGGAACACGGGCGCGGATGGTTTCAAAGTCATCCAGCGTTAACTCTACATCAGCAGCGCGGGCGATCGCTAAGAAATGCAACACTGCATTGGTCGAACCACCCACCGCCATAATCACAGAAATGGCATTCTCTATAGATTTGCGGGTGATAATTTGGCGGGGCAATATCTGTTTGCGAATAGCTTCGACTAACACAAATGCTGATTTTTCCGTACTGTCGGCTTTTTCGGCATCTTCCGCCGCCATTGTCGAAGAATAGGGCAAACTCATCCCCAGTGCTTCAAATGCTGAAGACATGGTGTTAGCCGTGAACATCCCCCCACAGGAACCAGCGCCAGGACAAGCCCGACCCTCAACTTCTAATAATTCTTTTTCGTCAATTTTTCCAGCACTGTATTGACCAACAGCTTCAAAAGAACTGACAACAGTTAAATCGCGTCCGTTGTAGTGACCGGGTTTAATTGTGCCACCGTAAACAAAGATAGCAGGGATATTCATCCGGGCGATCGCCAGCATTGCCCCTGGCATATTTTTATCACAACCGCCAATCGTTAGCACACCATCCATACTTTGTCCAGTACAGGCGGTTTCAATGGAATCGGCAATAACTTCCCGCGACACTAGGGAATATTTCATTCCTTCAGTTCCCATCGAAATCCCATCGCTGATGGTAATTGTGCCAAACACCTGCGGCATCGCCCCGGCAGATTTTATACCAACCTCTGCCCTTTGCGCCAGTTGATTTATCCCCATATTACAGGGAGTGATCGTACTGTAGCCGTTGGCAATACCTACTATGGCTTTATTGAAATCTTCATCTTTAAAACCAACTGCACGCAGCATAGCTCGATTAGGCGATCGCTGCACCCCTTGCGTCACAATTTGGCTTCTCAAATTCTCTGACATTTTTTTTCCTTCCGTGCCTCATCGCTTGTATTGCGATTGTATTACCTGATTTTCTCATGTATACGTGGCGCGATCGAACCTTAGAAGATGTTTTAAAAGTCTTTGGCACATAGAGTTCGCTACTACAGATTAGACCTCTTAACATAAATCAAAAATAAGAATCCCACTTTTAAGTGCTTGCTCTTAAAAGTGGGGTGTTAGGGACTTTTGCTAGAGGTGTAGCAACAGCCTTGGTGATTAGGACATCAACAGATGATAAAACTTAGACACAAAAAGACTTTTCACCCAGTCCCCAGTTCCGAGTCCCTTGCTATATATTAAAGAATAATGTCGTTTGCCACTAGTGATGGTGTTCCTGTCAGCGCAATCTCAAACTCAGCCGACAGATCCCGATCAGTGCTAGCTTGAAGAATGCCTCCTGAATAACGAACCTGACCGGCTGCCGAGAATGCGCGAGTCCCAATAAAAGTGAAGGCTTGGTTGCCCCCTACAGTGGAGTTAGCGTCAATGGTAGATAGATTGATTTGATCACCTGTAAAGATACCGTTTCCAACGAAGTCAGTGATAACATCACGTGACAAACCAGTAGGACTATCTGAAACTGAGTTGAAATCGAAAATATCGTTACCAGCACCGCCAGTGAGAGAATCAGTCCCAGCACCGCCAGTGAGGATATCGTTGCCAGCACCTCCATTTAAGGTATCGCTACCAGCACCTCCATTTAAGGTATCACTACCGACACCTCCATTGAGACTATCGCCGCCAGCATCCCCATTTAAGATATCGTTGCCGACATTGCCATTGAGGATATCGCTACCAGCACCCCCATTTAGGCTATCGTCACCGGCATTGCCGTTGAGGATATCGCTGCCAGCACCCCCATTTAGGATATCATCGCCGGTATTGCCGTTGAGGATATCGCTACTAGCACCCCCATCAACGGCAGGGCGCAAAATTAGCGGGGAACCGTTGATGGTATTGTTGTCATTGAAAATGGTACCGTTGATAATTGCCATTAGTGAGTTTCTCCTGAATTTAGAGGGTAAAATAACCACCTCACTTGCCCATCAGAAAACGGTGTTGCTGATTAAGAGTATGAATTTGGTTTCCCCAAAGGCGCAAGGAAACAGTTTCAAGTATTTAATTTTTGAATTTCACACTTTCATTCAGCAACGCCGAGAAAAAAACGCAAAGAAATAATCAGTGGGAAGAGATAACTGAACCATACCTAATTGCAACAGGTGTTTGCTGTTAAGCCTGAAGATTTTAAAAGCACTGGATCTATTGATGATGTTGGCATCCAAATTGCGCTTAGAGTGATGTTATATTCTTGTACCTGATGTTTTCACTAATTATAGTAGGCTGCTAGGAAAAAAGCAGATTTCCTGCTACGAAATTGCATAGGTTTTAGAACATTTTGATTTTCTTCAAAATTACAATACTATGATATTACTCTCAAAGCTACTTTTTTATATCTATAATAAAAATTAATTAACCTTATTTTATTATTTTCGCCAGAGCAAAATCTGAACCCTTTGTTTAGATAGAGTTTGTTTTGCCTATTGAGATTTATTTGGTGGTTTATATAGTTATATATAACTGAGTAATTGCCAATAAGTTAAAATCTTTGTTTATCTGTGCGATCGCTACACTATTACGTTACAATTTGGCTGATCAAATTCTCTGACATCTTTTTTCATTCTCTGGCATCATCGCCAGTGTTGCGATTGTATTACCTGATTTTCTCATGCATACGCGGCGCGATCAAGCCTTAGGAAGCATTGGTAATTCTCTATTTTTTAGATTTGCTTCTGTTACTAATTAAGGAGATTAACAATCTTAATCTTAAATATGAAGCTAATATGAACTACTTTTTTGGTTAAATACCCTTTCTAGAACTTACGCATTAACAATAAATACCAAATATGGATAAATTTAACAACCACATCTTTCGTAAGGGCACAGCAATGCTGTGCCCCTACAGCATGATCTATTTATGAGCGCAGGATAATTAAGAAAAGCCTGAAACAACCTACTTTTGCTAATGCATATCACGATGCATTTGTACAGTGCGTAAGTCCTACTTTCTTGGTATTTAATACCAATTCTCTAAAATAAGGCAACAGATGTAAGCAGAGATTGCCTTGGTGCATCTAAATTTCTCAATGGCGAATGGGCGAAAAAGCGAATTGGTATAACTGTGCTTGATTACAGCAATACCATCCTTGACAGGTTAAAGACGAGTGCATTTTGTCAATTCGCCTAAATACAGAAATAAATTTGTGTAATAATAATCACTATAAAAGGAAGAGGCAAGTTAAGCTTACCTCTCCCTACGACTGTTAAATTATTAGAATTCTACCTCGTGCTTTATTTTCAAGGCAGGTCTATTAAATTAAAGCACAATGTCGCTTGCTACTAATTGTGGTGTTCCTGCCAGTCGAATCTCCAAGTTAGCCGATAGATTTCCATCAGTGTTAGCTTGAAGAATACCTCCTGAATAACGAACCTGACCGGCTGCGGTGAATGCGCCAGATCCAATGAAAGTGAAGGTTTGGTTGCCCCCTATAGTGGAGTTGGCGTCGATGTTAGATAGATCGATTAGGTCACCTGGCAAGTTACCGTTTCCAAAAAAGTCAGTGATAACATCCCGTGAAAAACCAGCAGGACTATCTGAAACTGAGTTGTACTGGAAACGATCGTTACCCGATCCTCCAGTGAGAATATCAGTCCCACTACCGCCAACGAAGCGATCGTTGCCAGCACCACCGA
>NZ_CAXTNP010000204.1:0-14396 GCF_964245575.1 uncultured Nostoc sp. | reverse complement strand
ATTGCAATTTTTAATTTTATATTTTTAATTTTTAATTTCGAGAAGCGACTTGACGAACTCGTGGTTCACTTCGACCTGGGCGTTCTGGAACAGCCTTGTGAGCAATAACTTTAAGTAAAGTGCAATAAAGACTGAGGCGTTTTTGAGAGTCAGCAGCCTCTAATTTGGGAATAAAGTTATTTAAATGATGGCGAGTACCTTGCAATGATAAATGTAAAGGAGGGGTATTATAAGTAATGCCAACCTTCCATATTAAGCTACGAAGTAGATTATAAGCAAGCAAATAAACATAAATTTCTTTACGTACCATTGAAGGTGTTTTACATCGTAAAATATCCATGCCCAAGGTTGTTTTGAGCTTCTATTTCCTTACATTTGAGTAGAAAAGGATTTTTACCATAGTTTTATACCCCGCTAGGTACACCTGTTCAAGCAAATCTAGGCGATCGCCAATTACCGTCGCAGTAGCAAGATTCTGGTATTAAACTTGTCTTTGATAGATTAATTTAGTCAGGAATGAACGGGAATTGATTGGTTTAAAGACCGTTCGCTGAAAAACTGCTGAGTCATTCGCTCATAGTGATCGCAGAGATTTGCCCGTTGGAGAGCATAGTCAACAATTGGGCTGCTATAGGGTGGCTTAATGAAATTACCAATGTAGCCATAGACAGTTGCATCTAAGGTTGTGGGTTGCTCTCCTATAAAAAACAGTTTGTCTGCCAGAAAGTCTGAGAGAGCTTGAAAATCAGCACAGATAATCTGAATGATTTGCTCACTGCTATGACGACCTATTCCATGACCATGCATTTGAGAGAGCACCGTTTTACGAAACTCTTCAGCAAACGGTTCTGATGATTCTATTGGAGTCTCAGGGAATAGCGCCTGCGCTAACACTGCTCGAAAGTGTTGCCAGTTTTTTTCTATGTTGTAGCGAATGTAGGGTATTCCCCAAAAGGTGTTCTCTTTGATGGTGCGGCGGAACGCTAGAGAAATTGAGCGCTCAACGGGAGTCAAACCAGCATCCAGATTAATTGCTTCTTTTTGCTTGAGCATCTCGATGATTAAGGCTGCATCACCCACCAGTTTTCCCTGATAGTCAATAAAAGGAACCTTACCCTTGGGAGCTAGCTCAAAATTGTCTGCTGTGATCAAGACCGTGTTGTAAGGCAGCTTTGCCATGCGAAGCCAGGTTTCAAGCTCCATACAGGCTGGGCTAATACTGGGTAGCCCCCATAGAGAAAGGGCAGTATATAAAGTAATCATTTTAAATCAACCTCTATGATTTTCTTGGGGTTGAAGCAACGCTGGTTTTAGCCTTGAATCTTGGAAAACCAGCGTTTTGCCGCAGGCTACTTGACTGGAGTAATTTTCGCCGAGTAGAGATGCCATCTACGCTGCTCTGGAGTGGAGCCAGGAACATCATTGACTCGTCGCAGCACATAGCTGCCGCGAAATCGCTGCGGGGTTCCATTGGTGGCGATCGCAGTCACAGTAACCGGAATCTCAATGTAGATTGAGCCTGCACCTGGGTCTGGTCTACCGGGTTTTCCAACTTCTACAGCAACGGATGTGGTGTTGGCAAAACCCTGCTTGAACTGCTCAAACGATTGCTTGCTAGCAGCGCCATTTCCCTCCCAAGCTGAATAAGCTTGTTTGTAGTCTTGACGTGCGATCGCACTATAATAGTCACGAATGACTTGGACTGCTTGCTGCTCAGGCGGCTTGGTATTAGCAGCGCTTTGTGTAGGAGAGACCGATGCTGGGGTCGGACTGGACGCGATGAGATTTGCAACCGATGGGGTATTAGCAGGTGGCTGCGATTTAACAGAGGCATTACAGCCTGTGATTGCGATCACAAGCAGGACTCCTCCAACGGCTATACGGTGCTGTTTTAACCAGATATATAAATAAAAGTAAATCTTTGACAAAGATACCTCCTTGGGATTCTCCATACTGGAAATACACTGGATATAGTCATTGACAATTTTAGATGAATATACGCATTATTCCTCACTTGTAGCGAACTACTGATTTGATTCAGGAAGCTAAAAATATCTCTGACTATGGGTTACAGTATACTTGCAGTTAGTGTATCCACTCATTGCTGAGGATACGCGGTTTTGAGGGTTGATGTTTGCAATTCGCTACACCTGCGGCAGTTAGGCGCTGAACCCTCCATCAATCATTAGGTTTGCACCAGTGATGTAAGCTGCCTCAGACCCAGCTAGATAAGCGACCATCCCTGCAACCTCCTCAACAGTGCCGTAGCGGGGCAGTGCTAGCTGCTTTTTGAGCATCTCGGCAAACTCACCCTCTGGGGGATTCATATCCGTAGCGATCGGCCCAGGCTGCACGTTATTGATCGTAATTCCACGTGGGCCGAGGTCACGCGCCAGCCCTTGCACAAGCCCTTGCAAAGCAGATTTGCTCATGGCATAAACAGAGCCGCCGGCAAATGGCATACGTTCGGCGTTGGTGCTGCCAATGTTGATGATGCGTCCGCCTTCTTGCATATGCTTGACTGCGGCTTGGGTCGCCACAAATACGGCACGCACATTAATGGCAAAGGTGCGATCAAAGTCCGCAAGCGTGAAATTATCAATAGGAGCCATCTGCACTACACCTGCATTATTCACAAGGATATCAATGCCACCCAATTTCTCTACTGTCTGTTCAACAGCAGCCACCACCTCACTAGCTTCAGCGCTGTTGGCTTGGATGTCCAAAGCCTGAACACCAAGCGCCTGCACCGCCTGCGTGATTTCCTTGGCGCGATCGGGCGAGCTGATATAGGTGAAAGCGACATCAGCACCTTCAGTTGCCAAACGCTTAACGATGGCGGCCCCGATACCGCGACTTCCTCCAGTGACGAGTGCGCGTTTATTTTTGAGTGTGTAGTTCATATTCGATACCGTCGATTAGAAATTGGATAAAATGCTTAACGTCTAATGGGTAAAAGCTGCAAATTCTGCAACAACTTAATCTACTCGTCGTGAAAGTCACAATTGATTAGAATACATTTGTGCATTGCTGTTCCTTTTGTAGTTGACTACTCTAGGAATGCCAACCTGTAAAATGTTACCCAATAGTACCCTCAGAGAAATTATAGGGTGTATCAGGCTTTTGGGGGAAGCCGTCAAGTTTGTCACCTTCAAAAATGCAATGGCCACCACTGGATCTCGTCGAGCAGCAACGTGCAACTTACTTATATACCAGTTGAGAAAGCGTATAATAAATTTGTCTGCAAAACTAAAGTCAGGAGCTTGTACTTTTAATTATGTAGCTTGCTTCTCGCGGAGGGAGTATTAGGAATTAGTAATTATTTGGTCAAACTTCTGCTTCGCTCGATAAAACTTTTGTGACTTCAAAAACCGTATGGGGACTTTTGAATGTTAGCCGCGCTTGTGGTTTCTGGAGTGCCACCATAGTTTTCACATGTTCGCATTCGTCATCACGGATGTTCACAAACACGTCGTATAAATTATCTACCTTGGGACGGCGAAATTCATGACCTGGTGCAGTCTGAACTTCATCAAACATATAGAGATCGCCATCGCGGTAGAAGTTGATTGCAACCTGGGGCGCTTTTTGAGCTTTCAGTTGGGCTTCATTGGTTTGCAAATATTCGTCATAGGTGTGGTAGGCATGACCTTCAATCAGTTCCATCAGATAGTAGGCGTAAGAGGGAAACAACATGTAAATCGGCACAACCACCCAGTAGTAAGCTACAGCAACGTGTTGAGCAATGAAGCGATCGATCCAGAGGCGATCGCCCCCCAGTGATTCCATGATCAACAGATGATGTAATTCGTTCCAGGTTTCAGCAAAGTGAACTTTCAACAAGTCAGCTTTGCGCCAGTAACCCAATGTCTCGTAAAAATGCAGCACCGATAGATAAGAAAAGTAAGGAACGCGGGCGATGGTTTCCAACATATAAAACCGGGCGTAGGAACGATTTCCGTACACTACATCTACAATGAATACGAAAAAACTGACGATCGCTCTAATCAAAACTTTCATAATGCATTCCTCCAAAATCAGAACAGATTACTAAATTTTAGGACTTACGCAAAAATCGCCCAAAAGCTTAATTTGTCGAACCGCCAACGCGCAGCGTCTCGTAGAGAAGAATTCGTAGAGTGTGCGTAAGTCCTAAATTTAAGGGACAAACTATTAGCCTAATGCTCTTGTCTAGCAGGAAGGGGGCAGGGGGAAATGACGGTTGCCTGGATACGCTTCCCCATAAAACGCTCTAATTCTGATGAAATCATGCGATCATTGTCAGATACCTGATACCACGCTCGCTTGACTTCCAGGCTGGTTGAGTCACTTTATCGGCAAAATTCTTGATTGCGATCAACTTTTGCTAGTCATTGTTGAAGCCATAAGTTCTACTCCCAATATGTAAACGTTTAGGGAAACACGAGTTTGGATGTAGGTGAATGACCCAAGTAAATGTGAGCAGACGATTTCAGCACAATTTCAGAGTAGATAATTTTTTGAATCTCTAAACTGGGGACTCGATTTGCAAGTGTGCGGTAAGCAGTGATTTCTCCTTCAAGGCTAAAGTCAGCATTTGCTACACAGTGGTAATAATCGTGAATTGCTAGGAACGCAAAACCATAAAACGGATTCGGATAAATCTCGCTATCGTAACTATCAGCCGACACCCAAAGCTGCTGTTGGGCAATATCCGCACACATTTGGGCCGCAGTACGATAGCGCATATAGTTGGAGAACATCGGATTAATCGGAAGTTGTTGGAACTCGCTCATCAGCCAGTTACAGAGTTCTAATTGAGCGATGTCTGAGATTTCGACAGATTCTCCTTCTAGGTAGAGTTTGGCTAGGGTTTCTACTTTGGGTGTCATTGAAATCACCTCTCTTGCAAATTACTGATTTGACGCTTTCGAGATATTACTTACGCCAGTAATTATTAGCTGCGGCGATCGTGGCAAACTCTGTTGCAACCGTTTGTCCAACGGCAATTAGCATCATGGCATCGTTACCATATACATCTCGTAACTGTTTGCGTTTTTCTTCATCAGGCTGAGTCAGTTTAATAATTAGCCGGGCCATTTTTACTGCCAGTTGTCGTCCTTCCTCTGGTGTCTCGGTCAATAGTGAGTTATTAGGAACCAATGTAACTTCGGGAGACATTACAACAGGTGAATTGGTTGGAGCCATTGTATTATCCATGTCAAAATCTTCTAAATAAATAAGAAAAATAGCCTTCAATGGTCGAGAAACGCAACGTTTTTCTCAACAGCCTCACGGCTGATATGTAGATGATTCGCAGGAAAATCAGGATCGGAATAGCCAACGGCTAAACCACAAATAATCAATAATTCCGGTGGGATATTTAATTCGTTACGGATGATTTCGGGATAACCTGCTAGCGAAACCTCTACGCAAGTGCCAAGACCACGAGCAGTTAGGCACAAAACTAGTGTTTGTAGATACATCCCCACACTCAAAGCATCCGCAACACCGAGGTCTTGATGCATACAAACAATACCAACCACTGGTGCGCCAAAAAATTCGTAGTTACGGAGAACTGCCAGTTCTCTATTTGCTTTATCGTCACGAGTAATCCCCATCGCCCCGTAGACTTGTACGCCTAGTTCCTGGCGGTAATGCCGGAAGGCTTCTGGAAGTGGCGGGATGTTGGGCTGTTGTTGCTTGGCTTGGTTTAGCAAAGCCTTTTGGAGGCGATCGCGACGGACACCAACAGCAAACACCATCCGCCACGGCTGGATGTTTGAATTTGACGGCGCACACTGCGCTAAAGCGAGGGCTTCATCGAGCAAAGCTCGTGGTACTGGTTGAGATAAAAATTTGCGTGTTGAGTGTCGGTCTTTAATAGTTTGTTCGAGATCGAACATATTAGATCAACCCTGATGATAAATAAATATGAACTTGAAAAAACTCATAAGACTTGTTGTTGCTGAGTTGTCGTTTTCAATGCCCATATACCAACCCAACAGCCAAATCCATCCACAATTAATATCAGGATAGCTGTGACTTGGAATAGCATTCCCCAACCTGCAAAGGCAACTTGAGACACATGATCGGGGCTAATTACGATGAAATGATTGTAAATTCCAAAAAGCAGCGATCCACCTATTGAACTCACCAATAGCCAGCTACCGATGTGGTAAAACTGCGTCCAAAGTAAAACGGCGGCAATGATGGGAGTTAGAAAAATCACAATCCCCACAAATAAACTCTGAAGCAAAGATAGGGCAACTGGGATTTCTATATGTGCTAAACCATGCAGTCCGTTGGCGATCGCATGAAGAACTGCGATCACTGTTCCATATTGAGCAATCTTCATTTTTCTTCTACCTTGGGGTAAAATCCCCATTACAAAAAGTAATTGCGTTAGCGTAGCGAAGCCCATTGCGAATTGGTATGAGCCACAGCATTTCCAACCAGCCATTCCAAAGGTCGCGGCTGAAAATTCAGTTGGCGTTTTGCCTTGGCGTTTGATGCGCCGCGCATTTGAGTACCGTAGTAAACAGCATCCGCACCACCTATTTCTAGAGCCTCTTGAACTGATATCTGGGAAGGTGGTGGCGCATTCAACCAACGAGCAAAAGCTGAGAGCCACTCGCGCACTTCTAAGGGGCGATCGTCCGTAATTAAGTAAATGCCGGGATTACCTCGCTCTGCTGCCGCAACTGTAGCGATCGCTGCATCCTCAACGTGTAACCATGACCATACGCCTTCCCCATTCCCCACAATTGGGAATTGTTGCTGTCGTACTTGGTTTGCAACGTCGCCATCAGTAGTAAACCAAGTGCCAGGCCCGTAGAAGAAGCCATAGCGTAGGACAATCCCTTCTAGATTTGACGTTTTGAGGAGGCGATGCTCGATTTCGGTCACTGTATGTGCATCTGCTGCAACTGCGGGCGAAGCATCCAAGGATATCGGTGTTTCTTCGTCTGCTAATCCCGTACCAGGAATCCCCCAAAATGCGATCGACTGCCTCAAATATCGACGCACGCCTGCTGCTTGTGCTGCTGCTAACACATTAGCACCGCCTTCTAGACGAATACGATGGTTGAGTGGTGCAGCAGCACTCATTGATTCGCCAGTGTAGGTTTTGGGTAAAGCTGTGAGTTGTTCAATCACCACTTCTGGTTGAGCGCGAACGAGAGCCGCTTTGACTGCATCTACATCAAATACATCTGCGATCGCAGGTTCCACACCTTGTTCGGCTAAAGTTTGCGTGTTTTCTGAAGAACGGGTCAATGCAACTACATCATGACCTTTGGCAAGCAATTGCGCGATTAGCGGACGACCAATCACTCCCGTCGCCCCTGCGACAAAAATCTTCATCTGTGAACCTCCTGTTAAAACCTGTGAAATATTTTATAAATAATAGGACTTACGCACACTCTACGAATTATTCTCTGCGAGACGCGCTGCGCGTTGGCGTTCTTGGCGTCTTCTCTACAAGACGCTACGCGAAGGCGGTTCGACAAATTAAGCTTTTGGGCGATTTTTGCGTAAGTCCTAAATAAGACGAATTGAACCAACTTGTTAGGCTAATGTCAGTGCGGTTTTCATTGCATCAGTGTCGATGTAAACTTCTAATCGAACAATTTTTTCTTCCTTGACTGTCCAAATGTGAGCCAAGTTACAACTGAATGATTTCCCAGTTAGTTTTGCTATGCCACTCGTCTTGCCGATCGCAACAGTTTGCTCGCCTGCGTGAATGTAGTAAGATATCTCGACTGAAGAATCAATCAGTGGAAAAATCTTTGATAAAAAATCTTTAATCTCATCAAAACCACGATACTGACCACCCCAAGGGAGTTCTTCCGTTTGATAAAACTCGACATTAGGAGACATCAGGCAAAAATAATTAGAAATATCTTTTTCTCCTAAGTAAATGTAAGCTTTCTTGATTATTTCCAGAGAGTTCATTTGGTTCATTCAACCTCAACCTCAAACAAAAACAGTTTTGAGATAGCTTGAGCAGTAGTCTTAGCAGATATCCCACACCTATCAAATAGATTCAGAATTTCTAGCTGACGTGTTGGCGTAGCCATTTCCCTAGAGAATCGCTGCGAGTAGTCTCTGTGTATCCCATGCATCCCTATAGCGAACTCCGTTGACAAATAAGGCTGGTGTACTAATGACACCGCTTTGTATGCCACCTTGAATGTTTTGAGTGACCCGTTCAGTATGAACATGGTCTGTCATATCCCGAAGGAATCGAGCAATGTCAAGCTGTATCTGATTGGCACACTCTAGAAAATAGCCGTCGTCAAGTGCGGATTGATTTGCAAATAAGAGATTGTGCATCTGCCAAAATTTATTTTGTGCGGCGGCGGCTTCTGCTGCTTCTGCTGCCTTTTGTGCTTGGGGATGAAGATGTATGCGCGGGAAATGGCGGAATACAAAGCACAATTGGATTTGTTGCTGAATCTCTTGAATCATCCTGTGAACCTCACTACAGGAAAGACATTGATAGTCACCGTATTCCACTAAAACGACTGATGCATCGATTGTTCCTTGGGTATGGTCATGTTCTGAAATTGGCATGAGCAGCCTGTCGTGATCGCTTGTCTGACTCATTGTTGTTTTATGCGGTCTGTGGATAGCATCTTAGCGATGAAAATGCTAGAAATAACAGTAAGAAATTGAATATCGTTTCTTGATTCTAAGAATATGAAAATTGACCCCACTTTGTCGCATCCCCTGCGGGGAGTTTTTGCACTAGTAACAGGGATAGGAATCAACTTACTCTTAGGGCTAGAAACAACCTATCCTCAAGAGCAGGTATCTGAGAAAATTGCCGGAAAGTGCGGTCAATGATTTGTAATAATAAAAATCATTACAAATCTATAGATAGTCTTTTTGCTAAAGCAGACAAATTTAAGGTGTTCAAGATACTAGACTTAATTGGACGCTTTTCATCCCAAAAAATTAGAGAAGAGTAGAACTCTATTGCTAGTGTAGAAGTCAAAAGTGCAAATATTTGGCTAGCAACTTGTTCGTCATCAAAACTTAGAAAATAGACAGTATCATCAAAGACAATAGCTTTATCATCCATTTTTCCAACTAGCCTAAAATCTAGTTTTTTATAAAATCCACAAATTGCAATCTTCCAGGGAGCGAATGTATATGAGCCAACTCCAAATATAGAAAAACGGAAACTGTTTTTATAAATTTTGCTTTTTCTACTATCTAAATATTCTGAATGAGTCTCTAAATATTTCCAAGTTTTAGGAGCTAATTCTCTGATATACTCAGTTGTTTCACCAATACATCTTTGAGTAACTAAAACATATCGATTAAGGCTTTTTGTCCGATTCTGAGCGACATCAGAACCTTTAGCCAAAGGAAACAGATAAGTTTCCTCAATATCGACAACTTCTCCTAGCCCATTGGTAAAAATATCATTAACTTTAGAAAGTTCCATGACAACAGAAGAATCATGCTTAATGCCAGATCGCCATTTTAATCCCATCTTCGGACTATGTAAATCTTGTAGCTTATCGAAAGATATTACATCTCTAATTTGAGTGTTGTTACGATAACCTATTCGGTAATAATTATTGGAGTTAAGATTATTAAACACATCACAAAAATAGTTTTGCGAATCTAAGTCAAATTTGCAAAATAGAAGACAAGCATCAACAGTTGCATTAAAATATTTTTTGGCATCTATTTTGTAAGTTGCACAGTAAGCAAGATTTAAACTTTGGGAATGAATGTAATTCAATAATTTTCTTGAAACAGAAGTTTTGCATAGCATTGCCAGATAAGCTTCATGCTTTTGCAACCACTGAATTGAATGAATTAACATCCACTCAGAAATATCAAAATTACTCTTACCTGTGATTGCCTCTAAACCTTTGTGATTCTGAAAATTGTTTTTTTGGGGCAAATTTTCGCTACCTATTAAACCTTGTTGAGAGTTAGTAACCCAAGGGAAGTTTCCTAGTATCAAGATTTTTCCATTAAACTCATCACTTAATGATGACCAATCAAACTCAAAAAAATTTCCTTGCTGAACTTGGATTCTTTGATCGTTTAAAAGCTGATTGTTTTTGCTAATTTCTTGTATATAATCTTGATTTATTTCCAATCCAATGATTTTACTTGCCGATGGAAACGAATTTGCGGCAGCTTGAATAAAGTTGCCAATACCACAGGTTGGCTCAACAATCACATCAGGAATTACATCAAGCTCTAATAGTTTATGGCAAATTTTTTCAGCTAACTCTGATGGAGTTTGAAAGTCTCCGTACTCCGCTTTCAGCTTTGCAGGAATCTGAATCATAAGATTGCCCTATAAACAGCAACTACACCTGCTTCTTGCCCAGCACGCTCAATGACTCTTCCATATTGAAGCCGCCATTGCAAAGCATTAGAAATTGTTAAAAATCCTTGGATTGGAGGATTCGCAAATATTTCATCCACAATGTTTGCTGCTTCAATCTCATCAACAGGCAGGTTTCGATCCAGCATAAATGCAATCAAATCATCTTTATTGCCTTCATTGTCCAAAATATTACGAACTCCACGAGTCATCTGGAAATCTGCTGTTCTTTCAGCAGCTACATAAACTGTGTATAAAATACTTAAAGTTGCTGTTCGGCTTGTACTGTTGTCTGCTTTGTCGTAAACAAAAATAATCAGCGAATATCCAAGACCAAAAATCTTTTGTCGTGCAGATTTAAAGGGACATGACGACTGAGGTTGTCTAATGCTGGTTACTTTTACGTCAACAAGCAAACCAGGAAAGTCGATTCCACTTGCTGAATTACCTTCCAAAAACTCATATTTTCCTTTTAGATAAAGTCTAAACTTCTGCTCTAAATACGTTCCAACAGCTTTACCGTCTGTGACACCGTAAAGAATGGGTTCTGGATGCTGGAACTCGGCTGCCGAAAAGATTGCTGCTTCAGAGCATAGGGTTTCTACCGTCAAGATTGGCATGGGCAGTTCAATTCTTAAAGTGTAATAATACCGCGCTTGAGCGCAACAATCATCGCTTGAGTGCGATCGCTCACTCCCAATTTGCTCAAAATATTTTTCACATGGAATTTGACCGTTCCCTCAGCGATCGCTAAGGCAGTACTAATCTCTAAATTACTCTTGCCTGTTGCCATCAGGCGCAGCACTTCTAACTCGCGATCGCTCAGTTCTGGACTCCGCATCCTCTGCACCAGTTTTGCTCCCACGGCAGGGGGGATATATTGTTGTCCGTTGTGAACTGCCCGAATCGCTGTCAGTAGTTCGTCTGGTTCTGCATCTTTTAAGACATAGCCTTTTGCGCCTGTTCGCAGTCCCCGATAGATGTCTTCGTCACCGTCGTAGGTTGTCAGGACAATAATCCGAGCATCTGCAAACTCAGCACAGATGGTAGCGATCGCGTCAACGCCACTCAGTTCAGGCATCCGCAAATCCATCAATGTAACATCGGGTTGATGTTGGCGGAACAATTCTACTGCTTCGTAACCGTTGCAGGCTTGCCCAACTACGGTCATATCCGGTTTATAATCGAGTACGGCTGTTAGACCCTCTCGCATAAATGGATGGTCATCGCCAATCAAGATGCGGATCGCAGAGGAGTCAGGTGTAGCGGTTAAGCGGTGTGTCATGGCGTTTGTACTCTGACTACAATTTCTGTACCTTGTCCAAGGTGACTCACAATCGTCAATTCTGCTCCAATGCGTTGGGCGCGTTCGGTCATTCCGAGTAACCCAAAGCCCCGACCGATAGACAGACTGCTGCTTTTAAACCCTTGACCATTGTCTTCGATCTGCAAGACGAACTGCGATGGCTCATACCGCAACTCAACACAGATTTCGCTCGCATTTGCATACTTAAAAGCATTGGTTAACGCCTCTTGCCCGATGCGAAGCAGATTCACTTCGACTTCATTCGGTAAAGCATAGAGTTCGCCGATCGTGGTACAAACTACCCGAACGGGTGTAAGGTAAAACATCTGAGTCATGAATCGTTCAAGGGCGCTATACAAATCCCCTTCTTCTAATATCTGCGGGCGGAGTGCTTCTACCGAGCGGCGAGCATCGGCAAGCCCAGAACGCGCTAAAACGCGCCCTGTTTTCAGGTGTGACTGGGCGGCATCTGGATCGAGCTTGAGGCGCTGGGAGGCGGCATCTAAGTGAACTATGATACTAGTAAAAGCTTGGGCTAGTGTATCGTGTATTTCTCGCGCCATACGGTTGCGTTTTTCCAAAATTAATGCATCTTCTGCACGTTTGCGTTCGCGCAGTGCAGCGTTTCGCTGTTCGCTGATATCTGTAATCAGACCATAGTATCCTCTCACCTGAGCATTGAGATCGAAATCGGGGATGGAGGTAACAGCAACATACTTTTTGCCCAACGGCAAAGGGACTTCTGCCTCATAGGTTATAATCTGTCCTGCTAGCGCTTGATTGATGTACGGTTCAATAATTTGATAAGCTGCCTCACTCATGATTTCACGAACCTGCTTACCCAGAATTTCATCTCGACTACAGCCATACCATTCCTCATAAGTTCGGTTGGCGAATCGATAGCGCCGATCTGTATCTACATAACAGATACAAGCTGGGAGAGCGTCGGTAATCAGTCGTAGCTCCTGTTCTCGTGCGCGCAGATCTGCTCCGCTTTTCTGTAAAGCTGCTGTTCGTTCTGCTACCTGTTGTTCTAAGGTGCGATTATAATCGGCTAGCAATTGCTCTGCTTGTTTGCGTTCGCTGATGTCTTGAAAAGCTGAGATCGCATAAATCACATTGCCCTGTTCGTCGAATACTGGAGTTCCCCACGCTTCAACTGGAATGATTGCATTGTTTTGGCGAATTTCTAAATCGTCAATTCTCGTGCGATCGCCACTCAACGCCCGCATCACTGGCAAGTTCTCAATCGGATATGGTTGCTCTGTTCCCGCTAAATAAAGTTGATAAATATCTGCAAGTTGCTCTGGTGTCGCACCAGGAATAATCCCTTTGCCCAATAGCTGAATTGCCTGTTGATTGGCGTAGCAAGGGCGACCCAGCGCATCCACCACTCCAATTCCGACTGGCACAGCTTCTAGAAATTGCGCCATCTGACTTTCGCTTTTCCGTAGCTTTGAGTAGAGTTTGGCATTTTCGATTGCAATCGCTGCTTGGGTCGATAACAGATGCAAAACTTGCGATCGCTCTGGTGTAAACGCTCCAGTTGCTAATTGATTTTCGAGATACAATACGCCCACAAGCTGACCTTGGTTCAGCAGTGGCAAACAGAAAATCGATTGAGTTTGGTTGTGTTGAATGTATGGCTCATTGACAAAATTACCTTCACAAGTGGCATCATTTAAGATCACAGATTCATGAGTCCGAATCACATAATTAATAATTGATTCAGGCAATCGATTTGCTGGTGGGATGGATTGCAGTACTTGTGTAGCACAGACATTCTTACCATCATTGAGTTCACAAGCAGCCTCAATCGCCCATTCTCCTAAGTTTTCCAAAATCAGAAATCCTGTTTGTGCGCCAGCATTCTCAATTAAGATTTTCATCAAAGAACTGAGCAATTGATCCAGTTCCATTTCACTAGAAATCGCTTGGGATGCTTTTAGTACTGCCGCTAAATCGAAAGCGATGTCTGAGTTATTAGAGGTGGTTCCAGAAGTTGTATGAATTGGTGTATAAGCCATACCCAATGGCTGAGGAAATAGCTGCGGATAGCGAGTCTCTAAATCTTTGACCTTTGCAACTGCTCCCCAACGTTCATAGCAGTAGTGAGCTTCTTTCATGTAGGTTTGGGCAAACTTTTTTCTACCTCGCACCAAATAATGTTTTGCAGCCAATTCATAAGCTAACGCTTCTTCTTGGATATATCCATTTTCTCTGGCTCCAAGAATAGCTTGTTCATAGAATTCTTCTGCCTCAAGCAACTGACCTGAAACTCGTGCAATCTCTGCTTGCACTAAATGATATTTATGTAAATAATTCATGGGTGCATAACGTGCCCAGTCTTTTATTGTCTCCTGGTTAACCGCAACTTTTTTAAGGATTTCCTCTTGCACTTGATTATTGCTTCCAGGGTATACTGCAAGCCTTGCCAGAGAGTCATAGAGGTAGTACAAAGGAACAGAGGGTGTCGCTCTTACTTGGAGTAAATAATTTTCTGCTATATAGGAATCATATTTGATTTCTGAAAAAGGTTACGAGATAATACGGAGGAACGTATCTGTCTAATAGGGGACAATGATAGACCAGAATCTACAAGCTGCGATCGCAGAACTACAAGAATTTATAGATAATCGTCCAGATGCGCGTGAGGTCAGGAAAGCGTTGGCAGTAAAGCTGGTTTATCAAGGTTATAAGGTGATTTCCGAAAAAGAAATTACCAATTAAAGTGGTTGAATCAAGATGTCC
>NZ_CAXTNP010000203.1:0-14607 GCF_964245575.1 uncultured Nostoc sp. | reverse complement strand
TTAATTTTAATAGCCTGAGTATAATCCTCAATTGCTCCTTGGTTATCTCCTACATGAGAACGAGCTTCAGCCCGGTTTTTATAAGCTACGGCAACATTAGGATTAATTCTAATAGCTTGGGTATAATCATTAATTGCTTCTTCTAATCTTCCTAGTTGAGACAGAGCTAAACCTCGTTTATTGTAAGATTTAGCATCATGAAGATTTATCTCGATTGCCTGAGAATAATCTGCGATCGCACCTTTATAATCTCCTATTTGATAATGAGCTAAACCTCGTTTATAATACAAATCAACATCATTAGATTGAACTTGTAAGGCTTGATTATAGTTAGTGATCGCATTTGAATATTCTCCTTTCTCAAAACATTCATCACCTAATCTTACATAAAGTATATTTAACTCCTCATCACGATATTGTATATTATCTAATTGAGGTTTAAAAGAAGATTTGAGCAACTGATTATTAGTTGGTTGAGATAGAATTCCCTGCTTCGGAAGATATTTATAAATTGGTGGTTGTTGCCTAGAAGAATTATTTATAGAAGATTGTAACTGTTCTAAATAACACCATAAACCACCGCCATACAGTAATTGTTCAATCCCAAATGAAATTTTACCAGTCTTCAATTTAATCATCCGGGTTGGGAGAAAGCCAGCCAAAAAAAGGTGATACTCTGATTGTGCTTCACTCACATCTTCTTGAATCAAAATGCAAACTACAACTGCATTTTTTTCAACCTCTTCAGAACTAATTGACCATCTAACTCTATCAATACTACCGTGACGAGATTTAACCTCAATACCAATAGATGGGTCATAAGTCAAGGTAAAATCTATATTGCCATCGCCGCCGAACCGCTTTTCATAATCGACTTCGGTAATAAAATCAGCTAAACGTTCTTTAACAACTTCCTCACCCAACTTACCTTTAAGATAGCTAAGAAAAACGTCACGAACTGGCGAAACACGCTTATATTTCTCAGCCATCAGCCAGCAAAATTCCCGTAGTGCCTTTAATCTCTCTCCAGAGATTATAGTTAATTCACTATATTGACCTTCTGTTTCACAATGAAGCAGACAACCAGATGTTAACCTTTTAATAAAATCAGACTGTAGCGATCGCAGTAGTGTAATCCAGTCCATTTATATTTCTGCGAATCTTTTGATGAGATTATTCTATTAAAATATCCATTCGGCGTAAACCTTTTAATTAGCTTGGGTAATATTCCCAAAAATTGTTTCCTATTTTGCAATAATTCTTAATTTAACTTAATATCTCACAATTGGCAGAGGACGAAATTGCATTAAAGGGAGCGTATTAATACATAGCACCCTGTCTCAGATATCGCTGCTTTTTACAGTCGAGTAGAAGGGTGAATTATTGATAAATTTGCCGGAGTTCTTCTAGAGTGTTCACTGTTTTAATACTGGTGAGAATAACCCTTAATATCTCTACGTTCTGTATCTGGACAATTTCTGACAATATAGTTAGTCCTTCACTACCAAATTTTAGTTCCAAACCCATTTCAATACCTTCAAGAAGTCCTTCTCTTTTTCCTTCTCTTTTTCCTTGTTCAATACCCCTTCTTTCTACGCTGGTAATATACGGCATTTTCTTTTCCTCCTCATATTGAGTTACTTCTTGCCAAAAACTTTGCTCTAATTCTTCAGGTAATCTCATCACCCAATCGATAAACCGAAAGAGGTTGATGATATCTTCGCGCTGATAACCTTTTTCGTAGAGTCGTTTCGTTAAATCAAGCTTCCACCGTTTGCGCTCTTGGTCATTTTGGCGTGTTTCCTTTGCCTTTAAATGAGCCATAACTACTGTAGCAAATGGGTTAGAACTTGCTTCTAGTTCCATCCATTGTTGGGTATACTCAATTAATTTAACAATGGGAAACTTGAACTTGACTTCGCAACCCCATAGTTCATCGCTAAACTGATTTGGCTTCCATGTGGGGCGATCGTCACCTAAGACGGCTAGACTAGCTATAGAGCGATTGTAACGGTCAAACAATCGGTAGTGGTAGACGTACATCCTCTGGGCAAAGTTAGTTTCTTCATTACTTTGGACTTCCAGATGGACTAACACCCACCTTTCTTCGCCATTGCGTCGCCAGACTTGAACGAGTTTATCAACGAATCTCTGCCCTAGTTCTGCATCTCGAACGACTTGCTGTAACTCTTTGTCCAAAAAAGTATAGCCTTGCTCCCAGTCTATTCCCTCCGCAGCTACAGGAAAGAAAAATTCAATGCACTCTTGAAAGTAGGTTTCTATAGCTTCTTTCCACGGACTGTCATATTCATCGTTAGACATTGGCAGGATTTACATCAGTTTTGAAGGTGCGGCCATGTCTGATTATGCCAGACTTTTGAGGAGTTGAGGGAGTGTGATCGCTTTAAACATCTGTTTATATTCCCAAAGCCTTCTTTTGTGCAACTCAGACTTCAGCAGATTCTGTTTCTGCTAGTGTTCGGACTCGGCTTGCTGTTGGGCTAGTGCTTCTTCATTGTGATTTGATCTTTGAACAATACAGATAAATAAACTCGTGCTGTCTGTCCTATTTAGCGGTAGTGCATTTATCACAAATTAGAGAAATAATAATATTTAAAAATCTGTTCAATGATCTGTTCAATGAAATGTATGACAATTCTGCATTAATATAAACTGTTTTTTATTCCGAGGTATTTTATGTTTTCACCCTTATCTATAGAACAATTTGCTAGCGATTTAGAAAGATTTAATGTTTATTTAGATAATCAACCAATCCAAGATGAAGATGTAAAACATCTCAAGGAGTATATTAATAAAGCAAGTAACCTATTAGACACAAGTAAAACGAAGTTAACACAACTGTTTAATATCAATTTACCAGATCATCCAGATGTATATTTAATGGAATTAGTGTTCTATAAAAGTAAAATACTATATATTCAGACACAATTGCAAAAATTGAAAGAAACAGATGCTTCACAATTAAATACGATAGTTGATGATATTTATAAAAGATTAGAGCATCAGATAAAGGTTCGTTCAGAAATAGATCGACCAAAAGCAGAGGTTCGTCCTACAGACTTTTAATTTTTTATAAAATAAGGCATTGCATATTGGCGCGATGATTTTAATGCTTTTGTGGAATAGGTATCTTACTCGTCGCTTGTCTTTTCGTACAAGCAGGATGCCTACCCGACAGGAATCATTTCTTGATTCAGCAACGCCAAAATAAAAACTGTTGCTAACTTTAGCTATGTATAGAAACCTAATATAGCAATCTAGTACCGCAAGGCGGAATTTAAAATTCAAAATTCAAAAAGAGTACAGCCTAAGCATTTCATTGATTTGGAATAGGTGGTTTATTTACGCCGTGTTGTACTAGCTTCTTTTTCAACTCACAGATGACTTCTTTTTTAATTCTTTAATGAGTTCATCCAGCATTATCTTTACAATTGGAGCTTTGGTATTGTACTTTTTTAGTTCTTGTTCTTCTTCAAGATATTTTTGAATAGCTGTTAAAGCAACTTCGTATGGTCTATATTTCTCTGGTATATCAGCTAATGCTGAAGCATGTCTAGGCTCTACTTCGCAACCCCTACGTAGCAAAACACTATCGTATAACCAATTTATACATTGACGGATGTCTTCATCAAACTTTGGTTTGTATTTTTTAGAAATATCGCACTTTGCCCGTGATACAGCATCTAGAGCCGCTTTTAACAAAGCCGACTTATTTTCTTTAATATTTAACCATTTAGCAATCTCTCTTGCTGCATCACGTTGAGCTTTAAACTCTTGTTCTGCAAACTCCAACGAATGAATAATTTCTAGCAATTTACCACGGTCTTCAGAAGGACTTAAAGACTTAATCGCTATTCCTAGTTTTTTTATCTATTCTTGATATTCTTCCATAAAATTTTGCATTTCTGTAACTAAATCGGTTTTAAACTTTTCATTTAATTCAATTTTTAACCCCATTTCCTTTATTTTTACATCAGACTCAATTTCTTCTAACATTCTCGAATTAACCAACGCTAGAAATCCTAGTGTAATGGCAGGTACGCCAATAAAAGATATAAGTTGCTTATCTCGGTCTGAAAGACTATTTGGAAGTTTATTGAATGCTAACCCCAACAAAAATGTAAATGCACCGAAGATAAAAACAAGAACTAATGATGCTTTTATTTTGGAAAAATTGCTCCAACTCATACGAAAACTCCTAAACTTCTAAATTCACTTATAAAAACTATTTGTTAACACCAAGCAATTTATAGCAAAAACAAGATATAAAATACCAGAGGCGGGTAATTTCCCGTCTCTACTTTTATGATGTACAAAACCATCTAACAAAATTAATGCGGTCGGTCACTCGCATTGAGCGCGATAAGTTTTTGCAGCAGATCCCATTCCTCATTTATCGCCCTATAGATACGCGCAATCATGTAACAGGCAGTATTCTTATTAACCCCGATTTCTTTGGCAAGCTGACGCACACTAATACCCCCTGGTGAATTAAGCACAAGGTGAATCGCTACAAACCATTTTTGTAATTCTACATGAGTCTTATGAAAAAGTGTACCCACTGTAACACTGTATGAAGTAAAGCATTCGTTACAGTGATATCTACGCTCATTCTTGTATGCAGTAGCGTTGGTTGATTCGCAATATGGGCACTTTGGCTTTCCACCCCAGCGAATTTGCTCAATTAAGGCAAGGCATTCTTCGTGATTTCGTGACATGGTTATTCTCAGAACTCTGAGAATAACCATGTCAAAAATTACTCTTTAATTTTCTAGCAATATGTATCAATCGTTAAGAAAAAACTAAGGTAATATTGTGATCGCATAAGTATATGCTTAGAATTCACAGTATTTTGAGTTACCGAAAACCTTTGTGTTGCAACAGCGCATCCGCCCAAGCTGCATCTGCTTCTGACAACCCTGGTACTGGTTGTTGACTATAATCTACTACCAAATCATAGCCGTAGATATCATATACCTCATTTAACAATGTCTGCAAATCTATAACTGGTTCCGTATCTCCAGAACGCAAAGGTATGGGAAAAGATGGAATTATATCTGGTAAATTAAAAGCATATAAGTCAGCATAAGGACGGCGATCGCCACGACAAACTAAAATTCGATAGTGACTCTGAATATCATTGCCCATCATTGGCATTGCTTCACCTTTACGCAATAAATCAATTTCAACTAAATTACTACGACTGGCTAATACTTGTTCGCGTTTCTCTTGATATGTCTGCCGTCCTTTACCCGGACGTTTATTAGTAGGTGATAAAATTTCAATAGTAGTAACTAATGTCTCTGTTCCTACTTCTCGCACTTCTAAATATCCTTCACTGATGGAAACAGGCATAGGAATCTTGACTTTTATAGGTTTGACAAATATCCCAAAACCAAAATTTTAAAAGTAATTCTCATAGCCCCCTCTTCGCTTGCAGGGAGGGGGTTGGGGGTGGGATTCTAAGAACAACTAGTAAGGGCTGCACCACATTCATCTTCCCTTGTCAACCAACCCTTAACACTTTGATATTCCACCTGCGCCCAATCTCCCTGACAGCCTAACAATTTGACAGCCGTATTAGCAGGAATTCTCCCTACTTTCTGGCTTTCTTGACTGCTACTAGCATATAAATCCACCCCATTAGTACCGTAGCCCTGCGTTGTTAAACCTAACTTTGGCACGAATACCCATCCAGTTCCTTGAAAACCATCACTAGCATTAGTAATCTCTACCCAATCCCCAGCAGCAGCAACAACCTGAACTGTTTCATTGATGGGTATTTGCCCCAGAATTTTGCTTTTGGTACTTGCATTACTCCGCACATTTAAACCTTGCGGATCTGTATCAGTGACGTAGGCAAGAATATCGCACTTTTGAGGATTAGTTGATTTCGCTAAACTTATTTGATTAGCTATACCAGTATTGAGCATCACACTAATACAACTGAATGCCAATCCTATCACTAACTTTGATGCTGGATTTTTCACTTTTTTGCCATAATTTCTTCAATTTTATGGCATCAACCATAGGGGCGTACAGCTGTACGCCCCTACATACATACATATCTATCTTTATCAGGTATTTCGTGAAATAGTATTACCTCATATCGTAGCCAAACAAATTCGGGTCTACTTCTCCTAACTGCAACTCTGCCAAACCATACTCTGCCCATCGCCTCTCTACCATCGCCGCCACATCTGGGTCAGATTCCAAAGGCGAACCCCATTCATGGTCTGTTTCCGGCGGAATCTTTGTAGTCGCATCAATTCCCATGCGTCCACCTAAGCCAATCTTTTCACTGGCAAAATCCAACGTATCAAAAGGTGTATTCGGCAGAATAAACACATCCCGCACTGGGTCAACTTTGGAACTAATCGCCCACACAACTTGACGCGGATCGCGAATATTTATGTCTTTATCCACAACAATTACAAATTTGGTATAAGTAAATTGTGGTAAAGCACTCCAAAACGCTAAAGCTGCCCGTCGCGCTTGTCCTGGATATGCCTTATCAATGGAAATAATCGCCGCTTTGTAACTCAAAGCTTCCATTGGTAGGAAAAAATCAACAATTTCTGATACTTGCTGCCGCAGAATGGGCGTATAAATGCGATTGAGTGCGATCGCCATCATCGCTTCTTCTTTAGGTGGACGACCGCTAAATGTTGTTAAGTAAATCGGATTTTTCCGGTGCGTCATACACTCAAAGCGGATTAACGGCGAATCTTCCACGCCGCCGTAATAACCCATGTGATCGCCAAAGGGCCCATCTGGTAAAACTTCCCCTGGTGTAATCGTCCCTTCCAAAACAAATTCGGAATCTGCGGGAACTTCCAAATCTACAGTTTTACACTTTGCTAACTGCACACCTGAACCGCCGTACAGTCCAGCAAACAGCCATTCTGATAAATCTACAGGGATGGGTGTGGCAGCTGCCATGATAATTAGAGGATCTACACCAAGTGCGATCGCAACTTCTAATTTCTTCCCACGTTCCGCCGCTTTTCGCAAATGCCTCGCCCCACCCCGCACCGATAACCAGTGAACTGTCATCGTATTTTTAGATTGTAGTTGCAAGCGATACACACCTACATTTGGTGTACCCGTCTCACAATCTTTGGTAATTACTAGTCCCAGCGTGATAATCTTGCCAGCATCACCAATATAAGGACGTATCAAAGGCAACTTGTTGAAATCTAAATCATTACCTTGAACTACAACTTGCTGACAAGCAGGGAAAAAGTCACGTCCTGGTTTCGCTTTCACCACGTCAAACAACACTTTCCCAAAATCTATCGCTTGGGAAATTTTCTTCGGCGGTTTTGGCTGTTGCAGCATACTTAGTTTTTTCCCCAGAGTTTCCAACTCCTCTGGATGCTGCATATTCATCGCCCAGCAAATCCTTTCCACAGTTCCCATCAAATTCACCGCCACCGGGAAGGAAGCGCCTTTGACGTTTTCAAACAACAACCCTGGGCCACCTTTTTGTAGCATCCGGTTGGAAATCTCAGCAATTTCTAAATCTGGGTCAACTAAAGCTGAAATTCGCCGTAATTGTCCCTTGTCTTCCAAAATTTTAATGAATCCCCGCAAGTCTCTTGCCATTGTTCTAATAAAGCTGATTATTTAAGAAGTGTGAAGCGCTTTCTTATATTATGGGGCATGAGGCATTGGGCACTGGGGATTGGGAAATATTTTTCCGTGTCCCCGTATCCCCATCTCCCCATTTGGGGAATTGTTGGTTTTAATTAGAAATTAACCTATCTAGTAACTTTTCTTAACTGTGTTTTCCAAAGGATTTAGTTATTGTATCTAGGGATATGCAATTATTTTTTATAAATAAGCGCTAACCTGATCAAACATGGCCAGAATATACTATACCTTCCTGGCGGGCGGCTTTGTTATATGGCCTCTGCCGGGTTTATTTGTTACAAGTTGCGACTGTGCCTTGCTTTTGGGTTTTTCTGAATTTTTGTGAGTTTGCGTTAGCGTAGACCAACCCAGGCATTGCCGTCCCTACCAATGTATATGTAACAGGTATTTTGTTAAATGTAGGACTTACGCATTGACAATAAATACCAAATATGGAAAAGTTTAAAAACTACATGTTTCGTAAGGGCATAGCATGGTCTATTTGTGATCGCAGGATAATTAAGAAAAGCCTGAAACAACCTATTTTCGTTCTGCACATCACGATGCATTTGTACAGTGCATAACGAAAATAGTTTAATAGCGAGTCCACGTACCCCTGCTTTTAAAGCTTGCTAGCAAGAGCGTCTCGTAGAGAGCGTCTTCATTCTGACGCCAAGCCGCAGAGTGTCTCCGGCTTTGCTCCTGAATTCTTCTTCAAAACTAATTATTTTTTGCAACATCATTAGACATAGGAGTGAAAAACAATTGTTTTGAGGTAGCATTGCTACCTGTCTACAAGGGTTCTAGATAACGCATATTTAATTTCACCAGATGTCTATTAAACTAAGAATCCTACACCTAAAAGGTGTGAGATTTTCAAGTAATAATGTTGACTTTACCAGTGTCAATATCGTAACAAGCGCCAACAATTTTTAGTTTACCTTCACGGAGCAATTTAGCTAAAATTGTTGAGCTTTCCTGCAATTTTTCAGCCTGATACTGGATATTGGCTATAACTGCATTCTGCATATTATCACCCGTTCTTAACTTTACCCTTTCTACAGATGGTTTGATACCCTCAATAATCAAACCAATTCTGCCAGGAAGTAGTTCGTTTTTGATTGCTTCTGCTACTGCACCGCATCTTTTATGACCCAAAATCACAATCAACTGCGAACCTAATACTGTTGTAGAATATTCCAGACTACCTATAACCGTGTCACTGACGACATTACCAGCAACTCGCACGACAAATAAATCTCCAAGTCCTTGATCGAAAACGATTTCCGCAGGGACTCTGGAATCTGCACAACCTAATATGGCAGCAAAGGGATACTGAGCTTTAGCAACTAATTGCAGATGTTCTAATGATTGATCAGGATATTGACGTTTTTGATGGATAAATCTTTGATTACCATCCAACAAGCGTTTGAAGGCTTCATTCGGACTGATTGGATTAGGGTTAACTGCGTGAATATCAGCAACAGCAGTTTGCTCTGGATTCCAAAAACCATCACCAAAAACAGTAGCTGCAATACCTACTACACTGGCGAATTTTAAGAAATCACGTCGCCCTACAAATCCATTAATTCGACTCATCAATCTACCTGACAACAAAGCTGTTCTCAGAAATATATCAGACTTAAGCAAGATGCAAGAGTACCTTGTTACACGGTTTAAGACTTATTTAATCTTCACGTAATTTAGAGTTGTTGAATCAAGTTTGTGCAAGTGGTAAAAGCATCTGAATATGTGAGATTAGATAGTTGCTAAAGCAACTTTATCGCTCATTTTGTAGATTCTAATAATCAATTAACCAAAAAGTTTTTTAGAAGTTTTAGTATGGGTAAATTTTAGATAATATCAAGTCCGGTTAATCACTTATGATTACCGCATCTGTGCAAAAATCGTAAAAAACATTTGATTAACGTAGGCTTCTTGAACCGCAGGCATCGCTCACTCCTTAAGACAGTCTATTTATACAAGAACGATTACGCCCGTTTGCTTTGGCTTGATAAAGGGCTTGATCTGCTGCCTGAATCAAATCCAAAGGAACCATATCAGATGTAGGAATCATTGTGGCAATTCCAATACTCAAGGTGACGTGATGTTTCACAGCCGATGCAATATGAGGAATATTTAGCTGTTGGATAGCTTTATGAATTTCTTGGGCAACGTGAAAAGCCCCATCACTAGCAGTATTAGGCAAGATGACAACAAACTCTTCTCCGCCATAACGAGCAGCTAAATCCCTAGAACGTTTGACACTTTGTTTAAAAGCTTGGGCAATAAAGCGCAAACAATCATCCCCGGTGGCATGACCATAAGTATCATTATATTGTTTGAAATAATCAATGTCGCATAAAAGTAGTGAGATAAAACCTTGTTCTCGTAAAAGATATTGCCAGACAGAATCAAGCCGATTATCAAAGCATCGGCGATTGGCGATTTGAGTTAATTCATCTACCATCACCATATTTTCAAGTTGCTGGTTGGCACGCTGCAATTGTTGATAAAGTTCTGATTGTTGAATAGCGATCGCTACCTGTGTTGCCAATTGCTGAAGCAGTTCGCTTTCCCAAGGTTGCCACTGACGCGGGGCGCTGCAATGATGAGCAACCAAAAGACCCCAAAGGCGATCGCCTTGTAAAATTGGTACAACTAGCTTGGCTTTGACTTGCAACTGTTCCAATAACTCAAGATGACAAGGAGCAAATCCGGCAGTGTAGATATCTGGAGTGACTTTGAGCGTACTTTCTTGATAAAACTGTCCCTGTGTTTTGACAAAATAGTTGTCTGTAATTTCCATATTCAAAATCGATTGCCAACCTTCTGCTAGAGACTCCGTGATCACGACACCACTCCAATCTCGCTGAAAGCGATAGATGATTACCCGATCAGTTTGTAGAAAATGTCGAACTTCAGCAACAGTTGTGTTCAAGATTTCATCCAAATCCAAAGACTCGCGGATGTGTTGAGCGATCGCATAGACCATACGTTCCCGTTCTGTTTGTTGTTGCAGGGCAATTTGTGCCTGTTTGCGGTCTGTGATATCTGTAAATGATGCGACTACTGCATGGGGTTTTGATTCATCGGATTCAAACAGTGGTTGAGAATTGATTGAAATCCAAGTCAAGCTGCCATCAGGTTTGTGAACTCCCATAATCACATTAAATTGGGGTTGTCCGGTGCGTAAGGTGACGATGGCAGGGTGAGTTTCGCCTGGAAAAGAAGTACCATCTTCATGAATAGCTCGCCATCGCGGATCGATGGAAGTTCGCCCAATCATTTGATCGGCTGTTAACCCTAAAATTCTTGCGGCACTATCATTACAGGCGGTAATTCGCCCATCGGATTGCTGTACGACAATACCTTCTGCCATCGCTGTAATTACAGAACGATAGCGTTGTTCACTTTCTCGCAGCGCTTCTTCCATACGCTTGCGTTCAGTAATATCAGTATGGGTTCCTAGCATCCGTAGGGGAAGACCATCCTTTGCGCGACTCGAAACTTGACCCCGATCTAGAATCCACTTGTAGGTTCCATCTTTGCACTCGATCCGATATTCACTGACATATTGCTGGGTTTCACCGTACAAATGCTTGCTAATCTCCTCGTAAACCCTCGCTTTATCATCGTAGTGAACCCGTTGTTCCCATTCACTGAGAGTATTTCCAATTTCATGCTCTGCAAACCCTAACATTTCTTTCCATCGCCGAGAAAAAAAGACTTCGTTAGTTTCAGCATTCAAGTCCCAAACTCCGTCACCATTTCCTTCCAAGGCATACTGCCATCTTTCTTCACTGGTTTTGAGTGCGGCTTTGATTTGTTTACGTGGGGTGATATCTTCAAAAATGTATAACCGCCCAAAGTCTCGATCCTGAGTATCCCGAATTTGGCTGGAAAAGCGGCGAATCGTTCGCCCATCGACAAATAAAATTTCATCCTCAATCGTGCAAGGATTTTCTTCAGACTGGAACGGTTTACAGGATTCGGCAAATCCCGGTACATCGGCAATTAAAGGTATACAGTCAGGAATGATGTCATTATTTTTTAAAGCACCCTGTTGCATTTGGGTTTCTAGATGTTCGATGCCCCATATTTCACAGAAGTGGTGATTGAAATAGAGGATTTCATCGGTGCGATTGTCAACAACAAAGAATCCTAGCAAAGAAGTGTCAGTCATGGAACGCAGCAAAGCTTCCCGCCAGCGCAATTCTGATTCTACACGCTGGCGTTCTTGTAGTGCAGCTTGTTGCTTGGTAATATTCTTTTCGTTGACAAGGATGATGGAGTTACCTGTTACTGGATCGCGGGTAGATCGTATATCCATCCCATGCCATTGAATCCCTTCAGTGGTGAACACCTGAGCCTCTATACTGAACACCTCACCGAAATTAATCGCTTTCATAGCTTGTTGACCAACACTCTTGTCAACAAAGTGATTCAGGAAAATGTTCTCAGCTGATGAGTTAGGGTGCAGGGTATCCCGATAACAGCGAAGGGCTGCCGGGTTTTGCATCAAAGGTACACCATCCATCGTGTAAAGCGAGACGATCGCTGTGGTGTGACGTAGGGCTTCAATTGATCTGAGTGTTTCTTGATCGATCTGATTGATAACTTCTATTGATCCTTCAACCAGCATCGCCATTCGCCCTTGTTCAATTTCAATTCCAGAAAAGAGACAGCGAAGAGAAACAGGTTTTCCTTTGGGGTAAAATGTCCAATTTTCAGCGATGGTTTTCCCTTGCTGAAATTCTTGCATATAGCTTTGCAGTCGAATGTGAGTAGACTGGGAAATATCACTGAAGTTGCGATTGAGCAATTCTTCTCGACTTTGAGCATTCCAAATATGCAGTGCGGATTGATTCGCCCACCACATCTGCAAATTTTGAATATCATAAATCCAAACTGGAGTTTGTAATCGGTCAAATGCAATTAAGTCTGCAACTGATATATTCTTTGGCAATACCGTTCTTGTTATAATGGATTCTCTAAAATTCTTATACAGAATTCTTTTTATTGACCTCAACTTCAACTTTGGCTGAACTGTTAAGTTTTTCGGGTTTTGATTGAGTTGCGGCGTTAATTTTTGGCAGGATGTAGCCTTTCGTTGATGGCGTTCTGCTTCCCCAAGAGCGATTCTTAGCTCTGCAGCTATTAATTGAAGATACTCAATTTCTAAAGAACTCCATTGACGTGAGCCACTACACTGGTGAGCAATTACTAAGCCCCACAAATGAGGATATGTACTAGAAACTCCATCAATTTCTTGATTATTTACTAAAATTGGTACTACTAAATTAGCTCGAATCTGTAAGTCCGTTAATAACTTTTTGTAACATGGGTCAAGGGTTGTAGTATGAATGTCTTCAATGACATCAACGCTTCCATCTCGATATCGCTCTACCCATGTCGCATTGAAGCTAAGATCGTAAATTAATTGCCCTAGAATCGGTTTCCATCCATGACTTACAGACTCTTCTGCTATGACTCCATCTCCATCGGGCAAAAAGCGATAGATAATGGCGCGATCGCTTTCTAAGGTTTTTCTAACTTCGCTGACAATAATCTTGAGAATTTCACTCACTTCAAGTGACTGATGAATTTGATCGGCCAGTATCCTAATTTGATCGAGGATTTGCTTTAAATCAATTTCAGAACCCGATACATGATTGAACAGCATAGTAATATCCTATGTATATACACGTAATCAAACGTAGTCTTTTACTCTAAATTTAATTTTATTCCAAATTACCTAAAACGTTAAGTTAAATTCAAGCTTAAGCTTGATAGTTGGTAATGACTTCAAAATCAACCCAATTGCTCAAAGGCTAAACCTTAATATTCGTACTGCAATTTATAGCAATTTTCATTTGAACGATATATACGCTAGAGACGCACAGCTAGCTATACGTCCCTACGAGTTTTTTGAAGTCCAAGTAATTGCAAACCCTGCGATATATTCGATGTTTTACCCATTCTTGTTTAATCTTTTAGTCAAGTAAAATCCCAACCCAGCAATTGAGCAACCTGAGCAGGGAGAATAACTGGATTAAAGGGTTTGAGAATTACACCTGCAACTTGATACTGTTGCTCAGTGCGAATCCAACCATCGTGCTTTCGCACTGAGCAACACTACAGGAATAGCTTGAGTTTCTGGATGATTTCTTAGTTTATTCAGAAACTCAAATGTTTTCAGTTTCTTTCGCAAGTCTTTAATATGAGTCGTAACTGCATTTTCAGTCGGTGCATCATCAAATCCCCAAAGCCGATCTAGAATCTCTGGGTTTTGCAAAAACAACTCCAGCAGTTTGTATTCTGTTGCTGTGAGGGAAATTTCCTGTTCATTACAAGTTACTCTGTCGGCACTTGGATCTAAACAGAGATTTCCCCAGATTAACGTGGATGATGAGATTATTGCATTGCGTCGTAATAAAGAGCGAATTCTTGCTAGTAATGCTTCTGGGTCGAATGGTTTAATGACGTAATCATCTACTCCAGCATCCAACCCTGCCACAATATCTGCATTATAATTTTTCCTGTTAGCAACAGAATAGGTTTACGGTAGCCTTGCGATCGCAGTTGCCGACACAAGCTAATCTCATCCAGTTTCGGAATTAGCCAGTCCAGCAAAATCAATTCATATTCAGCCGATATCGCTAGTTCTAATCCAGCTTGTCCATTGCTTGCTATGTCGATAGTATAACGATTTGCACTCAACCAACTCGAAGAGTGCTTTACTCAGTAATACGTCATCCTCTACCAACAAAATTTTCACAAGTTGTATTTAAAGAAGATGCTTATGACACCTTCGCGACTAACAATTATACCATCTGCGTGGTTAAACTACTGGGTAACTTTTCATATATTGTTACAAAACTTACAAATATTTAATTTGATTTTTTTAGGATAATATTTTTTTTACAAATATTAATAAAAAAGTAATAT
>NZ_CAXTNP010000202.1:7230-14765 GCF_964245575.1 uncultured Nostoc sp. | reverse complement strand
GGACATCTTGATTCAACCACTTTAATTGGTAATTTCTTTTTCGGAAATCACCTAAACACTAACAGTCCGACACTTATACAGACTCTCACAGGGCATTCCCAAGAAGTACGTTCTGTTGTCTTCAGTCCTGATGGGCAAACCCTTGCCAGTGGCAGTATGGATAAAACCATCAAGCTGTGGCGCTTAGGCGATGGCAAATTGTTGCACACTCTAACGGGGCATTCCCAAGCCGTATGGTCTGTTGCCTTTAGCCCTAATGGACAGACCTTAGCCAGTGGTAGTTATAACAGAACAATCAAGCTCTGGGATTTAGCTAGTGGCAAACTCCTTGCTAACTTTGCAGGACATACCAAGTCTGTATGATCTGTTGCCTTTAATCCTAATCGGCAAACCTTAGTAAGTGGCAGTAGTGACGAAACCATCAAACTTTGGTCTATACCCCGCGATACTACCGCTCATACTCAAACACTTGAAAACGCTTTCTAATTACTGGCAACTGCTGCCTTATATCCAACTCCAGTGGCAAACCATCACCAAGGGATTTATTGGGATCTTGGGATATGTGCTGGCGACATTAGTGTTGATCGATCTCGCCGGTAAATTAGCAACTCCTTTTGCACAATATCCATCACCACTGAATATTTGCCATAATTAATGCTGTTGCCTGAGAGCTATCTAATGGATGGGAGAAAAAATATCCCTGCCCATATTCACAGTTCAACATTCTCAACAGTGCTAGTTGCGCTTCTGTCTCCACCCCTTCGGCGGTCACATCCACACCTAATTTGTGTGCCAATGTAATAATTGTCTGAACAATATCTAAGTTTCCATGATCAATTATGCTCCCGCTAACAAAAGAGCGGTCTATCTTCAACTGATTAATTGGAAAGTGGTGGAGACGACCTAATGAGGAATAGCCCGTACCGAAGTCGTCAATTGCCAACTTAATTCCTAAATTTCTCAGTTGCTTTAGCCTGATGATGGCTTTATCATCGTTTTCCATAATTACGCCTTCTGTAATCTCCAGCGTCAAACTCGGTGCGGCGAGTCCAGTGTCTTGTAGAACTTTATTAATGTGCGACACCAAGTTTTCTTCACTGAACCTAGTAGTACAAAGATTGACACTAATGGTCAAAGGACACTCAGCCAGATCCCCACAGCTAGAGGAGAATTGCTCTTGCCACTGCTGTATCTGACTACATGCCTCATGCAACACCCACTGCTCAATAAGGATAATTAGCCCGGTTTCTTGGGCAGTTGACATGAAATACTCTGGCAAAACAATGCCGTATTTTGGATGTAGCCAGCGCACAAGCGCTTCAAAACCAGTTATCATGCCGCGACTGAGTGACACTATCGGTTGATAATAAACCCGAAACTCTTGAAGCTCAATGGCTCGGCGCAGCTCGTTAACCAACTCCAAGTGTGCCATTGCTTGAATATGCATATCAGTGTTAAAAATCTCATAGCACGCCCTGCCTTGTGCCTTAGCTCGGTACATCGCAATATCGGCGTCACGCAAGTAATTTTCTGGGTGTTCACAACCTGTTATGCTTAAAGCAATGCCAATACTCGCTGTAGTGGACACTTCGTGCCCGTCTAGAACCACAGTTCGTGCCAGATTCTTTTGTATTCGCTCAACAACCCCTACCACTTCTAATACATCTCTAATTCCCACTAGCAAGATGATAAACTCATCTCCTCCCAGCCGTGCAGCTATATCTGTAGAGCGCAAGCATTCTTGAAGCCTTTGAGCAACCGTAAGCAGTAATTGATCTCCAAATGTGTGTCCCAGGCTGTCATTGATCACCTTGAAGCGATCTAGGTCTAGAAACAAGACAGCAAATAGATAATCTGAATGCCGTTTGGAATAATTGACCGCATCTTCTAAACGGTTCATAAATAAAGCGCGGTTTGGAAGTCCCGTCAGTACATCGTGAAACGCAAGGTGCAGCAGTTGTGACTTGGCTTGTTTATGCTCTGTAATTTCACTTAGCAATTGCTGATTTGCATTTGCCAGTTCCACTGTGCGTTTTGCCACTTGTTCTTGTGCTTGTTTAGCTTCGCTGATATTACGCAGCAACCAACGCCAGCCTACCAAGTTTTGTTGTGAGTCAAACACTGGAGATGCCCTGACACTTGCAGGAAAGGAGGTACTAAGCCGTGGCTTTAGCTCAATTACGCAGTCCTCTATCTGCTGCGAATTATTTATCAGGGAGCTAAATATCTGGCGGTCTTGTTGAGCAATAAACACAATTAATGGTTTACCTACCAGATATTTTTGGCGCACAGAGAGCATAGTTGCTGCTGCATAGTTAGCCTCTAGGATCTTCCCTACGGTATTAGTTACCAAGTAACCATCCGGCGCAAAATCGAATAATGTTTGGTAACGCTGGCGTTCTTTCTCTGCTACCGCTCTTGTTACCTCTAGCTCCTCAGAGGCAGCTAATAGTTCTTCCACTGCTATTTGGAGTTGATCGAAAGCCGCTATCATTAGCTCTTGTTGTGAGTTCGGTTGGGTTGCAGTGCGCTGCCATATTCCCCGTACCCGCGCTCGCAATTCCTCTATCTGCTCGCTAAAGTTATCTACATTCATGTTGCTCAAGCTGCAAAACTATGAAGCGTGGGTATAAGTAATGGTTAAATTTAAATATCAGTATAAATAACTACTATAAAAATTGTATCTATAGCAGGATATACTTCAATGGTAATTATACCGATTCTCTGTGAAGATACACATTATTTTGACCTGAACGCTAAAACAGTTTGTAACTAATTAGTGAACTATTCAGAAACTCACCAAAAACTGCTAGCGTCAAACAAAGGAAAATATGATTGTGGACGTTACAGCTTGAAAACCCGTTCTAATTACTGGCAACTGCTGCCTTATATCCGACTCCAGTCGCAAACCCTCACTAAGGGACTCGTTGGTATCTTGGGATACGTGCTGGCGACATTAGTGTTGATCAATCTTGCTGGTAAATTGGCAATTCCCTTTGCACAAGGTAATGTAGTAGCGATCGCTCAAATAACTGGTAGCTGTGCCTTAATATTTCTTGTGAGAGGCTTGTTTCAGTCTATACAAGATATGTATATGGCGAAAGCTGCTTTAAGAGTTGCTTTTCATCTCCGTCAGCAAGTCTACGCACATCTTCAAAAGCTAAATCTCAGCTATTTTGAAACTGCAAAAGCAGGTGATTTATCTTACCGCCTCACAGAAGATGTTGACCGAGTTGGGGAAGTGGTAAATAAAGTATTTCACGACTTTATCCCCTGCATTTTGCAGTTGCTAGCAATTCCGATTTACATGATTTACCTGAATTGGCAACTGACATTAGCAACAGTGATAGTTGCGCCATTGATGGGTATTTTAGTTGGCTGGTTTGGTGAACGGTTACGCAAATATTCTTTAAAAAGTCAAAATCGCGTATCGGGTTTATCAGCCATCCTGGCGGAAGTTTTCAACGGTATTCGTTTGGTACAGGCTTTTGCTGCCGAAAATTACGAAATCGCCCGCTTTGCCCATGAAGCAGAACGCAGTCTCAAAGCCAAATACTCAGCCGAACGCCTCAAAGCGATTCAGATTCCCATCGTCGGATTTCTGGAAGCCTTAAGTGCATTATCTTTACTGATTGTGGGAGCATGGCAAATTTCCCAAGGTAATTTAACAGTGGCGAATTTTTTCAGCTATTTGGCGGCGGCGGCGCTGTTAATTGATCCCATTGGTCATACTACTAATAATTACAATGAATTTAAGCAGGGTGAAGCATCTGTTGACCGCGTTTTTGAATTAATGGGAATTCAGCCGACGGTAATCGAAAAAGCAAATGCGATCGCTCTACCCCCAGTCAAAGGCAAAGTAGAATATCGTCATATTTCCTTCGCCTATAAACCAGGCAAACCTGTATTAAAAGATATCAGTTTATTGGTATCGCCAGGTGAAGCGATCGCTCTTGTGGGTGCTTCGGGTGCTGGTAAAACCACATTTGTCAACCTCCTCCCCCGTTTTTATGATCCCGAAGTTGGTCAAATATTAATTGACGGTATTGATATTCGAGATGTCAAGCTGCATAGTCTGCGGCGACAAATTGGGATTGTTCCTCAAGAAACCATCATGTTTTCGGGGACAATTGCCCAAAATATCGCCTTTGGACAAGATGTTTTTGATATGGAAGCAGTTAAAGAGGCGGCGAAAATTGCTAATGCTGATCAATTTATTAGCCAACTGCCAGAGGGTTATCAGACTTGGGTGGGTGAACGTGGGGTAAACTTATCAGGTGGACAAAGACAAAGAATTGCGATCGCTCGTGCTGTTTTGCTCAATCCCCAAATATTGATTCTTGATGAGGCGACATCAGCATTAGATTCCGAATCAGAAGCACTGGTACAGGAAGCGCTAGAAAGACTGATGGAAAAACGGACGGTGTTTATTATTGCTCACCGTTTATCAACAGTTAGGAGGTGCGATCGCATTTTAGTTCTCGAACAGGGTCAAATTGTCGAATCGGGAACACATGAAGAATTGTTAGCGCTAGAGCGTCGCTATGCGCGGTTTTATGCCCAGCAGTTTAGTTAGTCAAAAGAGGGAGTTGGAAGTGGGGAGTCTCACTTCTTTACTCAGAGCAGCCACATCTAGAGTACTCTTGACCAGAAAGAAAAAGGTACAGAGCAAGTAAATTTATTTATGGGGTTGTTACTTTTGAATGCGTGACTTTTGACTTCCCCGAACGCGAGTGCGTCCCGTAGAGAAGGGGTTGACCATGAGCCGCCCTGGCCAATTAGATAAGGATTTTACTGATAACGAAGGTCGTTAACCGAACCCTATTGACTAATACGCTTGGGTTGAGCGTAAGCGTTACCCAACAAAGTCTTGATAATGTTGGGTTTCATTCCTCAACCCAACCTACGTTAGTATAATTTTTAGGCTTAACTGAACTGTATTGCTACAAATCTTGCTGAAGTCTCCAAATGAATCCTCACCGAAGAGGCAGAGGGGAGGGGGGCAGGGAACTCTTGAGCCAAGCCCTTCCCAAGGGCGTGGAGCTTGATCAAAACATAGGGTATGAAGCCCCGCCCTTCCAGGGCGCTTGGAAGAGTGCGAGTACAAGCTTTGCAAGAGCCTCTCCCCCTGCTCCCTGCTCCCCTACCTGTTTTGACTTTTAGCACTAAGGGACTTTCAAATAAAAAAATACTCAACTACCTATTGTGAGGTGGACGTCTCACTTGTCCCTAACTAGCCCACAGGTAACTTATACGGCTTCGCCTTTACGGTATCACAGAGAATTCTGACAATTGAACCTTAAGTACTTGGCTAAAAAGGCTCAATTTGATATTGTTGATCGACATATCAAGTTGATATATCAAAATGCTGAAGCTAGCAGTATTAGGTCTATTACAGCGAGAGCCTTTAAATGGTTATCGGCTTAAACAGCAACTAGAGATGTTTATGAGTTGCAGTATTTGTGTCAACTATGGCGCGATTTATCCTCTTCTGAAGCGCATGGAAGAACAAGGTGAAGCGATCCTATGTGCAGAACAAGGAGAAGAAAGTGGGCAGTGTGGAAAGGTATATGAGATTACACCTCTCGGTAAAACCATTTGGTATAAAGAGATGCTGGCATATCCTCATGAAAGTTGGGTTAATGCGCGATCACGATTCTTTATCAAATTTTTTTTCTTTAGTCATTTATTACCCAAAGAACGAGTGCAGTTAATCGAACATCGATTGATGTTATGTCAGTTACGCCTTGCGGAGAAAAAAGCACTTGAAGTTACTGATGATTTATATCAAGCGAAAGTGCAAAAGCGCGCAGTTGAAGTGATCGAATCAGAAATTGAGTGGCTAGTTGAGCAACTCCAAACAGAACAACTTCAATTAGCTCAAACGCCAACCTCAGTCATGAGTGCTGAGTGCTGAGTGCTGAGTAAAACTGCTTTAACAGAAAAAACTTTTGAAGTATCCTAACTAACTATGTGGATCGTCAAAATTGCTTTACGTCTTCCGTATACATTCGCGATCGCTGCTTTGATGATTGCGATCCTGGGTGCAGTCACGATATTTGGTACACCAGTTGACATTTTTCCCGCAATTAACATTCCGGTTGTCAGCGTAGTTTGGACTTACACTGGTACCACATCTGAGGAAATGGCACAGCGAATCGTTACCATTAGCGAACGCGCTATGACAACAACCGTTGGTGACATCGAACACATTGAGTCTCAATCTTTAAGTGGTGTTAGTGTCGTCAAGGTTTTCTTCCAACCTAACGCCAATATCGCCTCAGCAGTTGCTCAAATTACCTCTGTCAGCCAAACAATTCTTCGCCCTTTGCCACCTGGGATTACACCGCCATTCATCATTCAATACAACGCTTCTTCGGTGCCGATTATCCAGATGAGTGTCAGTAGCAAAACCTTACCGGAAGAAGCACTTTTCGACTATGCTACCAACTTCGTCCGCACCCAATTAGCAACAGTGCAAGGAGCGAGTATACCTCTGCCTTATGGTGGTAAACCTCGGCAAATTATGGTTGATATCGATCCCCAAGCGATGTTGGCTAATGGCGTTTCTGCTCAAGACGTGACTAATGCTGTCAGTGCCCAAAACTTGGTTTTGCCCGCAGGCGATATGAAGATAGGCGATCGCAACTTCGCCGTACAAATCAACAATAGTCCAAGTGTGGTGGAAGCCCTCAATGACTTGCCGATTAAGCAAGTTAATGGTACTGTCATTTCCATTCGTGATGTCGCCCAGGTAAGAGATGGCTTTGGCGTGCAATCGAACATTGTACGTCAGAATGGCAGGCGATCGAGCTTACTTAGTATTTTGAAGAGTGGCAATGCCTCAACGATTGATGTAATCGAGCGGGTTAAAAAAACTTTGCCTCGCATCCAATCCACCTTACCCCCAGAACTGAATTTAGCGTTTTTGTTCGATCAATCTATATTTGTGAAAGCTTCGATTCAAGGCGTTCTCAAAGAAGGATTGATTGCAGCTTGTCTGACTGCGGTGATGATTTTGATTTTCCTGGGAAGTTGGCGCAGCACCGTAATTGTAGCCGTATCGATTCCTCTCTCGATGCTAGTTTCAATTATTGTGATGAGTCGTTTGGGACAAACTTTCAACATCATGACTTTAGGTGGTTTATCTTTAGCTGTTGGTATTCTTGTAGATGATGCCACAGTGGAAATTGAAAATATCCACCGAAATCTCGGACAAGGTAAACCCATCAAGCGAGCAATCTTAGATGGGGCGCAGCAAATCGCCACTCCAGCACTTGTAGCAACATTATGTATTTGTATTGTCTTTGTGCCGGTCGTGTTTCTCAGTGGAGTGGCAAAGTACCTATTTGTCCCCTTAGCAATGGCAGTAGTATTTGGGATGCTTGCTTCCTATGTGCTATCTCGGACTGTAGTACCGACAATGGCAAGCTATCTTTTACCAGCCGAAGTAGACTGGCATAGAGAAAGCGAAAATCATAATGGTCATAGCGACAACCACCATACTGATTCGCCAGTCCAAAACAATAATGGTC
>NZ_CAXTNP010000202.1:5226-7130 GCF_964245575.1 uncultured Nostoc sp. | reverse complement strand
ATTCGCCAGTCCAAAACAATAATGGTCATAGCGATGATCACTACCAAACAGAAGAAGCAGCAACGACAACTGCCAAATCTGTGAAGAAAGATTGGATATGGCGGCTACACGAAAAGTTTAATCGGCAATTTGAGAAACTTCGCAGTTGGTACTACAATGTCCTGACCTCAGCATTAAATCACCGCCGCATAGTCTTTGTGTTATTTGGTGCTTTTATTGTCAGTGCAGGAGTTTTGTTGCCATTCGTCGGTCAAGACTTTTTCCCTGAAGTCGATGGTGGTCAGTTTAGCCTTCATGTTCGAGCCTTACCTGGTACTCGTTTGGAAGAGACAGAAAGAATTGTCAGCCAAGTCGAAGGCGTTATCCGCCAGACTGTACCGAAAGAGAATCTCTCTCTAATTCTGGATAACATCGGCTTACCCACCAGTGGCATTAACCTTACTTATGGCTACAACGGTGCCACAATTGGATCGGCTGATGCTGATATTCTTGTGTCTTTAAAAGAATCTGGTGCAACTTTTTCTTACGTCAAGGAACTCCGCCAGAAATTGAAAGCGACATTTCCCAGCTACACTTTCTTTTTTGAGCCAGCCGATATTGTGACTCAAATTCTCAATTTCGGTTTGCCTGCTGCTGTTGACGTGCAAATATCTGGCCCTCTGAAAAACTCAAAGGGCAACTTTGAAATTGCCCAACAAATCGCCGATCGGATGACGCGTATTCCTGGGGCTGTAGATGTACATCTTCAGCAAGTTGTCGATGCTCCCAAATTACGTCTTGATGTAGATCGCACCGAGGCTCAACAACTGGGTATGACCCAGCGTGATGTTGCCAATAGCGTTCTTACTTCCTTAAGTTCAAGCGGTCAAGCTGCAATTAACCAGTGGCTAGATCCCAAAAAAGGCGTGAGTTATACCCTTGCGGTACAAGTTCCTCAGTACAAACTTGACTCTATTGACAGCCTGAAAAATACGCCAGTTGGCAACGGTCAAACAGCACCTCAACTTTTAGGTAATTTGGCTAGTGTAAAACGCGACACAGTGATGCAAGTTGTGAATCACTACAACATTCAGCCAGTTTTCGATATCTACGCTAACTCCTCTGGCCGCGACCTTGGGGGAGTTGCCAATGATGTAAATCGAATCATCGCTGATTATCAGAAAAAATTGCCTAAGGGAAGTCAGATTAATGTCCGCGGGCAAGTGCAAACGATGAACTCTTCGTTTTTGGGACTTGGTTTAGGACTTGTGTTTGCAATTGTGTTGGTTTACTGCTTAATGGTGGTCAACTTCCAATCTTGGCTCGATCCCCTGATTATTATGATGGCGCTGCCAAGTGCTTTAGCTGGTATTGTCTGGATGCTGTTTGTCACCCGCACCACTTTCAGCGTTCCTTCGTTAATGGGTGCAATTATGAGTATCGGTGTGGCGACATCGAACAGTATTTTAATGATCACTTTTGCTAACGAGCAGCGTCAGGAAGGGGAAAATGCCTATAAAGCAGCTCTCACAGCAGGCTATACAAGGTTACGTCCTGTGTTGATGACTGCCTTAGCCATGCTTATCGGCATGGTGCCAATGTCTCTTGGTCTTGGTGAAGGTGGCGAACAGAATGCACCCTTGGGTCGCGCCGTAATTGGTGGCTTGTCAGCTGCAACAGTTGCTACTCTCATCTTTGTACCTGTTGTATATAGCATTATGCGGCGTCAACAACCTCGTCCTATTGATGAGGATGACGATTTAAATTTCTCAGATTCAAAGACAGCCTATTCGTTGTCATCATCCCAAGGCAAGTCATAGCAGATAAGAACTACGGTGTACACATAAATCTCTTAAATGTTACTACGTAACGTAGGGTAGATTAATTTTTGCAAGTCAATGCAACAAAGGTGCAAGTCAATGCAA
>NZ_CAXTNP010000202.1:0-5126 GCF_964245575.1 uncultured Nostoc sp. | reverse complement strand
AAAGGTGCAGGTCAATGCAATAAAGGTGCAAGTCAATGCAATAAAGGTGCAGGTCAATGCAACAAAGGTGCAGGTCAATGCAATAAAGGTGCAGGTCAAAAACTTGTGTGTACACCGTAGGGAAAAGGGAAAAGGTTAAAGGGAAAGGGTTTTTTCTGAGCCGCTTTCCCCTTTACCTCTTACCCCTTATCCCACTTTTGCAAAAAATCTAATAATGGTAATGACTCTAGCTGCTAAATTTTTGCTTTTTTAGATAATACAGGACAGTTTACCTATGGATTCTCAACATCGTCCATCTCCTGATTCTGAACAACAAACGACTTCTAAAAAACACAGGCGCGGCATCGGTGCAATTGGTTGGGCTGTAATTGGTGCTGTTTTTTTTGGTAGCTTACTGGCCATAGGCATTCTACCCCGATTAAACCAAAAGTCAGAATTACAAGCAGCAGTCAAAGAAGCAAGCACCCTACCTTCTATCAACGTAATCACTCCCCATCGCGCTACTGGTGCTACCAAATTGGAACTACCTGGCAGTGTTGTAGCCCTGAATCAAACGACTATCTACGCTCGCAGTACTGGGTATTTAAAGCGGTGGTACGCAGATATTGGCGATCGCGTCCAAGCCGGTCAGTTGTTAGCAGAAATTGATTCACCAGACATAGATCAGCAAGTTTTGCAAGCGAAGGCAGAGGTAGCACAAGCACAAGCCAATGTATCTCAAACTCGTGCTAGTTTAGCTAAAGGCGTTTCTGATTTGAAGCAAGCCCAGGCTAATCTATTGATCGCACGTCAGAGTTGGCAGCGCTGGAGTGTTCTTGTCAAGCAAGGTGCAGTGCCTCAACAAGATGCAGATACAAGATATGCTACATATCAAGCTAATCTTGCCAACGTTGAGGCAGCAAAAAATACTATCAATTCTGACTCTGCTAACGTCAAAGCAGCACAAGCTAACGCCTACGCCATTCAAGCAAACTTCCAGCGTAATACTGTTTTGCAGTCTTACAAGAAAGTCACTGCTCCTTTTGCAGGAGTGATTACTGCACGTAATGTCAATACAGGTGTTTTAATTTCAGCAGGTAATGGCAACACCAGTAACAGCACCAGCAACACCAACACTAGCAATACCAGCCTTTATACTATTGCTGCTTATGACAATCTAAACGTAAATGTGAGTGTTCCCCAGAGTTTATCACAGTCACTTCAAACTGGACAAACAGCACAAATTACAGTCAGAGAGTTACCCCAACGAGTGTTTACGGGTAAAGTAATACGTACTAGCAACGCTATAGATCCAACTACTCGCACTTTACTGACACAATTAGAAGTGCAGAATTTAGACGCGACGCTGCGACCTGGGATGTATGCCAATGTCAGATTTGCGATTAACCGCACTAATCCTCCTTTTATCGTGCCAGATAGTGTCTTAGTCGTTAATGGCGGAGGTACGCAGGTAGCAACTGTAACTAAAGACCATAAAGTGCATTATCAAAAAGTTGCCGTTGGGCGAGATTATGGTACTGAAGTAGAAATTACATCAGGTCTGACAGGAAATGAATCGCTGATTGCGACTCCTACGGTTGATCAGACAGAGGGCTTGCGCGTGCAGCCAGTTGCACAAAGAAAGTAGACTCAATGAATGTTGTCAATTTACTAGGTAGAACAAGCTAGAGCGTCGGTTCACTTATATAGATTGACAAACATCAAATTATGTGTATTTGGTCAAAACGCTGATTTGTGGCTAAATATTTAGGTCTGGTTTTGAGCGATCGCTGTTTTTGGGATACTCCGTATAACGATTGTCTTGGCTATGGGTATCCCAAACCAGTGTGCCTGACTTTTCACCGTTTAAATCGCGCTTGATAAACACAACATTTTCCTGCTTCGCATTGTTACCCAGCCCCCCCAGCGCTGGGTAAATCGGCTCACCCAGGCTTGGGATATCTCGGCAATTCTAGTGATCGCAGGTTGGGTAATTTTCTGCTGGGATTGCCAAAGTTGCGTTAGGGCATTGACTATAGCGTGTCCTGTCTGCTGACTGGCGTTACCAGCTAGTGGGCTAAGTTGGAAAGCATCAATGCTAACTATCTCCTAGACTGAATTGCCTTAATTAAGTCATAAAAAGGTTGCCAATTATCTTCCTGAGCAATTGGTTCCCAAATAGATTCAATCAGAGGTCTTAATAATGCCGTTTTGGGATTATTAACAGCTAGAGTTTGGCCAATTACATTAATGCGATCGCTCTCCAAATCATTCAAAATTTTATGATACAGTATACACCAATCATCAAAAACTCCTAACGCACCCGGTACTGGCAGAATATCTGAACTATTCATCACAAAACCTGGTTCATCTCGCCATTTCGATGAAAAAGTCCGAGCCATCTCATAAAAGAATTGGTGATAACCAACTTGGCTATCTTTCAAAAATTCAACAGTTAGATTCAACAGTTCCCCAGCTTCTGGATGTGGCAAATCCTCAAAACCTAACTTTTTCAACATCAAAGAACTGTATTCAGCTTGATAATACTCATCAAACATTGCTAATCCAGCTTCCATATCACCTTTATCAATGATTGCCTTTAAAGGTTCCTGGAGCAATTCTAGATTCAACTGGCAAATACTTGGTTGATGACTATAACAGTAGCGTCCAGAATAGTCAAAATATGCAGCTATAAAGTAGGGGTTATAAGTAGGGATAAATCCATAAGGGCCATAATCAAAACTCTCTCCCGTAATCGACATATTGTCAGTATTGAGAACCCCATGACAAAAGCCAGCCGCCATCCACTGCGCTACTAGTTCTGCAACTCGTTTCACTAATTCGGCGTAAAACAGGGCATATTTATCTTGTTCAGCACTTAAGTGTTGATAATACTGCTCAATTACGTGGTCTAATAACTTCTTAGTTAAATCTGGACGCTGGAAATAGTGCAGTCGTTCAAAAGTGCCAAACCGAATATGAGAACTGCTCATCCTGACCATCACAGATGAACGGGTAGGCGAAGGTTCATCGCCCCGCCAGAGGGGTAAACCTGTTTCAATCATGCTCAGACAGCGCGAGGTACGTACACCCAAGTAGTGCAGTGCTTCCGCAGCCAGAACTTCCCGCATCCCACCTTTGAGCGTGAGCATACCATCGCCACCACGGGAGTAGGGCGTCCTCCCAGAACCTTTCGTGCCAAAATCGTACAATTCGCCATCATTGGCGCGTACTTGCCCGTAGAGAAAGCCTCTACCATCACCCAACTGTCCGTTATATGCACCAAATTGATAGCCGTGGTAACGCAGCGCCAACAAGGGTTTACGCCCCTGAAATTTGCCAAAGGCTGTGATAAAATCTTCGTCTTTGACCACTTGGGGGTCTAGACCGAAACGGGGTAATAGTTCATCGTTACGCCAACGCAGGAGGTGTTGAGGAAATTCTTCTGCTGCAACCTCATCGTAGTAGTCGTCGCCTAGAGATTCCAAGGCGCTTTCGTAGTTGAGGGAGAGAAAAGGATTGCTAGAATTTTTGTAGTTTGGAGTTTCAGCCAGAGTCATTACGAGCAAAGCTTAATTCATTCTTCCCTTAATACTACCTCTGGCTTCAAACATCAGCATAGACGCAAAAAGCGACCCATATCTAAAATATGGCAGCGCCACCATCAAAATCTAGAGCGCATAATGGATAAAGTTTTGCAATTAAAGAAAAACTTAACTCAATTAGCTATTTTAGACGCTACATTTGAGGTTTTTGGCTCAGAATCACACCAGTATCAATTTAAACCTTGCTTGAGTAAAAAAGATATTCAAGTGTTTGAATTTAGATACGATATTACCCTACCAAGTGAATATCGAAACTTTCTCTTAGAAATTGGTAATGGTGGTGCAGGGCCAGGATACGGCTTATCTGGACTATCGGGAATTGAATCTGAAAATGTCATCCCAGAAAAACTATACCCTGAGAACTACGAAATTCTCTCTAAACCATTTCCTTTCACAAAAGCATGGAATGATTTGGATTTAATTGTTAATAATAATACAGATTTTGTTACCAACCATGATGACTACTTCGATAATAAATTTATCCAGGGTACTCTTACCATTACAAATTATGGTTGTGGAATTTATGCGATGTTAGTCGTTACTGGGGAGCAGTCAGGAAAAATATGGATAGATGATCGTACTAATGATAATGGGATATATCCTGCTTCTTTGAGCTTTTGTCATGCTTTCCATGACATCAACGCTGATGATTCTTATCCAAATAGCAATGAGGAGCAGCCTTTAAGTTTTTATGATTGGTATGAAGACTGGCTCAACCGAAGCTTGGATCAAATCCGCCAGTCTTCCGAAACTTAACCTTAATTAAATCAAACTAATTTTTTATTTTGTAATTGGTTGTGATGTTGGTGGAGTAATTCCTACTGAGTTTGATGTTGGTTGTGATGCCTGTGAAGATAGAATTTTCTTCACTTGCTGGTTATAAGTTTGCAAAATTGATTGAACCTGTTTTTGTTGATCTTGATTCAGATTCAAAGATGTTAAAACTGTTCTGATTCTCTGACGGGATTGCAGTGCTGCCTTAAATTTAGTAGTTTGGGACGGGTTTAATAGAGCCTGAATATCCTTATCTCTTTGCTGACGAGCCAATTGGATTTGTAGGCGCTGTTGTTTTGTGAGTTGGATTTTTTGGTGTGATGCAGGACTAGTCTGAGTTTTTAAGACTGGTGGTGTAGTGGTGGTATTTGAAACTGGTTGTGCCAAGACACTTCCGTGTAAGATGGTAGCAAAAGTGAAGATAGCAGAAAAGACAGAGAAGCGCTTTATAGAATTAATGGCCATTTTGAAAAACTCCTCAATCATTTAATAAAATTGGACACATCAGCTCAAGCGAACCTTGATAACTGAGCCGGCTAGCGAATAAACATTACTATTGCATTTGCTTGTGGAGTTGTTGTGTATTTATTATGAATTTGCTATGAATTTGTAGATGCTTAAAACTGATATTTAAAATTTCTTAAAACTCAAATATTTTACCATTATCAATAGCTGTAGTGTGAACAATGCTCACCAAGTAAATTTATAAGTATTTATATAGGAATCGTATTTGATTTTTGAAATTATCTACGTGGGCGGGGAGTGGGG
>NZ_CAXTNP010000201.1:0-14794 GCF_964245575.1 uncultured Nostoc sp. | reverse complement strand
AGTACCTCAACACGACTTTGGAGTACTTCAACACGATTTTCAAGTACTTCAACACGACTTCGAGGTATCTGTTGCTTATATAGCAGTCTTAAATCATTCGTGAGAATTTGAGATCGTTTTAACCCTCCTGTAGTCCCAATACGGTTCGGTTAAGGCAAGAGACACGATAAATCGCCGTTTCTACAAAGGACTGATTATTATAAAGACGGCGATTTATCGCGTCTTTGGGATCTAAGGTGTGTCATCAAAAAACCTTATCCGAACCGTATTTTGCCTGTAGTCTCCCCTTGGTAAGCAGCAGGGCTGTTTCATTCCCCAAAGAGCTTTAAAAATCAATCTTAACCGAACTGTATTGCGGTCTAAATGATAAGTCTTTAGCCGGACTTGATATTACTTATCACTAGTTAGACGGTATAGTATTTCGCCAGCCTTTGGTACAAGCAAGATACCTTCATCCTCACGGTTAGCCCATTCATTAGGTCGAATCGTAGCGGGATCACGATAGTTCAAGTTATGAGCAGCACAGCGTTCAGCAGAAATACCAGTAGCTAAAGTGACGCGAATCCGCGCTTGTTCCCCTTTTATGGGATCAAAAGTACCCATACCTTTTAAGTGAGTACTATGGGCCAGCACTCCACCGGGATAGGCTTGGAATTTATCCCACTGTTTGAGGAAATAATCCCGCACATGATAACCAATTTGGGCTAGGATTTCGCCGTATGTATAGCTAAACTCGGTAATGTGAGGCGCATATATAATTACTTCACCTCCGTCGGCCACTACTGGTTCTAGTTTGTACATTCCTTTGGCCGCTGTCCAAATGTCGTCATACATTTGGGGCATTACTGAAAGCACTTGTTTAAAAGGCTGATCTACATATTTAATATGCAATTTGGCTGATAATTTTGCAGCAGCTTCCCAGGCTGACTCTGGTTTATCTATATAAAGTCCAGCTAGCTGATTTGTTTTTGGTGCGACTACCATCGCCAAACAAAGTTTCGGGGTAGAAATCAGGTTAGCGGCTCGGTTAATCAAACGTCGAACTGGTGTTATTCCCGGTGTACCAATAATTTCATAACTGGTGATTAAAGCACCTAACCAGTGTGATAAATCAATTACTTCCTGACCACCAATGCCAGGAAAAAAGTATTTATTTCCACCAGAGAAACCGACAACTTCGTGCGGAAAGACCGGGCCACAAATCATTATAAAATCGTACTCTGTTACCAGCTTGTTAACACGTACTTCAACTGCCTGATGTAGCATTCCTCGGCTGATCTCTGCTATTTCATCTGCCGAAATTACTCCACAACAAATAAAAGTATCTGGCTGATTCCAAAGGTGGTTAAAGATGCGAACTTTTTTAAAAGTTGTTTCTCGCTCCTTTGGTGTCACCCCCAGCAAGTGATTGATTTGTTCCTGATTCATGGGATTATGTGTACCCAGAGCAATCAAAAAATCCAGAGCCTCAACCCTTTTACTCAACTCCTGATGAAGCAATCGAAACATCTGAGGAATGGGAGCAGTGCGGGTTCCATCTGGAATTAACACCAGGATACGCTGTCCATCCAACTTCGGGTCTGCTAAAGCTTGATGAACTAGCCCAGAAACTTGCTCGTCTGAAAGTGTCCCGTTATTTACAGCCAGTGAATACATTATTAAACTCCACTGTAGATACTAAATCCACCGTCTACTGGCACAACGACTCCGTTGACAAAACTAGAACCAGAGCTGCATAACCAGATTAAAGTGCTGAGTAATTCATCTGGTTTTCCAAAACGTCCGGCGGGGGTATGCTCAATGATTTTTTGCCCGCGATCGCTCAAGCTTCCATCTGGGTTTAACAGTAAATCTCGATTTTGTTCTCCAATAAAAAAACCTGGTGCGATCGCATTTACTCTTAATCCATCTCCATACTTTTGGGCAAGTTCTACCGCTAACCAGCGAGTAAAGTTATCTATCCCGGCTTTAGCGGCTGAGTAGCCAACCACGCGGCTAATCACCCGAATGGCAGACATAGAAGAAATATTCACAATACAACCGTGGGGCTGATTTATTTCTACCATTGCTTGACCAAAAACTTGGCTGGGCAGTAGAGTACCGAGTAAGTTTAGGCTAACTACTTCCTCAAAAGCAACGCGAGGCATATCAAAAATAGTAGCATCAGGAGTAATCGTGGCAGCAGGAATATTACCGCCAGCCATGTTTACTAAGATATCTATTTGACCCCAATGCTGTATAATTTTATCTCTGGCTATTTCTAATTGGGAGCGATCGCTAACATCTGCTATCACAGCTATGCTTTCTCCACCGTTAGCAGTAATCTCAGCCACCACCGCACCCGCCCGTGCTTCATTGCGACCCAGAACTGCGACTCCCGCTCCAGCAAGGGCTAAACCCTTTGCCATAGCCCCACCAAGCACACCAGAACCGCCTGTGACTACTACTACTTGCTCTTTTAAGCTAAAAAGCTTATTTAAAATACAGTCTGACATCAATGATTCCCCTGCTTATTTCAATTCGTAATTCGTAATTCAAAAAGTCAATATTTACAGCTATTTTCAGGTAAATATAGGAATCTGATTTGATTTATGAAAAAATTTAAGTATATGTAGGGTGTGTTATCGCCAAGAGTACGGCACCAAACTATCTGATGGTGCGTTATGCCTCTGGCTAACGCACCCTACGTGTATTTCAAAAATCAAATATGAATCCTATATAGCAATTCTTGCAGGAGTCGTGAAAAATATAGATAAGGAAACGAACCGCCTTTCCTTCTCTACGGGACGCTGCGCGAACGGAACGCTATGCGTTCGCGCAGCGTCTCCAAGAGTTGAACGCAAAGGGAAGAAAGAAGAAAGAGATATAAAATTTTCACAAATGATTTAGGACTGCTATAGACCACGCGGTAGGGGCACAAGGCCTTACGCCCCTACGACAGGTGTGGTTCAAATACTTGAATTCTGCTGTAATCTGGGTTTCTAAGTTTTCTCTGTAGCTAGGACTAGGGCGTGTTTTCAAACTACTCGTTTAGCCTCCTAACTTTTTAGATCCCCTTAAAAAGGCTACCGTGTACACACAAGTCCTAAAAACCTAGCTTGATGAGGCTTTTTTCATTCTCATGCAAAACATGGGAACCAGAACAATGCCATTGTTAGTCGATGCAATGCCATTGTCAGTCGATGCAATGCCATTGTTAGTCGATACAATGCTATTGTTAGTCGATGCAATGCCATTGTTAGTCGATGCAATGCCATTGTTAGTCGATGCAATGCCATTGCAGGTAGAAAAGACTTGTGTGTAGACTGTAGCCTTAAAAGGGGGGTTTGGGGGATCTAAGACTTTGAAAAAACACTCTAGCCCTAATAGCTTGATTTTGGAGAATTAGTTATTAATCCAATTTGTAAGCAACCTTAGCGAGGTCGTAAGCCAAAGCGCGGGCCATATCATACCCTTCCTCTTCCTCAACTAATCCCCGCGTTACCAATCCGGCTAACCAGTTACAAGCTACCCGCCGCCAGACTGTATGACGAGCCGGAATAGAAACGAAAGCGCGGGTATCATCATTAAACCCAGCAGTATTATAAATTCCGGCGGTTTCCATTACCTGATTGAAGTAGCGCTCCATGCCATTTACGCTGTCGTGAAACCACCAAGGCGGGCCGAGCAATATAGTGGGATAATGACCGGCTAGCGGAGCCATCTCTCGGCTATAAGTGCTTTCATCCATGCCAAAAATGATTAAGTGGAAGCGCTGATCGTTACCGTAGGCTGACAATAACGGGTGTAGATTTTGAGTCCATTCTATTTTCAACGGAATATCAGCACCTTTATCAGATCCAAATGTCTCAAATAAAGCCGGATTATGGTTACGCATAACACCACAATGCATTTGCATCACTAAGCCATCTTCTACACTCATCCGCGCCATTTCCATGAATATATGACCGGTAAAATGCTCTACATCTCCTGGATTCAGCTTACCGATTAATGCTCTAGCAAAAATAGCTTCGGCTTCCTGGTCAGAAAGGCGTGTGGTATAAGGTGTAGCTGCACCTTGATCGGTAGCTGTTGCGCCCATTTTTTTAAAGAAAGCCCGACGTTCTTCTAAAGCTTGCACAAAAGTAGCGTAAGTGCTAATTTCTCTACCGATAGTGCTTTCCAATTTGGTAAGATTTTCGCGCCAACTAGGAGCATCCAGGTTAACTACTGCATCTGGTCGAAAGGTTGGTCTGATTTGAGTAAAACCTTCTTCGTGGAGCGATCGCTGATTCTCTAGGTTATCACTGGCTGCATCGGTAGTACAAAGCACTTCGATGTTAAAGCGTTTGAATAAAGCACGAGGGGAGAACTCAGGTAAAGCTAACAAACCTTCCAGGTAATCATAGATATGTCCCGCAGTGTGAGAATTTAAAGGTTCATCTACGCCAAAGACGTTAGTTAGTTCGTCTTTCAGCCACAACCCGGATGGAGTACCCTGGAATAGATAAAAATGTTCGGCGAACAATTGCCAGATTTTGCGGTGGTCAGTTTCTACTGGTGAACCATCACTGGTAGATATGCCTAAAGCTTGCAGAGGTATGCCCCGACTATAAAGCATCCGCAAAAGGTAATGGTCAGGGATAATAAATAATTCGGTCGGTGAACCAAAACGGGCTGCGGGATTAGCTAACAAAGCTGGATCTACGTGACCGTGTGGACAGACTAGGGGTAGTGCAGATATGCTGTCAAATAATTGATGAGCTAGTCGTCTTTGAACTGGTTCTGGAGAAAAGCAGCGATCGCCAGATAAACTTGGTCTTTTTGTTAACATATTTTTGTCCAGTTAAAATTTATAGTGTTGCTGAGTGCAAATATAAATTTGCCTGATGCAGAAGCGCAGAAAGTAAAAGTTTCCAATTTTTTCAAATTAAACCCCGTCCATTTTGAAACCTGGAGTTTTTAATAAGAGTATATTTTGGTTGTGGCTTGAGTTATCAGCTTTACTCTTATGACAAAAAAACTACAGTTTTCAAGATAGACACGCTTTCAGATTACTTTCTTAATGCTGCACTACTACCACGCTCTAATAGAAAAGGAGATAAAACCCGATTTTCTACAGTTTTTTCTTCTAATAAATCGAGTAACATTTGCATGGCTATGCCACCAATTTCTAACATTGGCTGGCTGACTGTGGTGAGTGCTGGCGTAACGTAACCGCCCAAAACAATACCATCAAATCCAACCAGACTTAAACTTCGCGGTACTAAAATACCTAGTTCTTGGCAGGCTAACAGTGCGCCAACCGCTACCATATCGTTGTAACAAAAGATGCCTGTCACTTCAGCAGTCAATAGTTTAAAAAGCATCTGTTGTCCGGTGGCAACATCGCTTGTTCTGGTATCATATTCATCACTAATTGAAACCCAATCAGTATTTTGTGGTATACCAGCTTCAGCCAGAGCCATTTGATATCCTTCTAGGCGCTGCTGGTTCGACCTGCTGCGATCGCCTACACCCAGATAACCAATAGCGGTGTGTCCTAGACTTATGAGATGCTCTGTGGCTAATTTAGCACCTAAGCGATCGTCTATTGCCACTGAGTGAAATATTTCGCATTGATCTTCGGTCTGGCTATTAATTAGAACTGTGGGTACAGCAATTTGTGTGAGTTGCTTTGTATGCTGTTTACTAATTCGCGAGTCGCCTATTAAGATCCCGTCTACTCTACGGCGATGAAAAGTATCAATAGCTGCTATTTCCTGCTCAAAATCTCGGTGGGAAGCACTCAACAAAACACTCAAGCCTGCCGGTCTAGCTATCTTCTCGATTCCCTCTACTACTTCAGCGAAAAAGGGATCTGCGATTGAAGTTACTACTACACCAATGGTATTAGTGCGTTTATTTTGCAAGCTTTGAGCAATAGCATTTGGCACATACCTCATCTCCTGCGCCAGTCGCTTAATTTCTTCTCGCACCTTAGGGCTAATTAAAGCGTTATCTCGCAAAGCGCGTGAAACTGTGGAATGAGAAACGCCTGCTCTTTGAGCAATATCTTCAATTGAAATTCTTCGTTTATTCATTTTTTCTTTTAGCTTTTAAATAATGCACACGTGTGCATTATACATTTATATGTATTATAGAAAATAATTGTTATTTGTCAACAGATTTAATACAACTCACATTTTGCATAGAAAGGAGTCAGGAATCTTGAATTCTGCCTCCATTTCAATAAATTAGCTTTTCTTAAGAAAAAGATGACTAAGCAGTCAATGATTATTATCCTAATGGGTGTATCTGGTTCTGGCAAAACCACTGTAGGAAAACTACTAGCAGACTCGTTAGAATGGGAGTTTAGCGACGCTGATGCTTTCCACTCGCCAGAGAATGTTGAGAAAATGCGGCGCGGTATCCCTCTGAGTGAAGCTGACAGGATGCCTTGGTTACAAGATTTGCAAACAGCCATAAAACATTGGCTGCAAGAAAATAAAAATGTGGTGCTGGCGTGTTCTGCTCTAAAAGACAGCTATCGGCAATTTTTGGTATTGGATAGCGAACGCGTCAAGCTAGTTTACCTCAAAGGGTCTTATGAGTTGATTAAAATGCGGTTGCAAGAGCGTAGCAATCATTACATGAGTGAAAAACTCCTTAACAGTCAGTTTTATACTCTTGAAGAACCATTAGATACCATATCTATGGATGTTGCACAACCGCCCCAGGTAATTGTCCAAAACATTAGAACGGCTTTGGGAATTTAGCTTATTAGTTACAACCGGAAGATTAAGATTAATCACGTCTTTACGAAAACACGAACTTTTGGCAACCAAATTACATCAGAAGTAAGTCTCAAGAAATTAGGCTCTGGCGTTGCTTTTATGGAACACAATACTAGAAACTTGTTGTTTTATAGCCTTAAACCATTACAGGGAAGGACTTTCATGATTTTCATGTGCATTATTTAATAATAAGGTGAGTGGCTCTAGCATAAAACAGGCAAAAGAACCAGAAATTATAAAAGCAACCACATAACTGGAGTGGTAGGAGAAAACTAGTGTTTATAAGATTAGCGCAACAACATCAGGAATTCGTCCAAGACTTGGTAATGAACCTGCAAGCCTTGACAATTACACTTGAGCGGTGTGGCTATACTGCGTCTTGTTATATATGCGGTAACCAAATGCAGAGTGCTTCATTTCTGGTTAGCCTGGGAGAAAAGCACCTGATTCGGTTTTTAGTATCTGATTACGGGATTACTTGGATGGAATTATGGGATGATCGCGAATTAATTAAGTTGGAGGGTGCAGAAGCGATAAGCCAGTTACAAGAGTTGGCTAATATTGTCAAGTATTCTGATGCTATACATTTGACAAATTGACACTTCTGTGAATGATATTGACAAAAATATTAACTTTGTACAAGTGTGTAAAACAAAAGATGAGCTTATATTTAGTACAACTATGCACACGTGTGTATAGCTGTGAGCGTTATTGAGAAGGCATTAAAATCTCTGAGAATTAGCGATCGGATAACGGACTTCCAAAAAATAAACTATTCTAAACTAATTTGTACATTTGTAGGGCGGCACATCTGTGTATTGGTGTCAACTTAACGTAAAAGTCATGTTCTGCAAGGAACTAAAGTTCCTTGCTAATTGATTCTCATCGTCCAGAATTCTTGAAGAAGTGACTTATGCACACGTGTGTATAAAGAAAACAAACTTAATATATATTTTTGCACACGTGTGCAAAAATAAGTTCAATACAGATTTTGCACACCTGTGCATAAGGTGGAGTGCGAAAGTACCATTTAACAAATTAATATCGACAAGTAAACAGATATGTCTCAAACTCTAAAGAATTCCATCCAACAAGCTCAAAACAATCCCTTACATTCGCTAGAAGAATGGGAAGAAGACTTACTTAATCGCTATCCTAATCCGGACAGCATAGTTAAAGAAGGTAAAACCACCAAAGAGTACAGGAATTACGAAACGCCTACTAGAGACACGGTGAAAGAGTTCTATCGATTAAATCATATCAATCAAACCTATGATTTTGTATTAGGTAAAAAAGAAGACTTTCTCAAGTTGGATAAGAAAGAAATGTCTGTCTGGGATGCATTAGAATTTTTGAATCAATTGGTTGATGATTCAGATCCTGATATAGATTTAGATCAATTACAGCATCTATTGCAAACATCAGAAGCCATTCGCGCTGATGGTCATCCAGACTGGATGGTACTTACTGGCTTGTTTCACGATCTGGGGAAGGTACTTTGCTTATTTTGTGAACCCCAATGGGCTACAGTAGGCGATACCTATCCTGTGGGTTGTGCATTTTCTGATAAGATTGTTTTCTCGGAATTTTTCAAAGAAAACCCTGATTACAATAACCCTATATATAACTCCCTATATGGTGTTTACGAGCCGAATTGTGGTTTGAGTAATGTACACATGTCATGGGGACATGATGAGTATGTATATTACATGATGAAAAACTATTTGCCTGAATCTGCATTATATATCCTTCGCTATCACTCATTTTATCCTCAACATCGTGAAAATGCTTACGAACATTTGATGGATAAACACGATAAAGAAATGTTTAAATGGGTGAAGTTATTCAATCCCTACGATTTGTATTCAAAGAACCCTAATCCTCCAGACTGGCAAAAATTAAAACCTTACTATGAAGATTTAGTAGCTAAATATTTACCGATAACCTTGAAATTCTAAATTTTTGCTAGTAGCAAAGGGAAAGAATTTAAAACATCCCCTACAGACATGATAACTAATTAGGCTTGTAAAGATTGCGAATATTTTTGCCTAATGATTAATAACAATTCTTCGGCAATCCAAAAGCGAGTAGAATTTTTTCCAATAAAAAATAGCACATTAGGACTTATAAAAGTATAAAAAATCTGTGCAAATGTCCTGAAGTTTATAGCCACTGGCTTGGCTTTTCTTCAATTACCAGACCCACTGAACAGGCGCGAACTATTTATCGTGTCCGTTATTTCACATCTTGACAACGGCCGTAATGGGGTAAGAATAACTTTTTTGGTATTTCTTCTCCTTATATCCAAAGAATTATTTTGAGCCAGATATAACAAAACTATCTCTGGCAACTTAGTATAGCAAATAAGCGCAGTTAATAGGCAAATTTGAGGAAACTCTGAAAATAAGACAAAATGATTTTTATACATGGTAACTGGCTATATATTTCTACCGCTAAAAGATAGATATAAAAGAAAATATTTCCTCCGACGGGATTAACTTTTCTCAACTAAAGTTGAGTTCAATATATTAAGTTTTTTAAACTTTACCTTAGATGAAAATTAAGTAATTTTTTGCAAATGCTTTAGGGGAAAAAGTTTAACATACATATAAATGGAATAGTTTTTTTAATTTGTAAAGTTCAATAAACGGGGATCATATTTGCAACAATGCAGGTTAAACTAAAATAATGTTAAATGAAATACGGATTTCCAAGTTTGATAACATCAGGTTCTACTAATTTTAGTTAAAAGCTCTTTTTATCCCATACATTTACAAATGGATTTACACATAAAAATGTGATTTTGTTAAGGAGTGTAGCGCTCATATTTTGCTTTAAAAAAAGAAACCATTTAATTTAGGGCAATTAATAGCGCTAACTCAAATTCGGTCACATTAAGAAGACCTTTGAGAAGAGTTTAAGTTGTTAAAGTCAGCAGTATTGCTACGTTATGTCTGAAGTTTTTAGACATAGCTCATATTGTGATAGCTTGGGAAATTTATATTTTACTGACCTTTTTAAAATTTAAATCCATTGTTAAAAATAGATGAATATGAAGAGAATTTTGCTTCTAGTTGGCATATTAGGTTTCGCTGTTGTTGGTTGCACAAATGGCGCTCAAAATGACAACACTGCTACTAATACTGGTACTAACACTGCTACCAACACTAGTTTAGAGAGTCAGGCTAATGCTCCAAATAGAAAATTGCAAACAATTGGCGTCGCTTTGGGTGACTTAGGCAACCCTTTTTATAATGCAGTGCAGAAAGGGGCTGAAACAGAAGCTAAGAAAATCGGCGATAATATCAGAGTTAATGCGGTTTCTAGTGCCTTTGATCTGAACCAACAAACCAACCAAATCGAAAATTTTACTGCTGCAAATACTGACATAATTATCCTTAGCGCTGTTGACAAAAAAGGAGTTAAACCAGTAATTGACCAAGCAAGGCTTGCAGGTAAAGTTGTCATTGCAATCGATTCAGCCGTTGATGCAGAAGTGGATGCGATGATTAGCTCTAACAATACCCAAGCGGGAGAAGTTGCTTGCCAATATATTGCCGATCGCCTCAAAGGTCAAGGTAGTGTAGTCATTCTCAACGGTACGCCGATGGACTCAATCAATCAGCGAGTGAGTGGTTGTAAGAATTCATTATCCAAATATCCTGACATAAAAATCATCTCAGACCAAAACGCCGAAGGGACTAGGGATGGAGGACTTAGAGTCATGAGCGATTTGCTCACAACTTTCCCCAAAATTGATGCCGTTTTTGCCACTAACGATCAAAGCGGTGTAGGCGCAGATTTAGCAGCCAGACAAGCAAGACGCAAAGAATTTTTTATTGTTGGGGTTGATGGTTCACCAGATGCAACCAAAGCAATGGAAGACAAAGATGGTGTATTTGCGGCAACTGCTGCTCAAAATCCAGCAGCGATGGCGCAAAAAGCGGTTGAGATTGGCAACGATCTTATCCAGGGCAAAAAACCTAGTGATTCCGAGATTCTAATTCCAGTCAAGTTAGTCACTAGAGACAACCTCAGCACTTACGAAGGCTGGTAAGTATTTAATCACCTTGAGGAGATATATGAATGTGAAAAAAATTGCGATCGCAGCTAGCATATTAGGTCTGGTCAGTAGTACTGTTATTGGTTGCACAAATAACTCTCAAAATGGCAACACCGCTACTAACGCTGATAGCAATACTAGTGCAGCGAGTAAGGGTGTCACTGGGGATGCAAAATTACGAGCAGTTGGCTTCACCGTTGGCGATCTAAGTAACCCCTTCTTCGTCGTTATGGGGCAGGCAGTTGAGGCAGCAGCAAAGAAATTTGGGGGTAATGATGTCAAAGTTATTGTCGCTTCCAGTGCCTATGACCTCAACCAACAAACCAATCAAATTGAAAATTTCATTGCGGCTAATACTGACATCATTGTTCTGAATGCTGCTGATAAAAGTGGTATTCAGCCAGCAGTTGAAAGGGCAAAACAAGCAGGCAAAATTGTGATCGCGGTAGATACAGGTGCTGACGGAGGTGTGGATGCCACCATTACGACTAACAATATCAAAGCTGGAGAACTGGGTTGCCAATATATTGCTGACCGCCTCAAAGGCAAAGGCAATGTAGTCATAGTTAACGGCCCTCCCGTGGAATCGGTGCTTCAACGAGTTAGTGGTTGCGAAAAGGTATTGTCCAAATATCCCAATCTAAAAATACTCTCTAAAAACCAGAATGCAGAAGGGAGTAGGGATGGAGGACTTAGAGTCATGACTGATTTGCTGACAACCTTTCCGAAAATTGATGCTGTTTTTGCGATTAACGATCCGAGTGGGGTGGGAGCAGAACTAGCAGCTAACCAAGCACGACGTAAAGATTTCTTTATTGTTGGGGTTGATGGTGCGCCAGAAGCAATCAAAGCGATCGCTGACAAAAATGGTATATATGCTGCGACTGCTACTCAAAATCCTAGAGGTATGGCGACAGAAGCAGTTAAGGTTGGTAACGACATCTTACATGGTAAAAAACCTAGTAGTCCCACCATTCTGCTGACACCCAAGCTGATTACAAAAGACAACGTTAACACAGAGAAAGGTTGGTAAGTAATCAAAATTGTGAAAGTCAGCGATCGTCAATGGTAAGTTTTCTCAAGATGATTTTGTAACGGCTTTCATTTCACATCAAATATGATTTTCGGGAATTTTTAACTTCAAAACGCAAATTTTCAATTGTTTTTACAGGTACAGCTAATGACAACAAGTATTGAAACCTCTTTTCCTGATGTACCAACCACTACCCCTGTATTAGAAATGCAAGGGATTGCTAAACGATTTAATGGTGTACCTGCCCTGCAAAATGTCAATCTCACGATTTACCCAGGAGAAGTTCACGCCCTCATGGGTGAGAACGGAGCAGGCAAAAGCACATTGATGAAGATCCTTGCTGGGGCTTACATTGCTGATGAAGGCGAGATTCGCATCAACGGTAGCCCAGTAAAAATTACCGATCCGGCTTCAGCACGCAAGGCAGGTATCAATCTCATTTATCAAGAACTGAACGTTGCACCTAATTTAACCGTTGCCGAAAATATTTTTATGGGTAGCGAGTTGCGCCGAGGTCAGCTTTTAGACCGCAAAGGTATGGAACTGGAAGCACAAAAAGTGCTTCAAAGCCTCGGAGCCACTTTTACACCACAAACTGTGGTTGGTAGCTTGGTAGTCGCCGAACAACAGCAGGTGGAAATTGCGCGGGCGCTGAAGGACAATAGCCGCGTTTTGGTAATGGACGAGCCAACAGCAGCACTATCTGACCGCGAAACAGAGCGCTTGTTTGAGGTAATTCGCAGACTAAAAAGCGACGGCATTGCCATTATCTACATCAGTCACCGCATGGAAGAAATATATGCCTTGGCTGACCGGATTAGCGTGCTGCGCGATGGTCAATACATTGGCAGTTTGACGCGGGATGAAATTTCTGCACAGCGATTGGTGCAGATGATGGTCGGTCGCTCGATGCAGGACTTTTACGAACATCAACGACAAACCAACCCAGGCCCAGTGAGATTGGAAGTCACGAATATCAGTGATGGACGCAAGGTTGAGCCAACTAGTTTTCAACTTCGCGCTGGCGAAATTGTCGGTCTAGCGGGGCTGGTTGGTGCAGGACGAACGGAAGTATGCAGGCTGATTTTTGGTGCCGATCGCAAAACAAGTGGTGAAGTCTTGCTCAATGGTATGAAACTTAATATTAATAGCCCCGGTGATGCCATTGCTGCTGGAATTGGTTACGTCCCGGAAGACCGCAAAGACCAGGGTTTATTTCTGGAGATGAGTTCCCGTAAGAATATTGCCATTAACACACTCAAGCAGGATGCAAAGGCTGGTGTCGTCAACTGGGGTTCAGTCAATCTATTAGCGACGCAAGCGGTGGAAGACTTCAATATCCGGCTGGCGAATTTGGAAATCAGAGCGGTGGATCTTTCTGGTGGTAATCAGCAGAAGCTACTATTGGCGCGTTGGTTAGCGATTAAGCCGAGAGTACTGATGTTGGATGAGCCGACACGCGGCGTAGATATCGGTGCCAAAAGCGAAATTTACCGAATTATCAGCGAGTTAGCAGCCCAAGGTGTTGCAGTTCTGATGGTTTCTAGCGAATTACCGGAGGTTGTGGGCTTGAGCGATCGCGTCTTAGTGATGCGAGAAGGGCAGCTAGTGGGCGAACTTGACGGCAGTCTTGGTAAAGAAATTACCCAAGAAAAAATTATGCATTATGCAACAGGAGCATCGGAGGTACCAGCATCATGAGTCAGACAGTAAGACCAGCCAATAATAGAGTAGACAAGAATTCAACGCAGCGCAACCGCAAATCAATCAGCACTCTGCTTGAGGTTGCAGGTATTCTGCCGATTCTAATAATTATCTGCATCTTATTTACATTCCTTTCTCCCAGCTTCCTCACAGGCGCTAATATCGTTAATATCTTGCGTCAGGCATCAATCAATATTGTCTTAGCAACCGGAATGACGTTTGTAATTCTGACTGGAGGTATTGACCTTTCAGTTGGATCAATATTGGCTGTTTCTGCCGTAGTTACGGTGCTGGTATCGCTACTTCCGGCTATAGGTTGGGCGGCTATACCTGCTGGTTTGCTTGCAGGATTGCTTTTGGGCTTAGTTAACGGCGCTCTGATCACTTTTTTGGATGTGCCACCTTTTATCGTCACGCTGGGTTCACTGACTGCCTTGCGGGGTGTTGCCTTTTTGGTTGCCAAGGGTACAACGGTTATTAACCGTGACATAAATTTTGCTTGGATAGGCAATAGCTATGTCGGCCCCCTTCCTTGGCTGGTAATCATTGCGCTACTGAGTATAGTAGTGAGTTGGTTTGTCCTGCGACAAACGGTTTTAGGGGTGCAAATATATGCAGTGGGTGGTAACGAGCGAGCCGCACGATTAACTGGGATAAAAGTCGATCGGGTGTTGCTATTTGTGTATGGCGTTAGTGGATTACTGGCAGGTTTGGCAGGAATAATGAGTGCCAGCCGTCTTTATAGTGCTAGTGGCATCGTCGGTACTGGTTACGAATTAGATGCGATCGCTGCTGTTATTCTAGGTGGAACCAGCTTCACAGGTGGTATTGGCACCATTGGCGGCACACTTCTAGGTGCATTAATTATTGCTATTCTCAACAACGGTTTAACTCTGTTGAACCTATCTTACTTCTGGCAACTTGTCGTCAAAGGACTAGTAATTATTTTGGCGGTGACGATCGATCGCCTCCGCAGACGTGCTAGACGGTAAAGAATTAAAGTCTTTGGGCATTAAGAATAGGGGATGAGTCTTTAATAACTCGTGAATGAGTCTTTGAACTCCATTAATGAGTCTTTAATACTCGTGAATGAGTCTTTGAACTCCATTAATGAGTCTTTAATACTCGTGAAAGAGTCTTTGAACTCCATTAATGAGCCTCTGAACTCCATTAATGAGTCTTTAATACTCGTGAATGAGTCTTTGAACTCCATTAATGAGTCTTTGAACTCCATTAATG
>NZ_CAXTNP010000200.1:0-14818 GCF_964245575.1 uncultured Nostoc sp. | reverse complement strand
TTAGATTATTAAAAATGAGTCCATATATATTTGGCAGTATTTTACAAGGTAAAAATATTGAATATAAAAAATTTGAAGGTGAAGTTTTTAGAAATCAATTTAACCGTGCAAGTGTAGTATTTAAAGGATTATTTTTTAAAGCTAAGTTTAACAAAAATCTACAAACTGTTACAATCGTTCAGCCAAAATTTATTAACGCTAACATTCATACTATTAATCTTACTAAAAAACAGGAAATTAAATTAGAAGATCCAGAATTTGCTAAAATATTCACTGTTTATGGTGATGACCAAATAGAAGCACGTTATGTCTTATCTACTAGTTTAATGGATAAAATAGTTAATTTTCGCAAGAAAACCAACAGAAATATTTATATTTCCTTTGTTGATGACATGATATACATAGCCATTGAAGAAGCAGTAGAAAATAATATATTTGAACCTAATCTATTTAAAAGTGTGTTAAGCTTTGCGCCTTTAAGAGAATATTTTGAAACTCTTAACTTGATGTTGGGAATTGTTGAAGACTTAAATCTGGATAAACGCATTTAGCAAAAACCTGCACCAAATTAATTTCACTAAGAACGCGGCTTTTTGGCATCTTAAGCACTTTCGCTATTCCAGCAGCATAGCAGATGCCGCATTGATTCAATTCCCAATGCCCAATAGCCTACGTAAGTTTTGTATGTCTTTTGATGTATTATCTTAATTTTCCCACCTATCCTATCCCCCTGGATGGGATAATAAGTTATTAGTGGGGAAAATGTACAAACTATTCCCTGACTTTATATTTCTCTGCACTCTGGTTATATTGAGGAACTAATTGTGGTTGCCACGCCGGAAAAAGTACAACACACCCACGAGCATCTATCAGGTAAAGACCGTGTAGCCGTACTGCTTATGGGCTACGGCGAAGTCGAAAGCTATGAAGATTTCGCCAACTATAACGAACAGGCTTTAAATCTACTGACAGCAAAATTTGCGCCAGTACCAACCTGGATTTATCCCCCCCTGGCAAAGCTTTTGGCGCTATTTGACCGCCACGAGTGGGGACACACACACCACGATTTTATCTCCCCACACAATGCCATCTTTGAACAGCAACGGGCTGGGATCGAGAAGAATTTACAAGAAAAATGGGGTGATAAAGTCCAAGTTTTCAAGGCTTTCAACTTCTGCGCCCCTTTTCTACCTAATCAAGTTTTAGCAGAAATCAAAAACCAAGGCTTCGAGAAGCTACTGATTTACCCACTGCTGGTTGTTGATTCTATCTTTACCAGTGGGATTGCGATCGAGCAAGTTAACAATGCTCTAGTTGAGTTGACTGATGGTGAAGAACACTGGGTGAAAGCACAGCGCTACATTCCTTCTTTCTTCAACGAACCAGCTTACATCGATTTGATGGCTCATCTGGTTGAAGAGAAAATTGCTGAGTTAGCCGCAGCTTATTTACCTTCTCAAATCGGTATTGTGCTAATGAATCATGGCTGTCCCCATAAAGCTAAAGGCTTTACTTCTGGGATTGCCGAAAGTGAAGCAATGTACGATTTAGTTCGGGATAAGTTGATTAATCGTTATCCTTTAATCTCGGTGGGTTGGCTTAATCACGACACGCCCCTAATTGATTGGACACAGCCAAATGCCGAACAAGCAGCAAATAACCTGATTCAACTGGGTGCAAAAGTGGTAATTTTTATGCCAATTGGCTTTGCCACAGAAAACCACGAAACTTTATTGGATGTACATCATATCATCCATACTTTAGAGAAACAGCATCCTGGTACGAACTACGTGCAAATGGCTTGCGTTAACGATCATCCAGAATTTATGGCAATGGCAGCCCAATGGGCTGATGTTCATATTGCAGAGTTGTTGTCAGAGCAAGCTTTGGCAGTTAATCCCCAACTCGCTGGGGATCACCATCACCACCACCATCATCATTAGACATAGGAATGAAAAAGAATGTACAGACATAGCATTGCTACGTCTGTACAAGGGTTCTAGTAACGCATATTTAATTTCACCAGATGTCTATTAACGTGCATCTTTGAGAAAACCGCACGGATCATTAAGTTTAGTTTTGTAGGGTGGGCAAAATTTTGCTCACCCTACAACTAATTTACACCCCGTAGCTTACGAGTATTATCAACTAAACTCTGAGCAAATTGGTCAAATCTTTGCGAAATTTTCTCATCTAGTAACTTGCCTTCAGGACTGAAAGCACCCCAAGCTTGTCCGATCGCAATTTGTTCGGGAATCACCCAACCATGCACCCATCGGACAATTAGCCGTAGGTCATTTAAAGCATTACTATTAGACTGACCCCCCAATACGCTGATTAGTCCTGTCACCTTATCAGACAGTTGCTCAAAGCTCATCAAATCTAGGGCATTTTTCAGGACACCACTAACCCCACCATGATATTCAGGTGTCGCTAAAATTAACCCATCGGCGCGGCTGACTGTATCTTGCAAGCGCAGAACATCTGGGTACTCTGGATACTCCTTAGCAGCAGTGCAAAACGGTAGCTGCAACTGCCGTAAATCGAGAATTTCTACCTCTGCACCGAGGGCTTCAACCCTTTGTACTGCTACTTCTAAAGCAAGCTGGGTATATGAGTTGGGTCTTAAACTACCACCAATGCCAACAATTCTTACCATAATTAACCCACAAACTATTAACTAGCTACTATTACCAAATTTAGTAAAAACGGAATCGTTATGACTATGCTTATCTTAGCGATTTGTGTCAGAATGTGTCAAATTAATATCTACTGAGAGCTGGGGACTGGGGAAGATGAGGGGCAGTAAGTCTTTGCCCAATACTTCGGCTTACTTCGACTTCGCTCAGTACAAGTACCTCGGCTTTGCCCAACTCGAAGAAGAGGCTTGGCCCTAAGCGTAGCTATGCCGCAGGCTTTACGGCTACGCTCTCCCAAGGCTCGGCACGAGTGCGAGAGTACAAGTGCCCAATGCCCAGTCTTAACAGCTGCATAAATCAAGATAATGATCTAGGTTGCTCAACTTTATGCGATCGCCAGAAGAAACTTGGGAATGGTTTTGTGTGGAAGTTAGACTAGATAAGAAAAGTGTAATTTCCAGTTATTACAATTTTTGGTAGAAGAATATGCATAAAACCATAGCTCAACTTGTGCCAGCAGATAAAGGGTAATTATTATGACAAATTTGGGAAAAAAAGCATTGATAACAAGACAGTCGTCAAAGCGCGTTGCTTGGGTTAGTGCGTTGGCTAAGCCCGCCTTCGGCATCGCAGCTAGTTTGATTATGGTACCAGGAATTTTCGGGAGTACTCCCGTCTTGGCGCAAAAAGCAGAAAGCACCTCTTTAAATTATGGCGATTTGATCAAGAAAGCGAAGGCGGGAGAAATCCAAAAAGTAGAGCTTGACGAAACTGAACAGCTAGCAAAGGTTTATCTCAAAGGGCAAAAGCCTGATACACCACCGCAACAGGTGAGACTTCTGGCACAAAACACAGAGTTAGTTAACATCCTCAAAGATAAGAATGTTGATTTTGGTGAAGTTTCCTCAGCTAATAGTCGAGCTGCTGTTGGACTGTTGATCAATCTCATGTGGATTTTGCCACTGGTGGCTTTAATGCTATTGTTCCTGCGTCGCTCTACTAATGCTTCTAGCCAAGCGATGAATTTTGGTAAATCCAAAGCTCGCTTCCAAATGGAGGCAAAAACTGGAGTAAAATTTGAAGACGTAGCCGGGGTTCAAGAAGCTAAAGAAGAACTCGAAGAAGTTGTTACTTTCCTGAAACAGCCTGAAAGATTTACCGCCGTAGGCGCACGTATTCCCAAAGGTGTGCTGTTAATTGGCCCCCCTGGTACAGGTAAAACTCTACTAGCAAAAGCGATCGCAGGTGAAGCTGGTGTACCATTCTTCAGTATTTCCGGTTCAGAATTCGTAGAAATGTTCGTCGGTGTGGGTGCATCTCGCGTGCGCGACCTCTTCAAGAAAGCCAAAGAGAATGCCCCTTGCCTAATATTTATCGATGAAATTGACGCAGTAGGTAGACAACGGGGTGCTGGTATCGGTGGCGGTAACGACGAGCGCGAACAAACCCTCAACCAACTGCTCACCGAAATGGATGGTTTTGAAGGTAACACAGGCATTATTATTATTGCTGCCACTAACCGCCCAGATGTTTTAGATACAGCGTTACTCAGACCGGGACGCTTTGACAGACAAGTGATGGTCGATCCACCTGATCTCAAAGGACGACTGGATATTTTGAAAGTCCACGCGCGGAATAAAAAAATTGATCCTAGCGTATCATTAGAAGCGATTGCTCGTCGCACTCCTGGTTTTACTGGCGCAGACTTAGCCAACTTACTCAACGAAGCTGCCATTCTCACTGCAAGGAGGCGCAAAGAAGCTGTTACCCTTTTAGAAATTGATGCTGCTGTGGATAGAGTCGTTGCAGGTATGGAAGGTACGGCCTTAGTAGACAGCAAGAGCAAGCGGTTGATTGCCTATCATGAAGTTGGACATGCTTTAGTTGGCACATTCCTGAAAGGGCATGACCCTGTGCAAAAAGTTACACTTATCCCACGGGGGCAAGCATTGGGATTAACTTGGTTTACTCCCAACGAAGAACAGGGGTTAATTTCGCGTTCCCAACTCAAAGCCAGGATTACCGCTACTTTGGGTGGTCGTGCTGCCGAGGAAATTGTTTTTGGTAAGCCAGAAGTGACCACAGGTGCAGGCAATGACCTGCAACAAGTTACAGGAATGGCGCGGCAGATGGTGACACGCTTCGGGATGTCAGAATTAGGCCCATTGTCACTAGAAAATCAAAGTGGAGAGGTATTTTTGGGACGTGACTGGATGAATAAATCAGACTATTCTGAGGAAATTGCCGCCAAAATTGATTCACAGGTGCGCGAAATTGTTAACAATTCCTACATTAGAGCAATAGAACTGTTGCAACTCAACCGCATAGTTTTGGAGCGTTTAGTAGATTTGTTAATAGAACAGGAAACAATTGAAGGCGATTTATTCCGCAAAATTGTTGCTGACAATACCCAGGTAGCCGATGCACAAGTGGCTGTACCTCATTAGGGAATAGTTGACACTCCCTAGTATACTGTGGCGGAAGTTTGCCTACCTTTAACAAGAAGATTTTGCCCCAAGTCTTGTTAATTGAGATGGTAGCTGGATTTACGCTGTGGGGTACTAGTGAAAATCCAAAGATTCAGATTCCCGACTTTTTAAAAAAGTCGGGAATTTTCCTGGACAAAAGTCACAAAGCTATCCCAGCCTTCCCAAAAACTAGCACATATAAAGTCTTGCCACTGTAAAGCTTAGGCTTATTGTATTATATAGATACAACTAATGTAGTGCAAGGGGAAATGGACATCATGAAACAGCTACTCCGAGTCTATTTACAGAACAAACTTGTTGAGTTCCTGTACTAATAAATGCACCGTTGTTGATGGATTATCTTTGGCTGGAGTGTGAGGAGCATATTGTTTAAGAAGATTTTCAGCATTTTTAATAGCAATAGCTTGCTTATCAAATAGCTCATCATAAATCGTTTCACTATTTTTCTGATATGTCTGACCAAATAAAGAAGTTAGTTTCCTCAGATAATCACTTCGAGGAATACCAGTGTGAAGAAATTCAAAATGCAGGACATACCATAGTTCAAAAGCTTCATTAGAATAAGCTACTTCAAACCCTTCACCCTTAGCATTTTTAATAGCGTTATTAAAATCTTCTATAGTCCAAGAATTACGATCAAAAACACACCAAACCTGATCATACGCTCCTTGCTTATTCAAATCCTTGGCGCTTTGCACTAGTTTACTTGGATTTTCTCCTACACCCTGCACGTCTATTTCAGCAACATTCTTGGGTACACGAAAACTCCTAAAGTAGTTAGGTTCGGTTTTTGATCCTTCACACACAATCAAGAATCTCTGCTTGACTTCCCTTGTATTAACTTTTCTCAGTGAATATCCACGAGAGTTTGCCTTTCTTCTAGACATTAGAGTCAATTAGATCATTCAAATTGCCGATATACGGAATTGCGCCATATCTACCTTGAATATAATCACTCTCAAATGGTGCATCGTCAGGTATCTTGTATTCTGCTAAAGAGTACAAATCTGTTGCACCATATCTATTCTTTTCAGTAAACCAAATCTGATCCCTACGAAAAAGCTTATTGTTAAGCAAGTTGGTATCGTGAGTCATGAATATTAACTGAGCATTATTTTGATTCGTTTCATTAGAATTAAATAATTCAACAATTGCACGGCTGATCAAAGGATGAATTCTAGCATCGAATTCATCAATGATTAGAACTTTACCATTTGTCAGTGTATCAATAAGAGGCCCTGCCAAAGCAAAGACTTTTTGAGTTCCTTCAGACTCTTGCTCTTCTAAATCAAATATCTCTGTAGATACAGGATTTCCTTCGCCATCAAATTTTTGGTGCATAGTTTGAACTGATATTACTTTTCTGCTACCATTTTTTAGAATGTAGTTCTTTATTTCATCTGGCAATTCTCTAGAAAAAGAATCAGCAGTAATTTCACTTTCCTCTACTTTGATATCGCCAAATCCTAAATCTAATTTTTTGAGTAACTGAAAAATTTCATCTTTATGTTTATTATTCATTAAACAACTAACTGTGTATTCTAGATAGCCACTATCATTTAAACCTGAGGTAATTTTGACTCTGTTTGTCAGCCAATCTAAGATTTTCTCTGCAATCTGGACATTAAATTGAGCAGATACAGATAAGAAGAGGGCATTATGTCTTGTCTTCTGCTGAATACCATCAGCTTTATATGTTTTAGAAATACTAATCTTGTCCTGTTTGCGCTCAAAAAGTTTAGTTTCTCTTGATTTAGGGACATAAAATAACCATTCAGAGACAACTTGATCGCGAGTTGCCTCGAATCCATATCTATATCTCTTGTCATTCATTAAAAATATTATTTCAAAAAAAGATGGTTTAGCTTCGGTTTCAGTGCTAAGTTTAAATCGCTCAACACCTATTTTTTCCGTGCTTTGAGTCTCTTTAGAAGAATTGATCATAAACCATCTCATGAAATTTAAAGCTGTAGCTAGGTTACTTTTACCACTAGCATTTGCTCCATATATTGCGGCGCTTTTAAGTAGTTTTAAATCATTATCTACTTCAAAAACGTTATTTTCATCAAGCTTTTTTTCTTTTGCGACAAGGTTAGCTGCCACCATACTAAAGGTGACTTGTTCTTTAAACGATCTGTAGTTACCGACACTAAATTCAATAAGCATAGTATGAAGTTTAGGCTTCAGACAGAAATCTGTGAATAAATAGTAATTTACTGCCTTAAGAGTAGCAATAATTGGTTGAAGATGCTAAATTATAAGATCGTTTTTATCGTGTACAAATGTACTGTTATTAAGGTATGCAGCATAGTAAATGCCTGCACCGGACAATTGGCGGTTTTGTTGCAAAACTGACGCTAGATACTTAGAAGTGAAGCAAAGGTTTAAGTACAAGAAAATTACTTCAGATAAATTAGCAAGTTCAATCCCAGAATTGTACGGAAAAGTGCCCACAAAACTAGGGTGATGTAAATTAAACCTAAACTCCATTGATACCAAACAAGTGCAGACATGATACTTGGTAAGTGTTTGTCTCGTAGGCGGATGTCGTTAAATCCTAATTTAACTAGGTTGTTGAGGCTAAAATCATAATAGTTGAGCCAGTTCCAACGGTGATCGCTTTGGAGGAGCATCATTTACCTCTAAACTGAGTTGAGCAATTTCCCAAGCTTTTTGGTACAGTATTCTAGAAAATCCATATCACGAGAATAGGCGATCGCTCATCGCAATTGCCAGTTTATTGCTCAGAATCAAGAATGCAGTTGCTATGATAAAACGCCTGCTTGTGGTCGAGTCTCCCGGAAAAGTCAAAAAACTCAGTCAAATTCTGGGTTCGGATTGGAAAGTTCTAGCCAGTTGTGGTCATATCCGCGAACTCAGCAATGAAGGGGACGATTCCTTAGGCTTCGTCATGGACGGCAGTAATGTGCGGTGCAATTACGTCCCGCGTGACCAACGAGCAAAAGAAACAATCCAGAAGCTCAAGTCTGCGGTGAGGCAGGTTGATGAAGTTGTCTTAGCAACTGACCCAGACCGGGAAGGCGAAACAATCGCTTGGCATCTCAAAGAAACGCTGGGTTTAAGGGAACCGAAACGAGTAATTTATACTGAGATTACAGCATCTGCGGTGCAGAGTGCGATCGCTAATCCCAGAAAGCTAGACCAAAACTTGATCGGTGCTGGGCTGTGTCGAGATTGCCTAGATAAGTTGGTGGGTTATAAAGGTAGCCCTTTAGTTTGGGCATTAAATAACGGCGCTAAGAGTGTTGGCAGAGTTCAAAGCGCGACGTTGCATCTGATTTGTCAGCGAGAAAACGAAATTCTGACTTTTGTCCCCCAAGATTACTGGAGTGTCTGGGTAGATTATGCTGAAGGATTTCGAGCTTTTTACAAAGGGACGGTCGATTCTGCAAAAGATGCAGCAGAACAAGAAACTGAAACTCATGATGACGCGAAGGTAGGTAATAGTCCAGAAACACCAGAGTCTAAGCGCGTTCTTTCCGAAGCAGAGGCTACACGTTTAGTTGAAGAAGCACTGCGGCATCCTCATCAGGTGATTCATTTTGAAGGAAAAATCGTTAACCGCCAGCCACCTCCACCATTTACAACTTCCAGCCTTCAGCAAGCAGCCGGTTCAAAGTTGAGGTTTGCTCCTGACAAAACTATGATTGTAGCCCAAAAGCTTTATGAGGCAGGGCTTATCACATATATGCGAACAGACTCAGTAATGCTGAGTCCAGAATTTTGTGCCAGCGCTCGTAAATGGTTGGAGCAAAATGATCCGCAGAATGTACCGCAGCAAGTCGCCAAGCATCGCAGTAGCAAATCGGCTCAAGAAGCACATGAGGCGATTCGTCCAACTGATGTGTTTCGTCCCTCTGTTCAATTGCGCTCTGAACTTCCTGATGATGAGTTTAATCTGTATGTGATGATTTGGAAACGGTCAATTGCCTCTCAGTGTCGTGCTGCCCAATTGCGTAAAACTCAGGTGATTACTCAGTCTGGTTCCCTACTGTGGTCAGCCAGAGGGCAAGTAATTGAATTTTACGGTTATGCTCGGTACTGGAACAATCTCAGTAAGGATAGTGTTTTACCTTCATTACAACAGGGACAAGCATTGAAACTGGAGAATGCTGGACATGAGAAGAAGCAGACCCAGCCACCACCGCGTTATAGTGAACCAAAATTGGTGCAATTGATGGAACGTAAAGGAATTGGTCGCCCAAGTACTTATGCTCCTACTGTTGCTACTTTAAAAAAACGCAATTATGTGGAGTTGAAAAAAGACCATCTGCAACCAACAGCGTTAGGGTTAGAAGTTGATGCGTTTTTGCTCAAAGCATTGCCGGATTTACTAGAGGCGGAATTCACAGCGAAAATGGAGGATGCTCTTGATGCCATTTCCGAAGGAAAGAATTTTTGGCAACATTATTTAACTAGTTGGAATCAAAATTACTTTGTACCAGCGCTCTCCAAAGCTAAAACTGTAGTTGCGAGTTCCTCAACAGGTAAAGCTAATGTGATAAGCGAGCGCAAATATGAAACTTCCAAGACGCGATGCCCTGAATGCAAAAATTTTCTCGCCAAAATTCCGAGCAGTAAAGTTAAAAAGAAATATTTCCTCAAATGCACAAAAGGCTGTGAAAATGTCGTGCTGTTTTGGAGCGACTTTAACAAAACTTGGCAGCCACCACAAACTAAAGCAGTCCAAGCTGAGAATCAACAAAAGCCTCCCGTGAAGATGACGGCATATCCCTGTCCAGTATGTAAGAAACCTCTAGAGGAGTACAGTTATATCAAAGAGGGACAGAGTAAAACAATGTTGCGATGTTGTGACCCACAATCCCGTAAGGATACCAAACATAAAGATGTGGCTTATTTCAGTACGCAAAAAGGGTGGTGGAGTCCTAAGTTTGGGGAGTTAGGAGTTAAGAATTAATAACTCCTCACTCATCACTTCTAACTCCTGACTTTATTTACCTTACGCGCAAGTTCTGCGATGTTCATCTGCTCGTAGTGTTCAAAAGGTTGGTGAATCCAGGGGTTGTCAGCCAAGTAATCCACATAATAATCAGGTGCTATAACCGAACAAGCTTTATACCAAAGAACGGCAGTGCGAATTTCTTCAATTGGGGAATCATTATTTTGCTTGAGCCAAGGTATAGTCTGTTGGAGGGTGATCCCAGAGTCTACTAAGTCATCAACTAGGAGAATGCGCGAACCTAATTTTTCGGTGGTCATTGTCAAGTGGCGGGAGAAAATTAAATTATTTCTTTCTTGCTTACCAGTGCCACTGTAAGATGAGGTTGCTAAAATTGCCAGTGGCTGCTGGTATATACGGGAAAGAATATCTCCAACTCGTAGTCCTCCTCTGGCAAGACAGATTATCTGGTTGAATTCCCAACCGGATTCATAAATCTGAATAGCTAGTTGTTCAATTTTTTGGTGATAATCTGACCAAGAAACATAAAGGTCTGGCATAAGTCTAACGGGAGTGGTAGATAGCTAGTATTGAAGGCGATGTCTACGATGGTCACTGAGGTTGCCGTTCGCGCAGCGTCTCGTAGAGAAGTGCGGGTTACACCTACGCAAACTTTTTATTTTAGTATGAGTGCAAGTTATTATGAACGATTCTGCTGCTGATGGCGATGCCCAACAAGATCCTAAGAGTGAAAAACTTGACTTAAAAACAAAGCTGGCTTACGGTGCAGGAGATTTAGGCCCGGCAATTACTGCAAATATCTCTGTCTTTTATCTGCTGATTTTCTTTACCAATGTCGCTGGTATCCCTGCGGGTTTAGCTGGCACGATTTTAATGATTGGCAAAATCTGGGATGGCGTAAACGATCCGCTTGTGGGGTTCCTGACTGATAAAACGAAATCTCGTCGCTGGGGCCGTCGTCTTCCCTGGATGTTTTATGGAGCAATCCCCTTTGGAATTTTCTTTTTGTTGCAGTGGATTGTACCGCAATTTAGTGCAAATCAGAGTGAGAATATTTGGCCGCTGTTCTGGTATTACGTAGCGATTGGGATTCTATCTCAAACGTTTTACACGGTTGTGAATTTGCCTTATACGGCGATGACTCCAGAACTAACTCAAGATTACGACGAACGCACCAGCCTTAACAGCTATCGCTTTACATTTTCCATTGGTGGCAGCATTCTGTCATTCATTTTAGCGGGAATTGTTTTTTCGCAGATTGCCGATCGCCAACAAGCATATCTCGTTTTAGCAGCAATTTGTACTGTAATTTCGATTTTAGGATTATATTGGTGCGTTTTTGGAGTCCGCGATCGCATCCTAGCTTTTGAGGCTAAACGCATCCTAGCCGAAGAACCTGCATCTCTCCCCTTCGGCGAACAGCTAAAAATTGTCTTTAGCAACCGACCTTTTTTATTTGTTATTGGTATATATCTTTTTTCTTGGCTAGGTGTGCAAATTACAGCCAGCATTATTCCCTATTTTGTAGTCAATTGTATGGGTCTTAAATTTGAATCAGATGTGCCCATAGTACTGATTGCCGTGCAAGCAACTGCCCTACTGATGCTATCTGTCTGGGGTGCGCTGAGTAAAAAAGTCGGGAAAAAAGTTGTTTATTTTCTGGGAATGAGTTTGTGGATTATAGCCGCCGCCGGACTATTTTTCTTAAAACCTGGTCAAATAGTTTTGATGTATTTGATGGCTGTTATGGCTGGTATTGGTGTGTCCACAGCTTATCTAATTCCCTGGTCGATGATTCCAGACGTGATTGAATTAGATGAACTGCAAACTGGACAACGCAGAGAAGGCATTTTTTATGGCTTCATGGTTTTGTTACAAAAATTTGGTTTAGCTTTCGGGCTGTTTTTAGTGGGAAATGCTTTGCAAGTATCGGGTTTTAAAGAATCTGTAGCCGGAAGTCCACCACCCACTCAACCTGACTTGGCACTGTTGGCGATTCGTATTGCTGTTGGGCCTATACCTACAGTTTGTTTGCTTTGTGGCTTAGTTTTAACGTATTTTTACCCAATTAGCCGCGAGATGCACGCAGAAATTATGCTGAAACTCAAAGAACGGCAACAGAAGAGAGGGGAATTTTAATTAATTCGTAATTCGTAGTTAAGAATTAAATTACGAATTACGAATTATCAATTACGAATTATTTTAGGTGGTTTCTGTAAACATGCCGGTTCGGGCAAACTCTTCTTCTTCAGGGGTGAAGAGGGGAGCTTTATCGGCAAGTTCAGGCTCAAAGTAGTATGTCTCTTGCAGAAACTCTCCACGGATGACAGCTTCCTCCAAATCCTTAATGTGGTTCTGTGCAACTATACATGCTTCTTTGAGGCTATTTTCATCGCCCTTTTGCAACAGCTTTGGCAATTGGGTTTTCACTCCTGTGAGGCGTGCTAATGGCTTGAGCATTCCATAAATATTGTAGATGCGAGCAGTTTCGATGCTGGTATATTTGAGGGCATTCGCTCTTGCTAGCTCCGAGTCAAGGCTGGGCCAAAAACGGGTGGTGTAAAATGCCTTCTCATCCTTGTGATACCACTCTTCCGATCGCGCAATCGAAGAAGAAACGGTATTATGTAGCTTCCAGAAGAATAAACGCAGAGATGAACCATCTACCACGGTGGATAACTTTGCCTGCATTGACACCTCAAAGTCAGTCAGGTTAGGATCTCGCCCAAGCACAAGGTACTCGACAGGATACATATCCACTTCCTTATTCTGCACAACGTACATATTCAGGTGATGGCGGCAATAGGGACAAGGGTACATGGTGGCAAACAGTTGGAAGAAGTCCTTGAAGATTGCTACTGCGGCTTTTTGCTGTACGTCGGTCTTGGTAGACACGATTTCAGCCGTGGTGTGGAAGAAACGCCACACTGCCGGGCCGATGTAATACGGAAAGCTGACGCGCATTTGGGAATCCTTCACCTCAGTCCGATTTAGATAGACATCAATGAATGCTACATACTGCGAGAGTGCGCCTGATTCTCGCCCAAATTCTAGGCGTTCGCGCCGTTTCTGCACTCCATTCAGGTAGTGATGCGTTAACCGCCATGCTTGTTTGAGCATCAGTTTCTGTTTGGGAGTGCAATGGAGAAAGTTTTCGGCAACATCTGCTCCGTAGCGGTTAAATTCTCCTGATTTTTTTGTGCAGTCATACCACTCATCCAAAGCCGCCTCATCAGGTACGGTGTTCCTTGGGATATCTGCTGCTGTAGAGACACTAAACGCTGCTAACAACTTCGGCATAAAATCTTCATACCAGTATGCCACTGGCATCATTGCACCATCTACTTCCTCCGTTGCCTGGGAAAGGATGACGCGGTTCCACTTCAATAAATAGTCCTTGGGATTTCCCTCAGATTTAGGTGGTGGTGGTGCCATTTCTTCATTCATTTCTATTCCTCTGAGCCGATTAAGCTCGTTAATGGCCAGCACACCTTCCACGATGTCACCTAAGCTGAGACTTTTCTTTTTGATGGTAATTGCAAACTCGACTCCGGCAGCAAACTTTTCTTTGACATTGGCAAATTTACTTTGCGCCTCTAAAATCGCTTTCTCCTCTGCCAACATTTCTGGTGTCTTTGCCACTGTTTTCCAGTCTTTGATGCGTTTTTGTAATCGAGCATATTCATCGGCAATCGATTCAACCACTGCATCCAGCACGGGGTAGCAAGCCTCGGACACCACACCTAATTTTTTGTAAAGCGCGATCGCCTGCTTGACAAATTCCACAAAGTCAGTAATTCTGTATGGCAGATTTTTGACGCGCAAGTGAGTTTCATGGTTGGCGGAGAAACTTTCACGGAAGCTACGGTAAGCTGCTCCTTGAATTAGACGAAACAGACCAATCTGCATTTGTAAGCGGGAGGTTCCGCTTCTTTTCTGATTCGGTGAGTTTGGGTGTTGCGCTAACTGTTCTCTTAGCTGTGCTAATTCTGGAGTCGTGTTGCTGGTTGCTTCTTGTAAAGTAGGCTGTGTGGTGGCGACAACTGCTGTATCATTAGTGGTAACTGTTTTGAGCGAACTCTCAAGAGAAATTGGTGAGTCTTTATAGCCTGTTTTGCTCTCTGACTCATCTGGCACTAGCTGACAGAATTCATCAAAGTCTATTGAGGCATCGCCATCATGATCTACTTCCTGTAACATCTCTTTCAACTCAGCGTCTGTCAGCCCAAATTGACTCATTACTGTCCGCAATTCTACGGCAGTAATCTGACCGCTACCATTCTCATCAAAGGCACTGAAGGCTAACTTAAGGCGGCTTTGGCGATCGCCTACCTTAGCGATCATCAGCGTTTTAAACTCTTCAAAGTTGATAGTGCCTGACAAGTCAACGTCAATCTCTTTGATTAAGTCACGCAGCCCCGTTTCCGTGGGATTTTGTCCTAGCGATCGCATTACCTCCCCCAGTTCGTCGGTTGAGATCGCACCGTTGCCGTCTACGTCTAATACCTTGAAAGCTTGCCACAGTTTTTCTATTTCTTGCTCATTAATCATAGTTTTGTTCCAATTCCATAGGTGTCATTAATAAATTTTTTAGCATGTTTTCTTACAAGAACTTCAATGCTGTGTAGTTATGTTAAATAAATAGCAAGTATCAATAGGGACTGAATTTAGTCTCAACGTTACTTGCAGTCGCCGATTCGTAACAAGTTAAGGATTTTTGCAGTCTGTCAATAGTCAAAGAGCGGGCG
>NZ_CAXTNP010000199.1:0-15021 GCF_964245575.1 uncultured Nostoc sp. | reverse complement strand
TTTAACTTTTAATTTTTAATTAAAAAAAGGTCATGGGGTAGAGAAAATCAAGACCATTGGCGATGCATATATGGCTGTTGCTGGGTTGCCAAATCAGTCTAAAAACCACGCTCCAGCTATAGCTAATATGGCTTTGGATATGCAAAATGCTATAGCTACCTTCAATGCAGAAAACAACCAATTATTTCGCATTCGTATTGGCATTAGTACTGGGCCAGTAGTGGTGGGGGTAATTGTCAGCTACTTTTTATTAGAGCCAGTGTTTTCGCTCTTTGTTGATAATCTAGACAGCATAGTGCGGTTAAGCTTGTTTATGCTGGTGACAATACTCATCAGCTTGCTCACCTCAGAGTTACGCACTGCTAAACAACATCTTCAAATGAGTTTGCAGAAGCTACAGGTGAGCGAGGCAAAGTTTAGAAGGTTGGTAGAGTCCAACATTATTGGGGTAATTGTAGCCAATATGGACGGGCAGGGCAAACGCATCCAAATTACTCTTGATCACAACCAAGGCTAAGAACCAACGACTTTAGCAGCATTTCTCGTTTGGTTTAGTTTTCAAGACTCAAAGCGATCGCTAAAGTTGTGTCAATAAGCAGGGATTAATGCGACTATTTTAGAGCTTATTGATAATAAAACCTTCTTGTTGACATGATGCGTTTGCCCTGTATGGACGGGGCGATCGCAGAGGCTAATGATGCTTTTTTACAAATGGTCGGTTATTCGCAGGAGGATTTGCTAGCAGGGCTTCGATGGCGCGACATGATACCACCAGAATATATTGAAGCTAATAACAGTGCGATCGCACAACTCAAAATCAAAGGCGTGTGTCAGCCCTTTGAGAACGAATACATCCGCAAAGATGATAACCGTGTTCCTATTCTATTAGGTTGCGCTTTGTTAGAAAATAATCAAGAGGATGAGCAGGCTTTCAACTCCATGTGCCCAAACCAGTCAATCCGGCTGAGTTAGCAGCTGTAGTTGCCAATCTCACCGGACGCACTTGAATAGTTTAAACGTAGGAACAATAGCTGCTTTCTACCTGATAAATACTACCACTAAATTATACTTACGTTGTTTCAATAACACTTAGGGGGGCATCTGTAGTGAGTTTCACAGCATCCTGAACACCACTTATGGTCAAAGGAAGGGTACTACTAGTCGTGTTATCAATAGTTGTACCTACGGCTTTGGTAATGCTACCAACGGGATCTACAATTACTGGAGGAGTCTCTCCACCTCCTTTACAGCTTTTAAGTTCTTCTTCGGTAAGCACTGTCAAAGTACTTAATTCTAAAATTTTAATAGCCAACCGTTAAACCTCTTAGATTAAAATTTACATGAAAATATATATACAGCAAATGGATTGATATTTCAATATCTCCGTTTAATTTTTTAGACGCACTATGTGTATAAACGCCTTACCTTAGTCAGCCCGTTAGACATTGCCTACCCCTTGAACAAGAGGCAAGGCAGCTCTTAGCTGGGAGCAAGGGGAAGAGGACAAGGAGAAAAGGAGAATTGGGGACAAGGGGAAAGACTTATTGCAAGTTCTCACCTCTTGTCACCTTGTCTCCCCTGCCCCCTACGCCCTGCCTCTTGGTTGAATGCTCCCAAGCCCTACAGGCGTCCAATCAACTCGGTCAAACTCAGACTAGAATTAGAATGGATGTGACGTTCTCTAGTAGCCAAAGTGCCAGACTCTTTGCCATTGCGCGATCGCTATCTTGCATTAATCGATGAAATTGTCGAAACCACCCTCAAGGGCAAAATTAGCTCTGTGGAGATGGTGTATCAAATGCTGCTTAAAGGAATTACTTCCGGTACAGGGGAAGTCTTTGAGCTAGCTTTGAGCGATCGCCTGAATGCTCTCCAAAATCAAGTTGATAGTGAAAAAGACGAACTCAAAAAAGCCAAGGCTACTAGGAGTTTGAGAGCCATTAAAACCATTCAAAGTCAATGGCAACGTTGGCAAGAGCAAAACAAGTCCACAGAAGCGATCGCCTCCGCAGTGACAGAAATTACCACAGCCCCTGCTGACGAGCGTTTGGCGGCATTTATCCGGATTACTGACCCCAATCAGAAATATCCGCTAAATTTGCAACAGTTACAGCAATTATCAAAAGCATTACAGCAATTTGCCCAGGCAGATGCTGATTTACAACAATTTTCCGAAGGGATTACCCGTGGTTTAGCTTCTTGGCAGCGATTGCAAGACAACTTGCTCAGTTGGATGTACGAGCAAAAAGAATCTTTAGGATTTGGTGGCGTACCGGGAGAACGTGGCCCTTGGGCAAGTTGGGCGAAACAACTCAATAGTGAGTTACCCCAAGCACTGCTTCGCACCTTAGCTATGGAAGAATCCGCAATTGAGTTTGCCGAGCGACAACGGGGTATCACCCTTAGAGATTGGGTGGAAATGGCATTGATTTTACAGTTCTTGCAACGGGGACTAATTAACTGGTTTGACCAACAAGCTTACGACGTTAAAGCGGGGCCAAAGTTGTCCATTTCCACATTCTTGACCTTTGCAGTGATTTGGAGTCAGTTAGCAAGTGGTTTTGGGAGCATTGGGACAGTATACAGCGATGCCTGTTCTCAAATCATGCTCCAGATATTGCGAACCTTTGCCCAGCGTCCGTATTTTCCTTTTTACGGCGGGATTTTTGCCTCTTTTACTGGCACTTATTTGCGAGATGCCCTCGATTATTTGGATGAACCATTGCGACGAGGCGAGGGAACCCAAGAAAAGGCGCGGATTTTGACACTTTTAGGCTATTCTCAGCGTGCTTTGGGACAATACCAGCGCTCACTTGATTTTCATCATCAGGCGTTAGAGATAGCCAGAAATGCAGGCGATCGCGCCTGTGAAATTGCCAATCTCAACCACCTCAGCCGCACTTACGTACAACAGCAAAATTATGCTGAGGCAATTAACTACAGTCAACGAGCATTAATACTGAGTCGGCAAGCAGGCGATAGAACAGGAGAAGCAAACGCGCTGGTAAATTTAGGTTACAGCGAAGTCATGCAAGCTCAAGAACTGGAAAATCTAGAACCAGAAACTTATGAAGCCGCAATTAACTATTTAGAACAAGGTTTAAAATTATCAGAAAAATTAGGCGATATTCAAAGTAAAGCCTTATGTGTCAGCAGTTTAGGAATTGCTTATCTAGTAATTGGAGAACACCAAACTGCAATTAAATATCTTGAAGATGGCTTTAAAACAGCGCAAGTTTCCGGTGATTTGTATCTCCAAGGGCGAAACTTAGCTTATTTGGCAGAAGCTTATTATCACTTACAAAATTCTGAAAAAACTGTTTACACAGGCTGCTTGGGAATGTATCTTTTAGAGCAAATAGCTTCTCGTGAGTGGCGACAAGCAGCAGGGTTACTGACAATTTTACAAGGACAAATCGGGGCAGAAGCTTTCCAAAAGTTATTACAGCAACATCGCCCGAAAATGATTGCGGTTATCGGTGTAGATGGGTATGATCACATTCCGCAATTGTTAGAAGAATATAAGGGAGATATTTAAGAAAGTAATTTGATTCAGGTTAAACTGCTCCAAAGTGCCGTAGCTTTCGTGTTCAGCGACTTCAAGTTTCAGGAGAGAAACAAGAAATGCGATCGCTCAACTTTCCCCTGACGGGCAATTTATCGATCATGTGCGTGAAATTATTCGATTTTTTAAGACTGCTTAATTGTTGCTGAGTTGCGCTGACTGTCCCATGACTGCCCCCAGTACGGCTAATTTTGATATTAGCTGTCTTTTCAGTTTCTTGAGCAATGAATTGAGGAGTAATAAAAGGAAGGACATCAAAAAAAGGAATGCCACCAACAAAGGATAAACTGCCAGCCAGCGATTCATTTTCTCTGGGAAAAATAACCTCTTTTAGGAAGAATGTGCTACCGATCGCAACAACGCAAGTTGCAAGTCCTAAAATTAGGAAACGTGCGATTTGAGCCGTTTTACGTTTATCGAAAGTTGGTTGTTCTTTGAGAATTGTTGTTGAGCTAATATCCTCTATTTTACTTTCAAAAAAATCTTGTTCTAGTCGCTCTGGAATGAGCTGGTCAAAATAATCTGGAAAAATTTCCTCTTCTCGCTGGGATTTTACCCAAAGGGCACAGCATAGTTGGGCTAGTGCAGTGCGATCGCGAGTACCAAAACCTGCATTAATAGATTCCAGCAGCAGATGATATTCTGCTAACCCTAAGGGAAAACCTGCTTTCCTTAAACAGGTGAATAGTTCTAATAATGCTGGATCATTCACGATCGCTAGTTAACCTCAAATAATTAATGTGGGCATCCCAACTTTTGAGTAATACCTCTAAGTAAGGTAGTTGGGCTTCACCCGACAACCTATTTAATACTTCTTGTAATGAATCTCGCTTTAACGCCTTTATCCAATCGAGTAATTCACTCGTACTCATATTCTTACTGAATTTACCTGTTTCACCCTCCATAGATTCCCGTAATTTCATAAAACGGGAAACAGCTGTATCTGTCAGTTCATCTGCAATATCAGGGAATCGATACTTGACAATTTTAACAATTTGTTCATAGCCGGGAAAATGGACGTAATAAAATAAACACCGTCGCAAAAAGGCGTCAGGTAAATCTTTCTCGTCATTACTAGTGATAAAAACGAGCGGTGAATTGACTGCGTTTCATCAGCATTGTTAAACGCAATTAAAACATTCTGTGATTTCCGTAATTCACAAATTTTTTCTGCTATTTGAGAAGGTAAACTCTTTTCAGGTAATCCAACTCGACCTGCAAATTCATCCCAAATTGCTAATATATCCGTCCTTGATGAAGTTCTATTTAAGTCAATAACAATATTTTTACCTTCTAAAATATTGGGTATAATTGAAGCCAATCGATTCAGTAACCATCTCTGACCACAGTCTTTAGAATAGCCTTGGAGCAAAAACACACCATGAGAGTATTTTCCAGCAATTTATTCAAAGAGATTATGCTGTTCCCAGTATCCCAACTTCAATAGTGATTTATATAATAAATCAAAAGTTTGACTTTTTTCTAAATCAGAGTTTTCCACTCGTTTAGCTTGATTAATCTGTTCATCTAACTCGTCAAGTTCTTCTTCTATTTCTTTTAATTTTTCTTCATCCTCTTCAATTCGCTGTTCTAGCTCATATTTAGCTTCCGAGTCAGTTTTGATTGCTCTTTCTTTCTTTAACCATTTCAACTTTTTGCGAACTTCTTCATATTCCTCTTCTAGGTCTTCACGTTTTGCCTCTAAACGCTTAAGCGAAGGCATATATTCTCCTTAATTTATGTCTGAAATATCTGCTGATCTCGCTGGGATTCTAGCATCCATACTGCCTTCAAAAAAATTACTGCAAGAGTTGGATAGCCACATAGTATTGAGATTGCGAAGAGAAACAAATCAGGGTAGGAACATTCAGAATTTTACCAAGGAGTCATTCTCACTCTGCGTTTGTGCGGTGAACACACTCCATCTTTATGATTAATCTACTTTTTTGACTATTTTTACAGGGAATTAACCGCTTTGCGAATACCTTCTACCACATTTAGAAACGCGGCATCGCGATCGCTCCACTGGGTTACAGGTTTGGCATCTTTTGGTAGAACCTGGAGCTTACTAAATGGCGAATCTTTCCAATCACAGGGTCTGAGAATAATCGGAATCACCTTTGCTGTGCCTTGATTGTGTCGTGCGATCGCCCCCTGCATCTCTATGTCATAGCAATAGTCCGATCCCATGAAGGGGGGACTGATCAGCAGCAGAATGATCCGAGCGGATTCCAGTCGCCCCTTAATTTGAGCTTCCCATTCTTCTCCCGCTTCGATCGCCCGATCATACCAGGCAGTAATCTTACCCTGCCGCTTGAGGTTAGCCAGATGAGTGATAAATTCTGACAGCAGGTCGTCATCTTTATGGGAGTAGGAGATAAATACATCGATTGGCGCATTCTGCAATTGCTCAACTGGAGGTTGAACAAGAGTATCCGAGGTGGGTTGAACAGTGGCATCAATAGATGTGGATTTTTTTAGCAGCACTGGGGTCAAGTGTTCTGCAATGCCTGCCATCCGAATTGCTGCACACCCTAGCTTGTAGGCAAACTCAATGGGACGACCTGCCCCGATCGCATCATAAAACCCTACCGCAAACTCGATCGCCGCTCGATCTCCGATTGCTTGGTTCATGCCAATTACATAGTCAACATGATTAGCGATCGCCTTCGCTTGCACTTCTGAAAAACAGCCGTTTAGCACAACACAGCGAATTTGGTCAGCAAACAGTTCAAACAGCCCTGCCAATGCTTTCCCGTCCACAAGCTTCGTGTTGCCAATTTCATCTTCAAAGACTAGCCCTTGTTCCCCTGTCCCATGTCCTGAGAAATGGATAATCTGCGGACTGATATCGAGCATAGCCCGTTGAATATCACGAGGACGAACCGCCAACCGTTGCTCTAGCTGAAATTGGTCACGCTTTTGAGCGCGTTGCAGTCCTTCCCCAATGTCCCGCAACTCTTGATCGAGCCGTAGACGCGTGGTGTCTTTAGGATTGGCAGCCAGAAATAAGATGCTTTGCCGATGACCACTGAAAAAACTCATAAAGAACTTGCTTCAATATTGCTCACATAATTGAGCTTTACTATCAGGATATACAGACTTTTTCTAGATAATATGTATATTCAGCTATCTATAGGATTCATATTTGATTGCGTGAAATACACGTAGGGTGCGTTATGCCTCTGGCTAACGCACCATCAGATAGTTTGGTGCGTTACGCTACGCGATAACACACCCTACATATACTTAAATTTTTTCATAAATCAAATCGGATTCCTATATCATACAAGAATTTTGACCTAATAAATACCCTAAATAGAATTTTTACGTATATACCTTGTTGTTATCCAAAATTTTTCCGCATAACATAATTAAACGGAAATTTTCTGAATATCATTACTTGATCACAACGCCCTAAAAAAATTGCTATGACAAGTTACTCAATACTCAAAGAAGTCCTGCTGATTCATATAATCGTTTGAGCATTGCTGAAATCTTCGTACCATAATCTAAATCTGCTGACCACCGCCCTGATAGCTGATCAATTAATGGCGCAATTCCCCGCGTCACAAAGCGAAACCTTGGATCTACTACTTCCTGTACCAAAGGTTCTAAACTGGCGTAAGCTTTCAAATGTTGGATGTGCGCCCTCACTCCAATTCTGGCACTTGGAAAAGACGCAGCCTCCGAACCACCACCGATCGCACCTAAGCCTGCAAAGTTATTTTGCTCAGGTTTAATATCACCACCAAACCGTAAAAATCCAGTTTCTACACACATTTGGCAAAAGGCAATATCATAGTTAACTCCCTCTATCCCTGCTTCTTCCCGATAAAGTTTTGGGATGTCAGGAAACTGTACTAAAGCATTTTCATTATTGTTTCTCAGAAATAATTGTAACTGGACTTCGGAAGTATTACCGTTCGACATTACCCGCGAAAATTGACCAGGACAAACCACCAAATTTGATCGCAAGCTAACAGTACGCGTTGCAGCAGCCCAACTGACTGCAACATTAAAATCTCGCAGTTCGATCGCTTTGACATAAACTACTTTGCGATAGGTAATCCGATTGACATTAGCCGCTTTTGAAAGGTCAATCCGCAGAAGGTCTACTAAATCAATGGGGATGTAAGCATTCCCATTAACTAAAACTCCTTGCTCTGAGTAATTTTGTCCATTAATATTAATATTAACTGGCGGATAATTTGCATTGGTCGGAGTTCCAGGAGTGGGGTCAATTACACGACTCCAAGTTACTAATCCATCGACAATTCCCAAAGCAAAATCGCGGCGACGACTTTGCAGCAAAGCTCGATCCTCTGGATTGCTGAGAAACCCCACTTGCATCACCAAAGCTGGCAGCGTTGTCTGGCGACAGAATGTTAAACTACCCAATCCACTATCTGTATCTGGCTTGACTCCCCGATTCGGTAATTGGGGTACGCGGCGCAACAACCCCACTAGCAACTGTTCAGCATTACTTCTGCGATCGCTATTATTAGCAATATAGAAAACGCTAGCCCCACGCACAGAAGGGCTATTAGCTGCGTCAGATTCAATCTCTAGGGCGACATCACCCCGACGGCCACGGGAATTGATCCAGGTGATAGTTTGGGCGGCGCTTAAGTCATCAGGGACTGCCAAAATTTCCACATTCCGCGCCCTCAATTCCGTAACAATCAAATCCCGTAGCAGAATCATTTCTTTAGCTTCAGTTGTACCACCTGCGATCGCACCTGGATCTATCCCTCTAGCTTCTTTACCTCCATGAGCCGCAGAAATAAAAATACGCCCCATCTTAAGTATTTCCTCTGATAAAATTAAGTGTAAGCAATTCTATAAATCATTCTTGGTCTAGCAACAAGAATATAATAGCCATCAGAAGTCATTTGTCATTTATCCTTTGGTATTTCTCCAAAGTTGATGGCGAGGGATTGGGGACTGGGTAATAGGTAAACTTTCAATCCCCAACACCCAATCCCTCATCCCTAATCCCCAATACTTCGGCAACTCTTGGAGACGCACTCGCGTTCGCTCAGTACAAGTCCTCAATCCCCAGTCCTCAGTCCCCAATCCCTAATCCCATGCAAATCCCGCGCCTGCACCCAGACACAATTGAGGAAGTTAAACTACGGGCTGATATTGTAGATGTCGTCTCGGAATACGTAGTTTTACGCAAACGTGGGAAAGATTTCGTCGGTTTGTGTCCCTTCCACGATGAAAAATCTCCCAGTTTCACCGTCAGCCAGACCAAGCAAATGTACTATTGCTTCGGCTGTCAAGCTGGAGGAAATGCCATTAAGTTTGTGATGGAGTTGGGGAAGCGTTCTTTTGCTGATGTGGTGCTGGATTTAGCACGGCGTTACCAAGTACCTGTGCAAACTCTCGAACCCGAACAACGCCAAGAATTACAGCGTCAGCTATCTTTGCGTGAGCAGTTATATGAAGTTTTGGCAACGTCCGCCCAGTTTTATCAACACGCCCTGAGACAATCCCAAGGGCAAAAGGCAATTCAATATTTGCAATCTAACCGTCAACTCAAAGAAGAAACTATACAGCAATTTGGTTTAGGTTTTGCTCCCGCAGGTTGGGAAACTCTCTACCGTTATTTAGTGGAAGATAAACATTACCCAGCGCAAATATTAGAAAAAGCGGGATTGATTAAGCCACGCAAGGAAGGAGGCAGTTATTATGATGTATTCCGCGATCGCTTGATGATTCCCATCCGTGATGTCCAAGGGCGCGTCATTGCATTTGGTGCTAGAACCCTCACAGATGAGCAACCTAAATATCTGAATTCACCAGAAACGGAACTTTTTAGTAAAGGTAAAACATTATTTGCCCTCGATCAAGCCAAAGGTGGGATTTCCCAAGCCGATCAAGCGGTGGTCGCAGAGGGATATTTTGATGCGATCGCTCTCCACGCTGCTGGTATTAATAATGCCGTTGCCTCACTCGGTACAGCTTTAAGCTTAGAACAAGTCCGGTTAATATTACGCTACACCGAATCGAAACAATTAGTACTCAATTTTGATGCTGATAAAGCCGGAACTAATGCAGCCGTTCGGGCGATCGGTGAAATTGCCGAACTAGCATACAAAGGCGAAGTTCAGCTAAAGGTTCTCAATTTACCCGATGGTAAAGATGCTGATGAATATTTGCACCAGCGAACCCCAGAAGATTATAAAGAACTGCTAAAAAATGCGCCACTTTGGTTAGACTGGCAGATTCAGCAAATTATTCAAGACCGTGATTTGAGACAGGCTACTGATTTTCAGCAAGTAACTCAGCAATTAGTCAAATTACTTAAAAATATAGTTAACAGCGATACACGCAACTATTACGTTTCCTACTGTGCAGAAATACTCAGCTTAGGAGATACCAGACTTATACCTCTACGAGTCGAAAATCTGCTAACTCAAATTGCTCCCCCTCCGGCTACATACTCTAAACCTGTGTCAGCGAAGAAAGCATGGGGAGCTAGCAAACTTTCTCCACTCCTTAGTACAGACGCGATTAATCGCGTCTCTCCCCACTCCCCACTCCCTACAGAACGCAGCTTTTTAGAACACGCTGAGGCACTATTACTGCGAATTTACTTGCATTGTCCCGAACAGCGTCAAGGGATTATTGACGAACTAGAAGAGCGAGATTTGCAATTTAGCCTTTCCCACCACCGATTTTTATGGCAACAGATTTTAGAAATTTCATCAGGTGATGGAGAGACGAGAAATTTTGCGTCTCAACCAGATTTAATTTCCCGCCTGCAAGACCAGTTCTTAGAATTTGGTAGCGAGATGGGGTTAATTTCTCATTTATTTCTTATGGATGAAAAAAACCAGAAAGAAATACTTCGGACTCCGCAAGTGGTTCAAGCTGCGATCGCTTGCATGGATTTAGTGATGCTTGAAAAACGCTATCGCCACTTTTTGGAACTATGGCAACAAACCGATCCAGAAGCTGAACCAGAGCGGTATCAATCTTATTATCAGGCTTTCTACGCCGAAAAAATCAAGCTTCAGAAAATAGACCGACAACGGTTATTTTCGATCACAGAATTGTTGTAGCCTCGCACTCACAAAAATAGCACGGGACGTGTGAAAGCCACTTGAGATAAAAACCTCGCTCTTAGTGAGCGGCCTAATTCAACTCTTTGCCCTTTAGCCATCTTTTTTATACTTAAGTACAGCGCCTATGGAGCGCTACTAATTTTACGCATAAACCATGTTCGCCTGGTGCAATGTCTTGTCTTCGACACGCTACACGAACTATAACCTCTTCGGAGATATCTATTAACATCAATAATCTTAACTCTATAACCCAATACGGTTCAGTTAAGAATTTATTTCTTCTCTCTGCGTCCTTGGCGTTCTTCTCTAACGAGACGCTGCGCGAAGGCGGTTCGTTAAAAAAATTCACTTTCACTAAGAGTTTTAGCCTTAACTGAACCGTATTGCTCTATAACCCGGTAGCAAATCACCTCATCACGCAACACCTTGAATGGACTAGGGCGTGTTTTCAAACTACTCGTTTAGCCTCCTAACTTTTTATATCTCCCTAAATCCCCCGATAAATTGGGGGACTCTGATAAGTTTTTGCCCCCCTTTTTAAGGTGGGTTGGGGAGATATAAGACTTCAAAAACAGCACCTAGTCTTATATTTCAAAGATGGTAATATGAACAATAATTTTTGTGATGCTACCAATATGAAACTCTTCAACATTTCCAAATTAAGTGTGCCATTACTAAGCTTCGCATTGTTATGGTGGGTAGCTCCACAAGCTAATGCAGCTCTTCTCGTGGGTAGCAGAAATAACAACTCAGTTTTGCGATACGATGAAGAAACTGGGAAATTTATTGATACATTTATACCTTCGGGAAGTGGTGGATTAAACGTAACAGTGGGTTTTGCTGTTGGTTCAGATCAAAATTATTATCTGAGCAATTTTGCGGCTAATAGTATAGAACGTTACAACGGAGAGAGTGGGGATTTCATCGATAGTTTTGTTACTAAAGATAGTGGTGGATTAAAACTTCCTCAAGATTTGGCTTTTGGATCTGATGGCAACCTTTATGTTGCTGGGACGGTAAACGGTACTACTAATACCGTTCTGCGTTATGACGGCAAGACTGGAGCTTTTATTGACACTTTCATTTCATCTGACAAAATAGATCCTGCTGTACCATTTAGTTTGATCTTTGGACCAGATCAAAATATATATCTCAACAGTGCTATCACTGGTAGCATCAAGCGTTATGACAGTAAGACAGGAGCTTTCATTGATAACTTTGCCCAAAGCAAACCAGGATCTGTACCAGGAAGCTTAACTTTTGGGCCAGACGGCAATCTGTACGTTGCTGACTTTAAGACTAACGATATCGCACGCTATGACGGCAAGACAGGAGAATTTATTGATTTTTTTGTTACTAGTAATAGCGGTGGTTTTTCAGGGACTGCGAAACAAACTTTTGGCCCTGATGGGAACCTGTATGTGAGTAGTATATTGACTAATAATGTGTTGCGCTATAACGGTAAAACAAAAGCATTTATCGATGCATTTGTTCCAGCAGGTAGTGGCGGTTTGGGACAACCAAGATTTTTGTATTTCACTAAAGATGCAATTGCAGTTCCCGAATTTAGAACTGGGTTAGCTCTATTAGCATTTGCAGCTATTTTAAGTGTAGGTAAAGTAATGGGTCGTTTCAAAAATGATATAATTGATAATTACGATGCCGAGTCTCTTAACTGAAGTTTAGAGGATTTTTGAAAAGTCAAAGGCAGTAAAAATTATGCAAGTCATCTGACCATAATCCAAATCATAAGTAGCTGGACAAAAATATTTACAGCCATTGCGTACTCTTTTGGAGAACCCGTAGGGTACGAAGTAAAGTAATCGCAATGACATTATGTAATTAATTCTGTCCGACTACTTACTCAACTGCCAACTTTTCAAACATCCTCATAATAGAAGAGAGGTTTTCCAGTTGAACAGCTAACAAAAATTAGCGATCGCGTTTAGCAGATCGGCGCGATCCAGACGAACGAGCTCCAGGCTGATCGCCATTCGTAGGCGGTGGCGCTACCTTACGTTTAGCTGATGTCTGTGGTAACGGATTAGCAGTACGAGCCGGACGCTTATCACGTTCGGTTTTAGCTCTGTGTTGCCGTCCATTTGGGATTGGTTCGGGGTTGGTATCGGGGTTGAGCGCAAAACCAGCCACTACTTCCCTTGGCAAGCGCTGTTCGATCAGTTTTTCAATATCTTTCAATAGAGGATATTCATCAACCGACACCAGCGATACAGCTTCACCTGACGCGCCAGCGCGGCCAGTGCGCCCAATGCGATGAACATAATCCTCTGGTACATTGGGTAGATCGAAGTTAACTACATGAGGCAGTTCGCTGATATCAAGACCCCTAGCAGCAATGTCTGTCGCCACCAATACCTGTAAGCTACCATTTTTGAACTTTGCCAGAGCATTAGTACGCACCGGCTGGCTCTTATTCCCGTGGATTGCCAGTGCTTGAATGCGGTCTTCGCCCAACTGCTTAACCAAACGATCAGCGCCGTACTTAGTGCGGGTGAACACTAGCACTTGATACCAATTATCTCGGCGAATCAGGTGAGCAAGTAATTGACGTTTCTTGTCACGGTCTACCTGATAAATTTTCTGTGCGATCGTCTCGGCGGTAACGTTGCGGCGTGCTACCTCAATCATCGTCGGGTTATTAAGCAGCCCAGCGGCGAGTGTCTTAATTTTGTCCGAGAAAGTAGCGAAGAATAGCAAATTTTGTCGCTTTTTGGGCAATAGTGAGAGAATGCGGCGGATATCATGAATAAAGCCCATGTCCAGCATCCGATCTGCTTCATCTAGCACCAAAACCTCAATATGCGACAGATTCAACGTGCCCTGCTGTACATGATCTAACAGTCGCCCTGGAGTAGCGACTAAAATATCCACTCGGTTCTTCAAACGCTGTTTTTGCAGATTAATACCGACTCCGCCGAACATCACCATCGAGTTTAGCTGCAAGTACTTGCCGTATTCGCGCACGCTTTCTTCTACCTGTGCAGCGAGTTCACGAGTCGGGGTAAGAATCAGCGCCCGGATCGGCGGGTATCCCTTATATGTACCTTTGACGATCTTGTCAGACGACAACCGATGCAGAAGCGGTAGGGTAAAACTAGCGGTCTTTCCGGTACCAGTTTGTGCCCCAGCTAGCAAATCGCTACCCGACAAGACGGCAGGAATCGCCTGTATCTGAATTGGTGTGGGTTCAGTGTACCCGCGTTCGGTAACCGCACGGATAATTTCATTGGACAAGCCGAGAGTAGAAAAAGACATAAAACTCCAAAAATAACATCGGCCTGTCGCCAATGGCGGCGTCAGTCTTAGGCGGACGGATAAAAAAGCGTTGAAAGGCTGATGGGCAATAGCGCAAAGACTGAAGAGCGAGTGCCGCAATTCCACATTTTAACAGATTGTAGTCGATTGTGTGGTTAAAGTTGCTCTGATTGAGTGTTGTGTTAAATTAGCATTACTTGGAATGTAAAATGTTGAACAATTAGGAGAAATTCGTTATCGCAATCCAAAAGCAACTGATTAATTCACAAATCAAGTCACCTAGCGTCTTCTTGATTGACCATGAGAATAACAATCGTGGTCTGATCGACACCAATGAGGCGCTACAGCTAGCCGAGAGCTTAGAGCTTGACTTAGTTGTAGTCTCCCAAGGCAAAGAGGCTCCAATCGCCAAGATTCTTAACTATGGCAAGCTTCAGTATCAAAAGAAAAAACGTCAGAGCCAGAGTGCTAGACCCACGGTAAAAGAAGTTCGATTTGGTCTAAACGTGGGGGTGGCCGATTACAATTTACGCATCGAACAAGCAGGTGAGTGGTTGAGTAAAGGCGATTCAGTCAAGTTTGCCATCCGTTTACGAGGCCGAGAACATCAATATCGTGACAAAGCAGGAGAACTGCTAGACCGAATTGCAAATGATCTCAGTCAAGTAGGTAAAATCCAATCGCTGGATAAACGCGCACTAGTTGTTCAAGTGATTCCTGCCTAGTTAATCTTGCGATCGCTAAAGGATATATTTGTAACAGCTTGTAAGGAACGAAAAAAGCTGGAGGCAACACTGTAGCTTCTATGGAAAAAACATTGAGATTATCCCCACTGAAGATAGCAAGGGGATTTTTCGCTGTCCAATAGTGGAGATTAGCCTGTCCTAAGCATATAGAATAGTAGACAACCCTGTACAATAAGGTAAAACTTTGTACAGGGTTTTGTTTTATGTATAAACCGCATGAATTTGCAAATAAAGTGCGATCGCACTTATTTTTAAGACAGTCGCCACGGAATTGATACTATTCTCTCCTGATGAGATAGCCAAACAAAAAAAACTAGAAAGGTGAGAAGGGCTTTATAAGATGACAAGGGGCAGGGGG
>NZ_CAXTNP010000198.1:0-15039 GCF_964245575.1 uncultured Nostoc sp. | reverse complement strand
TTCAATCAACGACACCCCGAATTCAATCAACGACACCCCGAATTCAATAAACGACTGCCCGAATTCAATCAACGATTGCCCGAATTTAATATAGGAACTTAGCAAACTTGCTTTTATTAAACACAAAGCGATCGCTTACATAATTTATTTTTTTGGTAGTCCCGTAATACCAATTCTGTATGAAGATGCGCTTATAGTGCAAGAAAAAAGAACGAACCGCCATCGCGCAGCGTCTCGTTAGAGAAGAGCGCCAAGTACACCAAGAAATAAGAAATTAAGAGATTTGGCGCAGCTTCACAAAGAAATGGTATAAGTCCTAAAAAAGGAAAAAGCAGGCACAAGAGTTTCTTCTCTGCCTCTTTTCACTTATCTCCTATTTAGGACTTACGCAAAACTACAGATTGTAGGGGCAATTCATGAATTGCCCCTACCTGAAAATAAGGGTTTCGGTTATTGTTTGCGTAAGTCCTCCTATTAATAGGGCCACTTCCAGTCCCGAATTTCCGGCATATCGTCGCCGTACTTATCAATGTATTGCTTATGTTCGATCAGCTTATCTTGCAGATGCTGCTTGACATAAGCTGCCTTATATCCTAGTTTTGGTACGCGCTCAATTACGTCCATCACTAAATGGAAGCGATCAAGTTCGTTAAGAACAACCATATCAAAGGGGGTGGTGGTAGTTCCTTCTTCTTTGTAGCCGCGCACATGCATTTGATCGTGGTTAGTATGACGATAGGTTAAGCGATGAATCAACCAGGGATAGCCATGAAAGGCAAAGATGATGTGTTTATCTGTGGTGAAAATCGTGTCAAAGTCTTTTGCGCTCAAACCGTGGGGATGTTCGCTTTTTGGCTGTAGTGTCATTAAATCGACTACGTTCACTACGCGCACCTTTAAATCAGGGAAGTGCTGGCGCAGAATGTCCACAGCCGCTAAGGTTTCTAAGGTGGGAATATCCCCAGCACAAGCCATTACTACATCTGGTTCTCCGCCTTGGTCGTTGCTTGCCCATTCCCAAATGCCGATGCCTTTGGTGCAGTGCTTGATAGCAGCATCCATGTTGAGGTATTGCAATGCTGGTTGCTTTCCAGCAACGATGACATTAACATAGTTGCGGCTTCTCAGGCAGTGGTCAGTTACCGATAGCAAAGTGTTGGCATCGGGGGGCAAATACACGCGAACAATCTCTGCTTTTTTATTAACTACATGGTCAATAAAACCGGGGTCTTGGTGGGAGAAGCCGTTATGGTCTTGCCGCCAAACGTGAGAGGTGAGTAGATAATTGAGGGAAGCAATTGGTTTACGCCAGGGAATATGTCTAGTCGTTTTCAGCCATTTGGCGTGTTGATTGAACATCGAGTCAATGATGTGGATGAACGCCTCGTAACAAGAGAAAAACCCGTGGCGTCCTGTGAGGAGGTAGCCTTCTAACCATCCTTGACAACAAGTTTCACTGAGAATTTCCATCACCCGACCGTCGGGGGAAAGGTGGTCATCTTCTGGGAGGATCTGGGCTACCCAATCTCGGTCTGTGACTTCTAACACAGAGCTTAAGCGATTTGATACTGTTTCGTCTGGGCCGAGGATGCGGAAGTTGCGGCTTTCCTGGTTAAGTTCCATGATATCCCGGAGGAAAGTTCCGGCAACTTGGGTAGCTTCAGCGATCGCTTGCCCTGGTTTGAGAACATCTACGGCATACTTTTGAAAGTCGGGCATCTTCAGGTCGCAAAGCAAAAGACCGCCATTAGCGTGGGGATTGTCACCCATGCGTCGATGACCTTTGGGAGCTAATTCTGCTAGTTCGGGAATCAGCTTACCGTTGCTATCGAAGAGTTCTTCTGGGTTGTAACTCTTCATCCAATCTTCTAGGAGTTTCAGATGTTCTGGCTGTTTGGCTATGTTTCCAAAGGGAACTTGGTGCGATCGCCAAGAACCTTCTGTTTTTTTGCCATCAACTTCCTTTGGCCCTGTCCAACCTTTGGGGGTTTTCATGACAATCATTGGCCACTGAGGACGTTCGGTGAAACCATGTACGCGCGCTTCTCTCTGGATACTTTGAATTTCGGCGAGCGCTATATCTAGAGTCGCCGCCATCTGCTGATGGACATCTGCGGGATCGTCACCTTCAACAAAGTATGGCTTGTAGCCGTAGCCTACAAATAAGCTTTCTAATTCCTCATGGCTGATCCGTGCCAGTACTGTTGGATTAGCAATTTTATATCCATTCAAGTGCAGAATCGGCAGTACAGCCCCATCATGCACAGGGTTCAGAAATTTGTTGGAATGCCAGCTAGTCGCTAAAGCACCTGTTTCAGCTTCGCCGTCACCGACAACAGCAGCAACAATTAAGTCGGGATTATCAAAGGCAGCACCGAAAGCGTGGACGAGGGAGTAACCTAGTTCCCCGCCTTCATGGATTGAACCAGGGGTTTCCGGTGCAACGTGGCTGGGAATACCACCAGGGAAAGAGAATTGTTTGAAGAGTTTCTGGATTCCCTCAGCATCCTGGGAGATGTTGTGATAATACTCCGTGTAAGTGCCTTCTAGGTAGGTGTTGGCTACCAGTCCAGGGCCTCCATGACCGGGGCCAGCAATATATATTGTGTTGAGGTCATATTTTTTGATGACCCGATTCAGGTGAACATAGATAAAGTTCAGTCCTGGTGTTGTTCCCCAATGCCCTAAGAGTCTGGGTTTGATGTGTTCCAGCTTTAGCGGTTCTCTGAGTAGCGGATTGTCGAGTAGATATATCTGCCCAACCGAAAGATAGTTAGCTGCACGCCAGTAAGCGTTTATCTTGTGTAATTCTTCATCTGTTAAAGGCTTTGTTTGTGGAGGACTGGCTAATGTCATTTCGACACTCCATTACAAAATGATTTTCACGGATTCACCAGTAAGTAATTGTACTTGTTTTCCTGATGATGGCCATCTAACCGATGATGAATTTTTCAGTCTATTATATTTGGTGGTTTCAGGCGCTTCGCATAAACCTGATTTACTCCCATATTTGCGTAGGCGTAGCCCATCGTAGACATCGCTGGGTGCTAAACGTGGCTGAAATATCCAAATTACGTATAGTACTGATGTACGATGTGTAAGTCCTAATTATGTAAAAACCCCAAAGACATAATGAAATAGATTGTGTAAAACTGAACAATTGTTTTTGAAATTTTGGAGTATGGGGATGTCAAGCGATCGCCTGGGTGAGGTTGAGGAAATTTTGACCAATTATCGTAAACAAGTGTTCAGTAAAGAATTGACGTTGACAACGACTCCCGATGAAGACAAGGAGCGAATTAAGTTGCAGATTACCAAATTAAAAAAATCGATGCAGCCGTATGAGCAAGAGTACTGGAAGATTCTATCAGAGCAGTCAGAATCTATCGAAATTTCAGAACAAGAGGCACAGGTTGTAGTTATAGAAATTGTGAACCAAGTTCATAAAATTGAGGTAAGCTCATCTACCTATCCTGATGAAGCCCTTATAATCTTGAGAGAAATCCGAGATAAACTGAATCAGCCAGATAAATCAGCAGCAGCAAAGGTCAAAGGAGTAATTTCTTCAATCCCTCCTTTTGTGGGAATTTCTTACGAAGCAGAGCTAGATACAGAAAACTTCTTGCGTAACCATTGTCCAACTTTTATTAGCTTGATTAACAGAGCAATTAAAAAAAAACAGATTCTTTAAATTCTAGTGAACACAACTCCAGTAGTTTAAGCACTCCTTCCAACTCAAATATAGAATTCTCAAATAAATTTAAAGATTTCCTTGATGATACTGGAATAAAGTTTGCACATCGAAATCGTGAAACTATTTCTCTAAATGATTTATTTGTCTTCCCTAATTTAAAAGTTATAAAAGAATCGTTAGAAGGAATTTCATCGAATATTTCAGGTGAAAAGCTACTAGAATATGATAACCGTATCCTTATTTTAGGAGATGAGCAGTCAGGCAGAACTACTCTTGCCAAAAAAATCTGTTTAGATGCTCTTTCCTTTGGATTCTTACCTTTACTGCTTGACGGGGCAAATATAAAAAGTTCTAGGATTGAGGAACAAATTGCAAAGTTAGTTTCAGATACATATCATTTTATATCGGCAGAAGAATTTATTAAGAAATCTAATGTTATTTGTATTGTTGATGATATATCAGCAGTCAAACTTAATCATAAGGGTAAAAGTAAATTTCTAGCAAGTCTTAATTCGATTTTTCCTCGTACTATTCTGTTTGCTGAGGAATCTTTTAGATTTGCCGTACCTGATTTTCCTGAGCTTGATGATTATAAAAAATTAGAAATTCTCCCTTTTGATAATGTCCATCGTGCCAAACTAATTGAGAAATGGGTTGCACTAGACTTAACTGAAGAAACAGACGATCAGCAGATTTGGGCAAAGATAGATGAACTGCGTCTCCATGTAGACTCGCTTGTACGCAAGAATGTAGTTCCAGCAAAACCATTCCACATTTTGACGCTTCTTCAGTCTTTTGAGACAATGACCACGCAGAGACTTGAAATCACTGCTTACGGACACTGTTATCAATATTTGATCTACCAAGCTCTAGAGCGTGTTCATGTAAAACAAAATGAGATTGATACATATCTCAATGTTTTATCAGAACTTGGGGGAGCAATTTTAGAGTCTCCCTCCGAAAGTCTTGATGACTCTGGCTTAGAGGTATTTTTTAAAAAGTACTCAGATAATTTTATAACAACAGTTGATCAAGACAAAGTAATTAGAGATTTGGTCAATTCATTTATTCTGCAACAATCAGAGGCTGGTTTAAAGTTTCGTTACCGTTATCTGTTTTACTTCTTTGCAGCAAAAAAATTGGCAGACTCTCTTCATCAAGGTGAAGAAGCTAAAAAGAGAATAAAACATCTAGTAAATACGATTCATCTTGAGAAGGCATCAAACATAGTTCTGTTTCTTACGTACCATTCCAAAAATACGTGGATTCTTGACGAGATTCTAGTTTCTGTTATGGATATTTTTTCTGATGAGAAAGAAGTAACACTAGAAGCAAGTTCTTTATCTTTTCTTCAAAATTTTGTTCAAGAAATACCTGACCTTGTTTTAGAGAATCGTGACGCAAGGCAAGAACGATTAGAAGATGATAGACAAAAAGATTTTATTGAACAACATGAAGATCAGAATAGCTCTGTAGGTGACGACAAAGACGTAGAAGAATTCATGGTAAAGGTGAACAAAGTATTCAGAGCAATTGAAGTCTGTGGACAAATTTTAAGAAATAGGCTTGGCTCACTAGGGCGAAACTCTCTAGAGTTCATCTATGAAGAATCAGTTTTGGTTTCATTAAGATTTCTTAGCGTCTTTCTAAGATTTTCGGAAAACGTGCGAGAAGAGTCAATCAGAAAAATTAAAAAGATATTAGAAGAAAATCCAAATCTTCCCGACTCAAAAATTATTCAGGAAGTTGAGTCTTTTTACTTAGGGATTAATTACACAGTTATTTTGGCAATGCTTTACAAAATTTCGTTTTCTTTAGGTTCCCCTAAAGGTCGTGACATATATATTAAAGTCACCGAAACCAAAAATAAGCCTACATTCTGCTTGATTCAAGAAATTATTGAATTGCAGTTTGAAAAAAAATTAGATACCGACAAGATTGATAAATTACACTCTGAATTCTCCAAAAATCCTGTTTGCGATCGCTTATTGAAACAGATTATTTTGCGCCATTGTTATATGCACGATATAGGATTTAAGCATCGTCAAAAACTAGCGAATATACTTAATATTCCAATTCAGGTACAGCGTTCAATTTTGATCGCATCAAAGACAACTCAAGATTAGTTTGTTGCTCACACAAAAATGAAATACTGTGAAGCTATGGTCAAGCGAAGTTAGAGGCAGATCGAGGAATGACCTAATTATTGATTTCCAATAACCCAGGCGGTGGCGTGATTTCAATGCGATTAGATGGCAAGTCTACTACTGGTGCGATCGCTTGTACAAATGGAATCAAAACAGTCTTTTGCTTTTTATCAGTAGAAAATGATTCATGCAATTTGACTTCTAACAAATCATTCCCAGCCGGGATAATATCTACCACCGTACCAACGAGTTCGCCAGATACTTGCATGAAGACTTCCAAGCCAATCAAATCAAGGACATGATATTCATCTTCGCCTAATTGGGGGCGATCGCTTACTGGCACCATTAGCTTACAACCGCGCAACGCTTCCGCTTGATCGCAATTTTCCACACCAGCTAATTTGATTACATACAAGTTTTTGTTGCTGATGTAACGTCCTGTCAATAATTCGATTGGTTGCGGTTCTATGTCACCTGAACGCAACAACCAACGTTTTCCCGATCCCTCAAATCTTTCGGGGAAGTCAGATACAGGATAAACCTTTAATTCTCCAGACAATCCTTGAGGGGAAACAATTTTACCAATTTCTAGCCAATTGTCGAGATTGGGGACTGGGGATTGGGGATTGGACTTTTTTGATTTTCCTCTTCCTCCTCTGCTCCTCTGCGCCTCTGCGCCTCTGCTCCCTATCTCTTTGTTAGGTTCTTCGTGTTTCATTTATATTTTCCCTACTAGGCAGTCACAGTCACACCTTTATAAGCTTCTTCAGCCACTTTTGCTAAACGTTGCATAGCAGTGGCTATCTCTTCATCGCTGCCGGTGAGGCTGATGCGGAAGCATTGGTGCTTGTGGGTCCACTCTTCCTCTAAACCGGGGAAGAAGCTACTTCCTGGGACAATAATCACACCTACTTGCTTAACTTGCTGATAAAATTCCCAATCACTTATGGGTAAATCCTGTAACCACAACCAAGCAAAAATTGCTCCTTCACCGCGATGGAGGAACCAAGGCAAATCCTTGGGCATCGCTTGTTCTAAACTGGTTTCTAAAACGGTAAACTTATTTTGGTAAAAGGGACGGATGACAGTGTGAGAAATTTCCACTAAAGCACCAGAATTGATTGCATAAGCTGCGATCGCTTGGCCGTAACGTGAAGAATGGAGACTCATATTTGCTTGGAAACACTCCAGCGCCTCAATCCACTTTTCATCCCCAATAGCAATACCAATCCTTTCTCCTGGTAATCCCGCTTTTGATAAACTCATGCAGTGTAAGATATTATCACCAAACACTGGTGTCATTTCGGTAAAGTTCAATGCTGGGAAGGGAGGCGCATAAGCCGAGTCAATTAACACGGGCAGATTGTAAGGTGCAGCAAGGGCAACAATCTTTTTCACCTCATCATCCGTGAGGACATTGCCAGTGGGATTACAGGGGCGAGAGAAGAGGACACAACCAGTATTTTCTGTAATCGTAAGTTGGCTGAAGTCGGGGCGATATTTAAATCTGTGGGCAGCTGCATCAATATCAAGAGTCGGTTTGTGGGCGATTAAGGCTTTTGGAACTAAGCAGATACCACCGTAACCTGTGTAGTCAGGACTTAGGGGCAAAACGATTTGTTTTAACTCGCCGCTAGGGGTGTAGCCACCGAAGGTATTCGCAGCGTAGAAGTAGAGGGTTTGACTGCCGGGGGTAATGAGGATATTGCGATCGCTTAAGTTTAACCCGTAGCGTTTGTTAAAATCATTTGCGATCGCTTCAACAAATGGTGCATAGCCCTGACTTGATCCGTAGCGGCAAACTACCTCACCATATTCTGGACTAGCCAAAAGCTGTGCAGTACAATCCCGCCATAACTGCTCTACCTCTGGCAAAATCAACGGATTACCAGCACTCAAATTAATAAACTGCTGCCCTGCACCCGCTCGTAATGTCTCGATAATATCCTTCATGATTGCTCTTACGCCAGTCAGGTTGGACATTTGAGCGCCAATTTGAGTTAGGGCAGGGTTCATAAGCTGTGACAAAATGTATTAATTGAGGGGTGGACAAATTATTTGGAGGTTACTGCGGACATCAAGTTTACATCGTTGCCAAAACACCTGTTGCCGCCTTTAACCAATTTAGCTACAGAATGATATTTTAACAAAGTGCTATTTATCGTTATAGCGGCGATCGTGCTTAGTAAATATGATGAAGTGATACAAAAGTGTATCATGCGCCCAATATGTTTAAGTGAAATAATCCCCGTGCTTCAGCATTGAAGAGAACATCAAAAAACTATACAGGAGGGTTGATGTTGCAAGTTAAAGCAGCAGTAGCTTACAGCGCAGGTAAGCCGTTGACAATTGAAACCGTTCAACTATCGGGGCCACAAGCTGGCGAAGTGCTAGTTGAGGTGAAAGCCACCGGAGTTTGCCATACCGACGCCTTTACCCTATCTGGTGACGATCCCGAAGGTTTGTTTCCGGCAATTTTGGGGCATGAAGGCGCTGGTGTGGTAGTGGAGGTAGGCGCTGGTGTCACCAGTCTCAAACCAGGGGATCATGTAATTCCCCTATACACTCCCGAATGCCGCCAGTGCGAATATTGTTTGAGTTTCAAAACGAATCTTTGTCAAGCCATTCGCTTAACTCAAGGACGCGGTGTTATGCCCGATGGCACTAGTCGCTTTAGCATTGATGGGCAAATGATTCATCATTATATGGGTACATCCACTTTTGCTAACTATACGGTGCTGCCAGAAATCGCCCTGGCAAAAATTCGGGAAGACGCGCCATTTGATAAGGTTTGTTACATTGGCTGTGGTGTGACTACTGGTGTTGGTGCAGTCATCAATACTGCCAAGGTGGAACCGGGAGCAAATGTTGTGGTTTTCGGCTTGGGTGGTATTGGTTTAAATGTCATCCAAGCGGCGCGGATGGTAGGGGCAAATATGATTGTCGGGGTGGATATCAATCCCAACAAACGCGCTTTAGCAGAAAAGTTTGGCATGACGCACTTTGTCAATCCCCAGGAAGTAGAGGGTGATTTAGTTCCCTATCTGGTTGATTTAACAAAAGGCGGTGCTGATTACAGTTTTGAATGTATCGGTAATGTCCAAATTATGCGTCAAGCATTAGAATGCTGCCACAAAGGTTGGGGTGTCAGCGTGATTATTGGGGTTGCTGGTGCTGGACAAGAAATCAGCACTCGTCCTTTTCAATTAGTAACTGGGCGCGTTTGGAAAGGTTCAGCATTCGGTGGCGCTAAAGGACGTACAGATGTGCCAAAAATTGTTGATTGGTATATGGAAGGTAAGATAAATATTGATGATCTGATTACCCATGTGATGCCCATTGAGCAAATTAATGATGCTTTTGAGTTGATGCATAAAGGGGAATCAATTCGGAGTGTGATGATTTTTTAATTCGTAATTTGTAATGGGCTACGCCCCGCTACGCTAACGTAATTCGTAATTAAAAAGGCTTTGTAGCTGATGGAATGCCACTAATAAAAGCCTAAATTTTTGTATCGCTTCGTTCCCAGCCTGGAAGCTGGGGATGTATTCAAAATAGGGCTGCTGCCTCTCTCACAAGGGTCGTTTTAAAAGAGGCCTATAGTTAAAGTAACATGAGTGAGGGTTGGGTCGATACTTGTGTTTGCCCTGTCTGTATGTGATGCCGTTTCAAAATTTTTCATTGTTTTGGCATCAAATACAAAGCTAATGCTGAAGAGTATTAAATACCGAACCCACTGTTTGTAAAACCAAGAGACAATAGCCTAAAACATCATGAACTTATCTTCTAGGACACAAGTTGCTTACCTAAAGTTGGATAGAATCATCGCTACCAAACTGATTCTGCCTTCACTTCTGACTGGATTGTTCCTAACCTGTGAAGCTAGTTATGCTTACAGTACATCCTCAATTACTAACAACATTACGAGGAACAATCTTATTGCTCAGAATAGAGGAAGCTGTGAACAATTTTTAGAAGCTCTTGCTATAAGAGAAACAGGACAGCAAACTCCACCTTCTGACATTGAAAATACTTTAGGGTTTATTGGTAAGTACCAATTTGGTGAAACACTACTTATAGAGCTTGAGTACTACCAAGTTGAAAATCCTTACAACGGTGGAGGTAACGGCGTAGATAAGAATTATTGGCGTGGTACTTGGAAAGGTAAAAATGAAATTAATAGTAAGGAAGAATTTCTGCAAAACAAGAATGGTGTACAAGAGACAGCAATTAAAGAGGAATTTAGCTTGAACTCGAATCGAATTAGTCAAATCCTTCAGCAAAATGGACGTTCGATTGAAGAGTTCATTGGACAGGAACTGCAAGGAGCTAAAATTACACAATCTGGTATCCTTGCGGCTGCTCATCTAAGGGGTGAAACCGGAGTTACAAATCTACTGCTCAAGAATGAAGTTTCTAATGATGAATTTGGTACTTCTATTCTTGATTATTTAAAGGAATTTGCAGACTATGACTCATGTATATAGATAGGGTTATTTCATTCTAATTAAATCCTTGATATGCATCCGTGAAAAGCTACGGTTATTTGCTGTTTTTACATGACATAGTGCAGCAAACCTCGATGTTCTGGTCGTGGCTTCAGAGGATGTTTTAAAAGTCCACTAGTTAGTAGCAAAAGGTTTTAGCTCCTCCCAAATCCCCCTTTTTAAGAGGAACTTTGATTCCGGTTCCCCCCTTTTTAAGGGGGGTTAGGGGGGATCAACAAGTGCTTAAAATTACAACAAATCACTTTTAAAACATCCTCTCAGGAGTGCTTAGGACTTACGCAGAATAGATCCCCCAACCCCCGATAAATTGGGGAAAATCTGAAAAGCCCCCAATAAATTGGGGGGTTAGGGGGGATCGAGGTTTCAGGTTTTCACTGCGTAAGTCCTAGTACTGAGTAACTCTTGAGAGAAACGGGGGATTGAAGTAAGGATGAGAAAGTAGCAAAATTCGTTAACCTGATGATACTTCATCAAAGTATCGATCAATTTCTGCCGTAAGTATTTCAAAGTCTACAGGCTTGGTCAAGTGGCATTTAAAACCAGACTTAAGCGCAAGCTCCCTGTCCTCTTGGCCACCGTAGCCGGTGAGCGCAATCAGAATTGAGCGAGTAAATTTGGAGTCTTTACTAAGTTCCTGTGCAACAGCAAATCCATCCATTTCAGGAAGTCCGATGTCACAAATAATCACATGAGGCTCAAACTCTCTTGCAGTTTCTACCCCTGAAATTCCATTGTTAGCAACGGAAACTTCATGCCCGAAGTACTCAAGCACTGCTTTTAATGTTACGGCTGAATCCTCGTTATCTTCGATGACTAAAATCTTCAACGATTTTTTAGCCTCTTCTATAATCTCCAGGTCGTTATGCCAAGCTGTAATCTCTTCGCATACAGGGAGAGTGACTTTGAATTCTGCTCCTAAATTTATCCCTCTACTTGAGGCTTTAACATTACCACCATGAAGTTCGACCAGACTTTTTACTACTGAGAGTCCTAGACCTAACCCGCCCCTCGAACGGTCTAAACTGCGATCAGCTTGGGTAAACGGCTCAAATAGTTCTGGTAAGATTGTCGGATCTATCCCTATGCCTAAGTCTCTTACAGATAAAACCGCTACACTGCCTGAGCCATTTTCACCTGGAATAAATGAGAGATCCACCCAGATCATCCCATCTGGCTTGGAAAACTTTAAGGCGTTATCAAGAAGGTTCCCAAAGACTTGGAAGAAACGGGTTGGGTCAACATAAGCCCACACAGGCATGTTTGGTAGGTCTTGTACTACGTTACGGTTCGATTTCTTTATTGCTTGTGCATGGTCATTGAGACTCTGGCGAACCAATTCCACCAAATTAACCTTCTCCAGGTTTAATGAAATCTTCCCATAAGTAATGGACGATACGTCAAGTAACTCATCGATCAATTTCGAGAGATGCTTAATCTGGTGTTGCATCATTAAAACTGTTTGTCCGACTGCACCAGTCTCGCCTAGCTTCAACTTGAGAAGCTGAACCCCGTTCGAGATGGGAGCAACGGGATTCCTCAACTCGTGAGCTAGCATCGCAATAAATTTGTCTTTCAGGGCATTTTGGTTCGTCAATTTCTGGAAAAGTTGAACGTTTGCGATCGCAACTGCTGTAGTGTCGGTCAAAATCTCAAGCAGTTCTATCTCTTCGGGCGTGGCTAGGTGTGGTGTACTCCAGTAGGCTCCGATCGCACCCAGTGGATCAGAAATCCGTATGGGAACCATCACTAAACTTTTGACAAAAGTTACTTTGTAAGCCTCAATCGGAATTCGAGCATCCTGGTAAATATCTTCAATCACGGCTGCTTGTTTATTGAGCATCGCCCAACCAGAGATGCAAGACTTGAGCGGAAAACGCATACCTTTCCAAAGTGGGCCGATGGCGTTTTCATCGACATAGTGGCAACATTCACCATCCCGCAGTACAAAAGTTACTCCATCAGCATTAGTCAGATCGCGAGCAGCTAAACGCACAATCTCAATAATTTCCTCAATAGTCCGCACAGAAGCCAAATCTTTCACGACCGAAAGCAACCTATTGTAAGACGAAATACTATACGGCTTATGTGAATTCTGTTCTTGAGAGATGGAGGTTTGTAATATATTTTTCATAAACAATTCCGAATAAAAGGGATGTCTGTGCAAAAACTCAGGTAAAGCGGGTAGATTTCAGCAGACACCTACTCTTAATCGTAATCTGAACTTTGATGTTAAGAGTACGACCCGTTACCGCATTTTTGTTTTTTACGTATGCTATAAATATACTTATTTTTGATAAAATTAACCTCGAAAATATACGCAAATAGCTAATTGTGAGAATGAAAGATGTGTAGATGTACCCCGTTTTAGACATTGCTTATGGACATTAATTCCTCAATGCAAACAAATTATTTGGCGATCGACAGATAATACTCAAATCGCTGCCGGAGTTGTTCAACCGTCAAATTTTGAGTCCAGTATTCCACTAAAGCGTGACCAAATGCCCAGGCGTTGCGATCGGGTGAAGCTGAGTTTTCCAGCAATAGCGGCCAGAGGGATAGCAATTCAAAGTTGAGCGGGTTAGGGTTACTTGCATTCAAGAGCGAGAAAAGCTCATATCCCATTTGGAGTTTGCCAATCACTATCGGCAACTGTTCTACGGGAATTTGCTCTGCCAGCATATATGCTAGAGCTGGAGATCCGGTTGAGAGCGTAGAAACAAACTGGAGGACGGGACTTTTGAGCAATGACGTTAGTCCCTGTGTTGTCGCCATTTGGAAGGTGTAATGGTCGATAATTTTGGCCGCAGCGATGGTGCGGGCTTCGAGGTTACGCAAAAAGCGGGCGAGACGGAGTTGCTTGGTAGGTGCGATCGCATCTATTAGTCCCAAGGATATCCGCTCTACTCCCCAAGCGATTCGATTTGTTTTGCTGTCACCTGTAACCACAGGTACAACTAGATTACAGAAGTTTCCCAGCAGTCTTGCACGATACTCAGTAGCTTCTCGAATGGCAATTTCTTTTGAGCGATCGCCCCATTCCCAATCATAAGGCGGTTGCCATTCGCGGATGGGACGCAGACGATCTACTTGAGTGACGATGGCGATCGCAGGTAAATCTGCAACTTCTGCTTTAATATCTTGCAAAAAGTCTACATCCATTTGCAGGGCAGGATCGAGGGCAGGGGTAACTAATAGAAGTAAGTCTGCGTTAATGGCATAATCAAGCACCAGATTTCGGAGATTGGCACGGTTGACTTGTTCATAACCAGGTGTGTCCCAAAGTGTTAGGGTTTCGCCACTTTGAGTCTGCCATTGATAATTTTGAATGCGATCGGTACTAGGTAAAACATCAACGGCTGCGAGATTCGCCTGAAATAGCGTGTTAATCAGGCTACTTTTACCTGACCCCGTGCGCCCTACCAGCAGAATATTCACGGGTTTTTGCTCAACTGCTTCAGCTGGTTGAGCTTGAGTTAGGATTTCTCGGAGGGTTTGAGTTTTTGCCTTGGGTAAAGTGGGTGTGGATACTACGGTTGCTGAAACTGGTAATGTAGTACGTCCGTAAAGAGCGATCGCCTGCCGACATAAGTTTCTCAGGGCAGCTTCCCGAAATAACTGGCTCAAATTCCCCAATAATTGCTGAGTTGCCTGGTTACTAGAACCCTGACTGACTTGTTTTGCCACCGCCGCCACTGGATTTAAAACCCACTGGGCCCAGTTCCAAGCTTTCCAGAATTTCCGAGCCGATGGCTCCAACTTCCGATAGACTTCGTATCCTTGGTACGCTTGCCCAACCGTCACCTGATTCAGGACAGGGGATAACTTTTGTATCCACCGATCCATATCATCCACCGTTCCCCGAATCAGCCCGTAAGCTTGTGGGACGTAAATGTTTAGCAGGGGATATTGTATTTGAGGATTGTAAATATGAGCGATCGCTACAACCAAATCCTGGCATCGCGTCCAAAAAGTTTGCCAATCTTCCCAAATCGGGCGATCGCTTTGTGCTGCTTGCAGAATCTCTTGAAGGGCGGCTTCTGCAAGCTTTGTAACATCACTTCCCACTGGTAGTCCTACTGTATCCTGTGCTGTTGATTCCAGTTCTTCTTGGACTTGGGCTAATACAGCTTCTACTTGGTTAACAGCAGGTTGAGTCCATTTGACTAATAGCCAACGCCAACCAACGAATAAAAGAGTGAATACACCCCAAATCCAATTAATGCCCCACGCATGAATTTGCGAACCGGCGGATACCAGCAAGAAAATGATGATGAAAGCGATCGGGATTGCTAAGACGATCCACTGCCACGGTTTTAATCGCACCATTGCCCTATACCTGCTTTGAAATGTTGGGAAATTCGAGTTTTTGCAAAAATTACTCTTATAAAAAGTCTATCGTTTTTAAATATGCATGAGATTCTGTTAATGATTTTTGATTCAGTGCTAAACCACAGCATGGATTGGGAAAACTCAAAGTAAGTGCATTAGCTTTCGGCGAGCAGTTAAATAGACCGTTAGGTAGTAATAAAGTTATGAATCTCTTAAGACAAAATGATAAATTATGTTTGATGGTTGACCAACTTCGTCTCAGTAAATCATTTCCAATCGATTTGGTGAAAGAGTTGGAACGTGAGTTACGAAGAGTTGTGAAGTGTGAGGATAAAAATGCTACGCTATATGACCTTTTGAC
>NZ_CAXTNP010000197.1:0-15098 GCF_964245575.1 uncultured Nostoc sp. | reverse complement strand
CTAAAATCTGTAGCGCTTATCCTGCATAGCTTAGAGCTTTTCTTAGTGCCATTCATTTTAGAGCCTTTTTTAGCATACTTGCGATCGCCTTCGTTTAACAAGGCTATGAGCCGAATCACAAAGCTTTCAGCAATTTAGTAAGCGATAATGGTTAGTACCTCTTTGCTAGGAGTACTTTTGCAATGACTGAATTACTTGAAAAAGCGATCGCCCAATTGAAAACTTTACCTGTTGACGAGCAGGATGCGATCGCAACGATGATCCTAAAAGAACTTGAAGATGAACATCGCTGGGATGAGTCGTTTGCGCGTTCCCCAGATATGTTAGCAAAGCTTGCCGCCGAGGCGATGGCTGAACATCGTGCAGGCAAGACACAAGAGTTAGATCCAGAAACATTGTGAAATCTCCTACAACTACTCAATTTCGTAAAATGTTTGCCGATCTACCAGAGCAGGTTCAGGAACAAACTCGTAAGGCATATCGGCAATTCAAGCAAGATCCAAGTTATCCCAACTTGCGATTTAAGAAAGTTCATGCTGAATTGCCAATCTATTCTGCACGAATCAACAGAGACTATCGAGCAGTCGGTCAATTAGATGAAGAGACTGTAATCTGGTTCTGGGCTGGTTCTCATGCAGAATACGATATGCTGCTCGATCAGTCGTAAAAACGCAAGCTAACAATTCAAACACATGGGACGGTTGAAAACTCCTTGTGCTGATTTCTAGATTATTTCTGCCGCCGCTGATTTGAGCCGTTATGCTGTACCTCAGACAACAAAGTGTCATTGCCAAACATAAATCAGGACAAACAAAACAATCCAGATAACATCAACAAAGTGCCAAAATATAGAAGTGGCATTTACACCAAAATGACCTGTATCGTAGTTATCAGGAATGAAAGAGCGACCAAAAACAAGTATCTGCAACAAAATGCCAGTAAGAACGTGTAAACCGTGGAAACCTGTTAGTAAGTAGAACATACCACCAAAGACACCTGTGGTAAAGCCAAAAGAAAGATGGCTCCACTCGATCGCTTGTCCGACTAAAAAGTAACTTCCCATTGCGATCGAAAGCATTAGAAACTGGCGAAATTTCAACAAGTCGTGGCGTGCAAGGGCGCGTTCTGCTAAGTAAATAACAAAGCTACTGGAAACAAGAATTACCGTATTAATTGCCGGATCTCTGACTTCCAGTCCGGAAACACCAGCTGGTAGCCAGTCAGAATTTGCTGTTTTGTAGACAATATATGCCGTAAAAAAACCAAGGAAAATGAAAGTCTCTGAAAGCAAGAAGACAATGAAGCCGAACATCTTGCTGCCTTCTTGATCATGGGTATGCTCGTGTGAGGGATGGTGTGATTCTTCTGAAATGATTGAACTGGCCATTGCTTGAATACTCCTATATATTTATCTCACCTAGAGGAACACAGAAGCAGAGAGGTTGAGATGAGGCGCAAACTACTGCTTTGTTTTGCTAAGATTAACTATCTTTTCTTTCTCTGTGCCTCTGCGTCTGTGCGTGAGGTTAATTCTTTTATTCAGCACATCCGTACAAATCACCACTAATGCTCGGCTACCAATGGTTCAGATTTACCGTAACCGTAGGGTTCACCTACAACAACTGGAATTTCCTCAAAGTTCTCTACAGGAGGTGGTGAAGAAACTATCCACTCCAGTCCAATTGCTCGCCAAGGATTCTTCGGTGCTTGCTTGTCATGTATCCAAGAACCAATAATATTCAAAATGAAGGGCAAAGTGGACACACCTAGCAAAAATCCTCCGATACTGGCGATAATATTCCAAAATTCATACTCTGGGGCATAAGAAGAAACTCGACGCAACATTCCCTGTAATCCTAGTGGGTGCATTGGGAAAAAGTTGAGGTTAGTGCCAATGAACGCCAGCCAAAAGTGCAACTTGCCCAAGCCTTCGTAGTACATACGTCCAGTCATCTTGGGGAACCAGAAGTAAATAGCAGCAAACATCCCCATCGTGACCGTGCCATATAGAACATAGTGGAAGTGACCCACTACATAGTAAGTGTTGTTGACATGGACATCAATGGGAACGGACGAAAGGGTGATGCCAGTGATACCTGCAAATACAAACATTATTAATGCACCAAACGCAAACAGCATTGGTGTATCAAATCGTAGTTTGCCACCCCAAATCGTTGCAGTCCAGGCAAACACCTTAATGCCAGTGGGGACAGAAACGAACATTGTTGTGAGCATGAAAAACACCCGCATCCAGCCGGAAGTACCGCTGGCGTACATATGGTGTACCCAGACTATACCGCTAACTCCAGCTATCAGGAGTGACGAAATGGCGACAATTTTATAGCCAAACAGAGGTTTACGAGCAAAAACAGGGAATATCTCTGAAAAGACTCCAAAGACCGGCAGAATGATTACGTAAACAGCAGGGTGGGAGTAGAACCAGAAAAAATGCTGAAATAGAACTGGGTCGCCTCCTTTAGCAGGGTCAAAAAAGCTAGTTCCAACTGTTAAGTCGAGTAAAAGCATGACTGCACCTGCTGTTAAGACAGGTAGTCCAAACAGTTGGATAATCTGGGCACTAAATACGTTCCAAACAAAGATGGGCGTACGGAAGGCTGTCATCCCAGGTGCGCGCATCTTGACAATCGTAGTGACAAAGTTAATCGCCCCCATAATTGAGGAAACACCTGATATTGCTACTGCTAGAAGCCAGATAACTTCACCATTGATTAAGTTTCCTGTAGGGTTTTGCAAACTGACGGGAGGGTATGACCACCAACCTGCTTGCGCTGGCCCACCAGGTACAAAGAAGCTGGCCATCAGTAGGATAGCAGCGATCGGTATCATCCAGAAGGCAACAGCATTTAGTCTGGGAAACGCCATATCTCGCGCCCCAATCATCAGAGGTACAAGATAGTTAGCAAAACCTGTAAGTATGGGGAATGTCCATCCAAATAGCATCACAGTGCCGTGCATGGTGAACATTGCATTATAAACACTACGGTCAACGAGGTCTGATTCTGGGGTAATCAATTCCCCACGAATGATCATTGCAAATAAACCGCCTACTAAAAAGAGAATGAAAGCGGTAACAATATATTGAATACCGATAACTTTGTGGTCAGTGCTGAAGCTAAAGTATTGCTTCCAGTCTGCTCTCGGTTCTTGTTGAGGTGCGTCACCTGTAATGTCTTCAACGGAAATATTTGTCATTGTCTTTTATCCTTTATTCTTTATCATTTGTCACTTGTCCAAAACCAATGACCATTGTACAGACGCGATTAATCGCGTCTGTACGACTAATTGCTGTAATTAACTACAGGCGCTTGTGCGGGTGCTACCGTAACCCAGCTTTTGATTAATTCTTTTGATTCTTGGGCATATTCGGAAGCTGCTTGATTATTTGCAGTACATGGTTTACGGTTTGCTGCTTCTGTAAGCCACTTCTTGTAATCTTCAGGGGACTCTACAACAACATTTGCTCGCATGGTTGCAAAGTAAGTACCGCTAAATTCGGAATCGGTCAATTGATATTTGCCTATACGGATGGGAGTGAATTCAAAGTCAATGTTGCGGTTGGGAATAATGTCTTGCTTGACTCGGAAAGCAGGAATATAAAAGCCGTGGAGAACATCCTCGGACTGCATAGCTAAACGGATGCGATGATTGACGGGTAAATGTAGTTCGGTGCTGGTGATTCCTATTTTTGGATAGCGGAAAACCCAAGCCCACTGTTTGGCATTGACTTCAATGTCTTCAAATGGGATTACATTTGATGTGGCATCAATTGATACGGTTGAGGAAGTTAGGGAGGTGGAAACTATCCCCATATCTCTGTTAATTGGTGCAGCAGATGCTGATTTCATCAAGACTGGAATATGCATATGCATAGCTTCCATTGGGCCTTGAATCCCCATTTGCTCGTAGATTTGATAGCTGTAGGTGGCAATCCAAAACACTAGCAATACAGGAATTGCAGTCCAGACAATTTCTAGTGGGATATTCCCTTCAATCGGGGGGCCATCGCTAGTATCATACTGCTCTGCTCGATGGAAAATCGCCGAGTAGATGAGTGTTCCTGTGACTCCAAGGAAGATAAATGCTCCCAGCGTGATTAAAAAACTAAACAACTTATCGACAAGCTGCGATTCTGCTGCGGCTTGAGGAGGCATCCAGGAATACGTCCACTCTCCTATCCAAAGACTAATAGCAGTTAAGGCGATCACGATCGCACTCAAGATCAAAATATTTCGGATTTTCATAGCCATAAAAGTCATTGGTCAAAGACGCGATTAATCGCGTCTGTACAATGGTCATTAGTACTCATACAAAGGACTAACATTGATTACTTCAGCAGTAAGTTGGGGTCTTTGCCTAAGCGCAACAACATATCAGCAGTATTGTGAACCCCAAACTCAGTAGCTAACTGCGCTCCTAGCGTACCGTGGATGAACATGATGAACATGATGATCAGTCCAGAAACTAAATAAGTCCACTGCACTTGTTGACTGTCATCTTGACGCCAAATATAGCGCTGAAATCCTCTCCAAATAACCATCCCAAGAATCAGCGCTAGTAGAAAAACACCACCCATACCATGCCAAAGCATTGTTTCCATAGCTTCCAATCCCCAGGCACTCTTTACCCCAGTGAGTGGTTCTGCCAACATGATTTCATAAAAACCTGCTGCTACCGTAAAAATAGTGATGAGTGCCGAACCTAGCATATTGTACCAGCCTGCATCAAAGAAGCTAGAACGAGTGGCAGGAACTGCTAAAAACTTGAAGATTGGTTGTTGTAGGGGGAAGAACGCACCAATAAAATCAAAGGTAATGCCAAGGATGAACAAAGCTAGAGTAAGATGAACTAAATTTGGGTGAATGGGTATAGTGTAGGGCAACCCATTTGTTCCCATCTGAGTTTTTAATTGCTCAATAACTTCAGGGTTCATTACAGTAAGCCCTCCTTTATGGCTTCAACAACTGGTACAGTGTGCAGCCCATATACCCAAACCAATTCATCTCCAAAATACACTTGTACGCATACCAAAACAGTCAAAAGTAGACTTGCTGCTAGGTAATAAACTGATATCTTTTCTGGAGTGCGGCAATGAATCACGTAACGCCAAGCTGTAATGGCTGCCAGAATTCCTGCAAGTGCCCAGCCAAGAATCATATGTAAATTAAGTACTCGTTCAGCTGCGTTATAAGGTTCTGCCAAACCTGCTTCAAATTGACCAAAAATAACGGCGACAAAGATGGAGATTGTAGCGAAAAACATATTCCACCAACTCACCTCGAAAAGACGGTAGTTACTAGTAAAGTATCCAATGACATCACATAAGAAGGCAAACAACACCATCGCAATCACAAAATGGACAACGATCGGATGTATCGTATCGGGATACGGTAAATTATGGTTATTCAGAAGATTCTCAAGCATGGTATTCTACTCATGTGTTAGTTAGTGTTTAGTGCTTAACAATCAATACTTCACAATCTTTTGATTTCTACAACAATTTAGATTGCACTTAAAATCCTTCTAAATAACAACAGCAATTCTTATGAGGAGAATTCTTTCACAGAGTAGCTTGATTCTGATAGGCAAAAGCTCGCTGGAATGAATATAGAATAGCAAGTTATCGAAAAAGGTTTTACTCGTTGGTAAATGCTGATGAACGAGTTACTACTTTCCATCTGTGAAGTAAAACAATGTATGAAATATAAACACAAGGATATTAAATCTCCGCAATATCACTTGGAATCTGATACACTTGACCTAAATAGGCTTTGGACATAATAATATCCAAAGCTCATAATGAGAATTGCTGGTCTTAGAGTGTACTTTATTTTTTTGAAGAATTTTGTACTTTTGATTCTCCATATATAAAGAATATCATACATTTGTTAAAATTACTTGCGATCGCCAACTAATTTTCAAACAGTATTTGTAGTTACAATTAATCAGAAACTAGAGAGCTTTTATCCAATAGTTGCGTTTTTTCTGTTGTTTCGGGGTGAGGAATTTTAACCTGTTCAAGAAAACGAGATATCCAAGGTAAAGCCACCATAATTCCTGTTAACACTACTAGAAATACAGCTATTCCAAAAATTTGGTCACGGGGAATTTCGAGAACACCGCGTAAAATTACCTCTCTTAAAGCAGAAACAATAGTAATTTCCACTGCTGCGGTCACGGATGTTCGCTGTTGTTGTAGATGATCGATTAACAGGCGGAACAACTCTACTAAAATCAAAATGAACAGGATATCAGATGTTACTTGCCGTAAATCCAAGGGATGCAAAAAGGAGAAGAACATATCTCCCAGTCGGATCAACATCACACAGAATAGACCAAGGCAGAGAGAAATGATAATAAAGTCTTGAAAAAATTCCAGGTTCCGGACAATTTTATTTCTTTGTAACCAGTTATTGAAGTTTGAAATTAGCCCCTTGAGCATGGTATTTCCTGACAATTAGATTCATTGATCTCTATAACTGAAACAGTACTGAGTATCTAGATCGATTACTCAGCACTCAGTACTGTATTCAATCCCCATTATTTAGCTATGGGGTTCCACTCAGCCCGATTAAACTATTTTGAACCGTTCAAGTCACCATGTACAGTTTCTACGGTTTTAATTTTGGATACTGCGGTTGTTAAGTTATTCGCAGCCTTAATAATCTCTTGTAAGGTTTCGTTTATCACCTTCTCATCAAGAGAGGTTTCTAATAAGTAAGTTTCTACGAAAATCTCCACTCGGTTAACAATTATTTTGGCTTGAGAGCGTAGTTTGTTGAGGTCTTTGGTAGACAATTCCTTCATATTCATTGTTTGAAGCTCCTTTAGTTTCACAAGGTAAATTCTACATTTTTGGTCAGCAATTCTCAGTCAAAGAGCGATTCTTACAAGTCAGCCCTTTTTTGAAAGATAAAGCTTGCTGGAGTACCCATTTAATTGGTTTGCCTGTTGACTGCTTAAATGGCTTGAGATTCCCCAAATTAGTACAAAGGTTTCAAGCAGGAAAATTGCTAGAGCTAGCGAGTTGGTAGGTCTATTTATTCCTTAGGACTTACGCACCAAAATTATCTTTTGAGACTGAGTGTGGAGTGTGTAACTTTGGGTATGGTAAGGGTTTTGGGTCTTTAATCAAGCGGTAACAAGTCTTCTCCTAAGCAAATATACCAAAGGCGAAGGGTGGAGACTTTTATAGCAACTTGAAGCCGAAGTTGTTGAGAGTTTCCCGCAAATACTTGCACCCTTTTAAATAGTCTAAAGTGGCGATTCGCTCGGCTGAGTTTTGCGACCAATCAACAGCGGCATTCATCTGTTGTTCAGTATAGAATTCTTTCATGATATCGTTGTAGTGAGCGATCGCTTCATCTTGCTCTGCCAATTTATAGATTTCCCGGTGCAGTATAGCTGACTGGGGTAAACGCGGCTTAATAGCAGGTTGTACTTCAGGATTGGGATAACCCACACACAATCCAAATACGGGGAACACAAAAGGTGGCAAATTTAATAGTGTTGCTACCTCTTGCGTGTTATTGCGGATTGCGCCAATATATACCGTTCCCAAACCAATAGATTCAGCAGCTAGAGTCGCATTTTGCGCTGCTACCGAGGCATCGATTACTGCTTTAAACAACAATTCTATGTAATCCAGAGCCACATGAGGTAATCCGCGACTATCAGCAATATGAGCCATACGACCTAAATCTGCTAACCAAACCAAAAATACAGGAGCCTGATTAACCCATGCTTGGTTATTAGACAGCTTGCATAATTCTGCTTTGCGCTCTGGATCTTCAACCGCTACCACACTCCAGGTTTGCAAATTAGCTGAACTAGCAGCAGATTGAGCAGCTGCAACTAGCCATTCTAGGGTTCCTGGTGGTAAAGGGTCAGATAGATAAGACCGAACTGAACGGTGAGCTAGTAGTGTTTCTAGAGAGTCGTTCCAGTCAATTTCGTAGTTGAAGGGAATCTCACCGTAGCGCGATCGCAATAGTTCTGTAGGATTAGTCATGGTTAACTCTTGAACTCCAACACTTTTTTACGATTTTAGAGGGATTACCAACGACGAGAGACAAGGAGGACAAGGAAGAACCAGAAAATCAGAAGGCTGATTTTATGACAAAAGTAGAAAGAAAATACTTGATTGCTAGGCAGCTAGCTGGGTTTGGAGGAAATCTGAAGTTAGGCGATTATTCCGAAAAAAAGCAACTCGTAAAGCTAGCCGACACTCAGATACAGGGCAAGTAAGCGGAGTAACCATGTGCCAAGAATTGTCAGAACGCGCGATCGCAACCGAGGAATCACTCAGGGGTAGAATATCTTGGAAGACAGATTCCGCCTGGGAGTCTTTGAGAATTCGCAAACAGCCTCCCCAGTCTACAGACCATTCTTGATTGAAAAATAACAGATGAGTTAAAACTTTGCTCGGCTCGTCTGTATGAGGGTGATGCAGATGTCCTGAGTTGTATCGGCGAAATCCAATATCCATCACACAGTCTTTTAGTTCCAACCCAGACATTTCGGCTATTGCTGCGCGGTAAGAATCTGTCCATAGTCCTTCTATCAACTGTCGCCAGACTTTACTGAGGTGTCTCAAGTCATAAGTAAGTCTGCCTTGTGCCATCCGCTCTCGCCAGCGATTATCGCTAGATTTGAGCATCAAGGAAATATCCTCGCTAGTTGCAAGCATCTTTCCCCAGGAGTATCCATATCCCTCTCCCTCCGACAGGCGGAATTCTTCGTGGGGAAAACTTGCAGTTAGTTCTAAGCTTGCTTCTGGTGAAAGCAGGTTTTTGATCAAAGCCCAATTGTATGGGACTTTTTGCATTGTTGTGGCACGAATGGAATCAAAATTAAGCATGGTAGAAAAAATGCTTCAGTAAAATTAACCAATTATGATTACCCTGGACATCAAGTGGTATTCAACTAGGGACTGGGGACTAGGGACTGGGAAGATTTAGATGGGGATTCAGATCCCAAGCAAATCTTACTTATATTTTCTTGTCCATTACCCAGTCCCCAGTACCCAGTCCCAAAGCGCCCATCTCGATCGCAATAATTTTGTAGGATTTGTCATAGTCAACTTTTGAACTTGAACGCTTTTTTACAATTTCAGAGGGATTACCAACCCCATTACAAATTTCTTTGGCTACAAGACAACTGGCTTTAAGGATAGCGATTCTTCAGCACTGCTCAAAGTAGGTCAAGATCAACCTCTTCAGAATCAAACTGCTTTCTTTGTTGTTTGAGTAATTGTGCTTGGAGACTACGCAATAGGGAGCGCAAAACATCAGTCTTAGTGCGTTGGAACTGCTTGCAGTGCTGCTCTAGAAGTTGCCGTTCTTCTGGAGACAATTGAAAAGTGATCCATCCTTGCTCTTTTCTCGGCATAGTTATTACCAACATAATTGGTAGTATCTTAGCAGTTGATGTAAGAATTGCGATGCCTGCGGCGGGCTGCGCCTACGCCAACCTGAGACGGAATTGTTATGCGCTCTTAACCAACTTCACTTTTGATTCAAGTCTTCTGGGTAAAACACAATGCAACTTACAGCGCTTTTCAAGTAATTTAACTACACCACTCCCTACTCCCCATTCCCCTGTAATGTTTTGGTAGGTGTTGTGCGTTCACCTTTGGGGAACGAAACTCAGGAGTTCTTCAACCGTGAGACTGCGCTTTACTTTTACTGACTGATGCTTTACAGCATCTAGCACTGATTGAATTTCTGGTTGACTGAGCGTGATTCCATGTTCTTGCAGCACACTGAATATTAGATGCCGACCAGAATGTTTGCCTACAACAAGGCGACGTTCCCAGCCAACATCTTCCGGTGCAAACGGTTCGTAAGTACCGGGATTTTGCAACACACCGTGAGCATGAATCCCCGATTCGTGTGCAAAAGTATTTTCACCTACAATCGCTTTCCAGGGAGGAACCGGCCAATTGGCAGCTTTAGCAACTAACCGTGATAGTTCCAGCAACCGTTTTGTATTAATACCCGTTGGGATACCGTAGAGGTGTTTCAGTGCCATCACAATTTCTTCCAGCGCTGCATTACCTGCGCGTTCGCCAATCCCATTTACCGTAGTGTTGACCGATCGCGCCCCTGCTTCAATACCAGCTAGGGAGTTCGCCATTGCCAGTCCAAAATCATTATGTGTGTGCATTTCTATGGGAATGAATAGATGATGCACAAGGGAGCGAACTTTGCTGTAAGTGTTTAGAGGGTCGAGAATTCCTACAGTGTCACAAAAGCGAAACCGGAAAGCTCCCAACTCTTGAGCATAATACGCCACATCCAATAAAAAAGATGGATCGGCTCTGGAAGAATCTTCTCCGCCAACAGATACAGATAAACCGCGATCGCAAGCGAAATTAATCGCATCCCGCAGACGATCCAGCATTACCTGCTGCTTACCCCCAAACTTCGCAGCAATCTGAATTTCCGAGACGGGAACGGAAATATGCACCCGTTCCAAACCACAATCTATAGATGCCTGGATATCGGACAAATTAGCGCGGTTCCAGCCAAGTAATTGGGCGTTTAATCCCAGATTAGCGATCGCTCGGATCGACTCTGCTTCTTCTTGTCCCATTGCCGGAACGCCAATTTCCAATTCTGGAACACCAATAGCATCAAGAAAAGTGGCGATCGCAATTTTTTCTTCAACATTAAAGGCTACACCTGCGGCTTGTTCGCCATCTCGCAAGGTTGTATCGTTAATCTGAACGGGATGTTTATTCATAGTGAAGTGATGATTCATTTTGCAGCTAACTTATTAGGTGATTTTGATTTACTTGAGGAATTGACGCAGTGTGCAACTTTCTTTCAGACCTAATCCCCAACCCCTTCACTACTAGAATTGGAGGCAAGAATCGAAGCCTTTTAGGAGTGAGGCAGAGGAATGGCAGTGTGATTCTAGGGAGAAGTTGCACATCGCGTTAATTAGTAATTGAAACACAGAGCAGCTAACTTGAGTTGTGGAAAGTAAAAGACATGTTCTTTAGTCGTGCGGTAATAATTACGAATTACGTTAGCAACACAGGAGCGTCATTACGAATTACGAACTTATACTAAGCGTAGCCGAAGTATTACGAATTATGAAATATTTGCTACAACTTCCCCAATATTGCTAATGTCATAGCCACCGAGAATCTCTAATTGCGATTGGACTAGCCGATGTCCCAAGATACTGAGAAACTGCTTTACTGGTTCTTCTTCCAAGTATTCTTTAATAATCACCAAGTCATATCGCGCCCGATGAAGGGGGATAAATCCCAAACCAAAGGCAGCAGCTATAGATGCCGTACTGATACCTGCATCAGCCATTCCTGAGACTACAGACAAAGCAACATCTTGATGGCTGTGAACGATATGATCAGATCCTTTAACTTTGTGCAATGGCACTCCTTCTTCTTGGAGTTTCCGTTCTAAAAGCATCCGACTGCCAGAACCCACTTCATGGGTGACAATAGTTGCTCCAAATTCTACCAAGTCGGAAACTGTTTTAACTCCCATTGGGTTTCCTGGTGGGACTAACAAACCTTCTTCCCAAACTCCAAGGGTAATCAAAATGGTACTCTTACCTGTTAAAGCTTCCCGCACAAAGGGGATGTTATGTTCCCCAGTGTCAGCATCGTATAAGTGCATTCCTGCAATGTGAACTTCACCCCGGCACAAACTACGCAATGCAGACCCGCTATGGGCAAAACGATAATGAACTCGCAGTTGCGGATGCCAACGTTCAGTTGCTCTTGCCAAGAGAGAAAGCACAGGTGTACAACCAGCAATCACAACTGTATTGTGCAGTTTATCTATGTCATCCAGAAGCCGAACCTGGACTTTATTTGTACCGATCTGGTTCTGTGCTTCACCCTCCGAGTGACGCTCGTTCCTAGCTACTTCTGATATTAATGGCAATTTGCTAATGCTGGGGAACTTTTTCACCCTTACGGATTCCCCAGTCTTTACAATGGGGTGGCTCACCGCAACTGTCTCACCATCAGCTGGAATCATTTCGATCCGAAAAGCATCATTCCCAATGAGTGGATAAGCTATCCATTGATCCCCAACCCGTGCTAGACTAACTCTTGATTGCTGTTGCTTAGGGGCTGATCCCGCAAGAATTGCCTCAACTTCTGGTAAATCTTCCTCAAACCAGAATAAGTCCTCGACTTGGCAACCAAGTGCCTTGGCTAAACGTAGTGACATAGCAACAGAAGGAGCATATTGTCCCAATTCCACACCACCAATACTCTGACGAGTTACGCCAGCTATATTAGCTAATTCTTGCTGACTCATGCCCAAGCGAGTTCTAATTGACTTCAGGTTATTGCAAAGATTCACATCCAGTTTCATGAGGCTGTATCTCTCCGTTAGAAAAAGCCGCAGCAGATAAACTTAAATTTGTTGGGTCAGTAGCAAGGTTTTCTAGTTTTTGCCGTTTTTGTTGTCAGTCATGTTGATGTTTTGACAATTTTGCTTATTTGCTGCAAGCATAACATACATCTTGCTAGAATACTTGCATTCTTGGATACTATTTAGCAATTTAGCGATCGCAGTCGGCATCGCCTTTTCATCATCTGCTAACCAAGGCGATGCCTAAGTTGGTAAGCTACGTCACCAAAAGAAAACTTAGTCCGAGTGCGGTAAATCCTGATCTAAATGCCAATTGCCTTTTTTAGTTGGTACCGCCACCCACTGGAGTTCCAACCATAAGATCGGGTTCTTTTCCTTTAACCTTGAGGCGGGATCGCGAATAATGCGTGTGGCATTTATGCAAACAGCCTCACATATCCCCAAATCTTGGGCAACACCTCTGAAAACGTCTTTGTTGGCATTAATTGAGGCAAACAGCATATTAGGATAATAAACAACAAAATGTTGTATAAGTTTTGGAGGGCAGCCCCAGTAAGAGTTTACGAGTTCGACGTGGCAGTACTGGAGCAACTCACCTACTTCGGCACAGCGTCCCTTGACTACGGTGATAAATTTTTGGACTAAAACCTCTTCGGTCAACATAATGAGTTCTCCTCCTTCAATGAGGTAGACGAATTTTGGCGTGGTTCAGAACGCCGATATCTCAAATGGTGGTAAGAAGTTTACGCAGTTTTTTCTGCTTTTTCGAGTAAGAGATTGCCAATTGCTCCAGACACTTTGTATGAGGGATAAACCCTACTGTATCGTCCTAGTCAAACAACCCAAACTTTACTAGCAGTTCCTCTAGCTGATCGTTAGACATAGATTTTGGAGTTACAAAATCTGTATTCTGGTCAATTGCCGTTGCCAGGTTGTGATAGTGCTGCGCCTGTTCAGACTCAGAAGCATACTCAATCACCGTCTTGCGGTGGAACTCTGCCCGTTGCACCATGTTGTCTCTGGGTATGGAGTAAATCATTTGAGTCCCCAGTTTCTCTGCCAGAGCCTCAATTAGATCGTTTTCCTGATCGACTTTGCGAGAATTGCAGATCAATCCACCCAGACGTATACCGCCTATAGGAGCGTACTTTTGAATGCTTCGGCAGATGTTGTTGACAGTATACATTGCCATAATTTCCCCAGAAGTGACAATGTAAATTTCTTGAGCTTTGCGTTCACGAATGGGCATGACAAATCCACCGCATACCACATCACCCAGACCATCATAAAATGTATAATCAAGTCTAACTGCATCATCATAAGCACCAAGTTGTTCCAGCAATCCAATTGATGTCAGAATGCCTCTACCTGCACATCCCACACCAGGTTCTGGCCCACCCGATTCGACACACAGCGTCTTCCCCCATCCCTCCTGGCGGAAGTCCTCTAAATTCACATCTTCTTCTTCTTTACGCAACGTATCCAGTACAATCTTCTGGTGGAATCCCCCCAAGAGGAGCCGGGTGGAGTCTGCTTTCGAGTCACACCCTACAACCATCACCTTACGACCTATATCAGTCAGTCCAGCCACTACGTTTTGAGTCGTTGTGGACTTGCCAACTCCCCCTCTTCCATAAATAGCGATTTTCCGCATAAAAACCTCGGTAATGGCGCAGACTTATTGATTCGGCTCCAAGATTAAAGTAGAGTGTCGAATTAAATTGAAGTTGTCGTTTTTGAAAGTTTTTACTACCCAGTTTGTGACTCCATTGATGCTGTTAGATAGTGGACATTAGCCGTCTATTCAGCACTATAAATATTGCAGTTATCTGCTAGAAGTTAAACAGCTTCTTACAGGTATGGCAGTAAATATTAGTGGGATACGAGATACAACAAGAGTGCTAAAAATTAGTTTCAATCCTGTCACCAAAAATTAAAAAAACTTCCACAGATACGGCAGATGAGTGAGAAATTTCTGTTTACTCACAGCAAGACAAGCATTATTTTTGCTGGTAGGAAGATACATAAAAAAATCAGTCCAGCCTACGCTATGGCAACGGCTTCGCCAAACGAAAAACCGATTTTTGGGCGGTTTTGCTCCACTTCGATTAACGTCATGCCGTCACCAATAACTGATGAGGCTGGTCTGATACTCACTTCAAAGGAATCTAAGGAGTTTTTGTTCTGGTATTAGATTCCCTATAAATAAAGAATATCATACATCTGGCCAATTTACTTGCGCTGAGGAATTAATTTACAAACAGTATTCGTGGTTACAATTAGTCATCAGCTAGAGAGCCTCAAAGCCGATAATTGCGTTATTCTGTTGTTTAAAATTCAGAAAATATAGTCGATTTATCCTTGGAGAGATATCTATATTGAGGATAGAAATTAAATCATTTATTTTTTACTTCCAGTTAGAATGGTCTGTCTATTTATTTTATTATAAGTCTTATTTATAAAAGAGTTAAGCTTAATTTAAATCTAGACAATACTGTCTATTTTAAATTGAATTTATTTTTATTTCCCAATATTAATTTGTGCAATTGTTACGAGATTGACTATTATTAATTAAAAAGATTGATAGGATTTTGAAATCAAGGAACTCAAAGAAGTTTTTTGAGCAAACCAAAGATATAGAAGAAAAATTCTTCTTATAAGCTTACTGCACAAGGAGCAATCAGCCATGCCAATGAAGTTGTTTAAGTGCGACGAATCGAT
>NZ_CAXTNP010000196.1:0-15245 GCF_964245575.1 uncultured Nostoc sp. | reverse complement strand
TTAATGAGCCTTTGAACTCCATTAATGAGTCCCATGCTCAATTACAAATGACAAATGACAAATGACAAATGACAAATTAGGTAAACCTAGATGATTAAGTTGATTGGTATTTTTCTCAGTCTTTTAATTGTGTTTGGCTGGGCTACTCCAGTCATGGCACAATCTCAACAGCCCATTACTCAAGAACAGTTAAGACAAGGCGATGAGTGGGCAAATCAAGCGTTTATAGCAACGAACCAAGGTGACTTTGCGACGGCTGAAACTTACTGGACAAAGATTATTGAGCAATTTCCGACGAATGCGGGGGCGTGGAGTAATCGGGGAAATTCGCGGGTGAGTCAGAATAAGTTACAAGAGGCGCTGGCAGATTATAACAAAGCTATAGAACTAGCGCCGAATGTTACCGATCCTTATTTGAATCGGGGCGCGGCGTTGGAAGGGTTGGGAAAATGGGATTCGGCGATCGCAGATTATAATCATGTCTTAGAACTCGATCCTAATGATGCGATGGCGTATAACAATCGGGGAAATGCCAAAACAGGTTTAGGAAAATGGGATTCGGCGATCGCAGACTACAAAAAATCTAATGAGATAGCCCCAAATTTTGCTTTCGCCCGTGCTAACTACGCCCTCGCTCTTTATGAAACTGGTCAAAAAGAGCAAGCAATCCGTGAAATGCGAAATATTGTTCGTAAATATCCCAGGTTTGCTGATGTGCGTGCGGCCCTTACAGCTGCATATTGGGTAAATGGAGAACAAGGCGAAGCCGAAAGCAACTGGGTAGCAGCTTATGGATTAGATAGCCGTTATAAGGATATCAACTGGGTAACAAATATCCGCCGTTGGCCGCCCAGTATGGTGACAGCTTTGGATAAGTTCTTGAAAATCCAGTAATTAGCAAGTAAATCAAAGGGGAAGCGAAGCGATCGCTCCCATCTGATTGTGAAACTTTCTACACTGAGTTACTCTCAAGAACTCGCTGATTTTGCTGACGCTTTCCAGTTACCACCATTGGTACACCACCGCCTGGTGCTAACAGGAAGCTTTTCCGAACTGGCAATACTGGCTTTGTATCAGCTAGTTTCATTTGCCAATCAGATAGTATAGTTGCTAATACCAGTTTCATTTCAAACAGGGCAAATGCCATACCAATACAGCGACGATTCCCACCACCAAAAGGCAAATATTCAGATGGAGTAAATTGTCGTTCTAGAAACCGATCTGGCTGAAACTGCTTGGAATTGGGGTATAAATCTTCTCGATGATGGCTCAAATAAATACAAGGAACCAATATAGTACCAGGGTCAAATTTGTAGCCTGCAATTTCTACAGGGGATTTAACCAATCGATTTAATCCCAACATCGCCACTGGATACAGGCGCATTGTTTCCGAACAAACTGCATTCAAATAAGGTAATCGGAAAATGGTATTTGGGTCTTTGTTGTCACCAAGGCTATGCAGTTCTTGCACCAGTTTTTCACGGACTTCCGGTTGATGATGAATCCAGTACAGCGCCCATGCCAAAGAACTAGCTGTAGTTTCATGACCTGCAATTAACAAAGTCATCAATTCATCACGTAATTCCAAGTTTGTCATCGGCTCACCTGCTTCATCACGAGCCGCCATCATTAAAGACAGAATATCACTTCCAGACTGGTCAGCAAGCGATCGCCTTTCTTGAATTTCAGCATAGATCAGATCATCCATTTCCTGCCGCAAACGTAAATAACTGCCCCAAGGACTACGAGGCCCTAAATCCTGTCGTAATAATGGGAACATGAGCAGTATTGCCCGCATAAGAGGTCTTTTTGGATTCAGGATAGCAATCAGGATTTCTTTGAGTTTTTCATAACGAAGTCCTTCCTTTAGACCAAATACAGCCTTCAAAATCACCTGAAAGGAGATTTCTTGCATGGATGACAAGACTGTAAAGGTTTCCCCGATTGGCCACTCGCTAGTTACTTGCTTGGTGATTTCACAAATTAAATCACTATAAGCCTGCATTCTTTCCCCATGTAGAGGAGGTGTCAGCAGTTTACGCTGGCGCTGGTGAGGTTTTCCTTCTAAGGATAGTAGAGAATTTGGCCCCAATAAAGGCGTTCCTGAACCTGCTGCTGCACCAGAATCTAACTGTTTGGGATCTGTGGTAAAAATCTGCTGAATCGCTTGAGGATTGCTAATGAATACTTGAGGCGTAAAAACTGGGCCAATTCGGAGAGTGAAGAGATCACCATAGCTTTTAGCACAGTCTTCCATGTATTCCAATGGGTTAGTCAGCCATTGATACGTCTGTACCCAAGGATGAGTTTGAGGGCCATTAGGCAGTTTAAGTGCAGACATTTTTATTTATCTCCCAATCATTGGAGCAAGATTGTTATCAGCTAGTCATTCATCCACGCATAGCTTGATTAATCTTAGAACACAGATTAAGCAGATGAACTTACCAATTCTTGAATCTGCCTTGGGGTTAATTCTTGCACATTACGCAAAACTACAGCTGCTCCTGCTGCTATTAGTGTCTCACTGTATGCATCACTACGCGCTGCTGTTTCCTGGACATGGGGCGGTAAAACTCCTACTCCAATCCAAGGGCGAGAAGAATCTAAACGCCGCGCTTTCTCGACGGTATACATATCTGCTACCGTATCTCCCACATACACAATCGCTGATTTTTGCTCAATTCCATTTTCTAATTCACGAACTGTAGCAAAAAGTCCAGTGGGGTCAGGTTTACCTGGCGCATCTTCCATCGCAATCAACACTGGAGATTCTAAGCCCAGACGCTTTTCCAAAATGTAGTTAGCTGAACCACGAGTCGCACCGCTAAAAAATCCCCAAGCAATCCCCGCTTGGGTAAGTTGTTCTAAATAGCTAGGTTGTAATAATAAGGGTTCATTACAGATATACCCAGTAAAATTATTTGGGTCTGGGCCGCGGTAACGCGATTGAAAAAAAGCAATGATCGCACTGTAATCTAGTTGCAGTTGTTCGCGGCTCTGTTCTTGAGTTTCAAAGTAGCGGTAAATTAATTCTTGCGATGCTTCCCAATCGTTATTCCACACACCTTCAGACTTTAGTTGGTCAATATCTTGTGGGGTTGGACGATATGCTTGGGTAGTAAAATATTCTACGGTATCTGCGATCGCTCGGCGATAGGAACCGCTAACATCGCGCACAACGCCATCAATATCGAAAACAACGATTGCTTTTGCAGAAGTTTGTTGAGTCATGGGTAGGCAGGAAAAGAGTTTTAAATCATCATAAAACGTGAGATCATGACTCAGGTAAAAAATCGAGGTCGAGAGCTTGCTCTGGCGTGAAGAGAGATTTTTCTGGGAAGATAGCGATGGCTAATCCAGTTTCAATCACAGCCAGCCGTCTAGCGGTTTGGTAGTTTTCGTCAAAAACCTGATCAAAGTGAGGCTTTAAACTCGGACTTTCCTTGAGTGCCTTTTGGACTCGCCTACGGTGTTCCAAAATTGTGTACTGCCAACTTTTTGACCGTCTTTCAGTTTGAATTTGGTATTTCAGCAGACGTATCAGCAACACTTCCAGATTGCTCTCCAATGACCGCTTTTCACTTCTGCCCATCGTTTCAATTTCTTCAATCAGATTGTCTAAGTCCAGTTGTGTGAAATTCTTTTGCTTGAGCAGTTCTGCGGTGGTTTGAATCCACAGGTAAAAGTCTTGCTCATACAAAGAAGAACCAGATGTTGTTTGAGATTGTGGCAGTTGGGCAGTCACGTCGCTTCGCTCCGAATTCAAAATTCACTCATTCAAAATTCAAAATTAATAATTCCCATAAACAAATTTACTTGCTCTCTATCATAAGTCTGTTTCGGTCACAAGCACCTTTAGTTAGCGCCGACTAAACCTTATGCTAGACCATTCTCAATCACTGTTTGGTCATTTGATAGAGTATTGCGTTAAAATAAGCGATCGCTATCCTAGTTAAGTAATGCCCGGAAATTCCCGGAGGTGTGATTGACCAAGTTTATTTTGAAAATTCTGTGGTTAGACGAGAACGTTGCTCTAGCAGTCGATCAAATTGTCGGCAAAGGCACAAGTCCCTTGACTAAGTACTTTTTTTGGCCCAGAAATGATGCCTGGGAAGAGTTAAAAAAGGAATTAGAGTCCAAACATTGGATTACTGACGTGGATCGTGTCGAGTTGCTTAATAAAGCGACAGAAGTGATTAACTACTGGCAAGAGGAAGGCAGAAACCGTCCAATGGCAGAAGCTCAGTTGAAATTTCCAGAAGTTGCCTTCACAGGTAGCGCCTGATATTACAAAATTAGCTATTGTCCTGTTCTACAAGCTGCCACAGTTTGATAGTCTTGTCCCGGCTGGCACTTGCAATTAATTGTGTAACTTTGCTCACAGCAACAGCAGATACTGAGTCTACATGACCAGAGAGAGTAACAATCTCTTCTGCTGTGCTTACCTTCCAAAGTTTAACTGTTTTGTCGCAACTTGCACTTAGGAGTGTTTCGCCATCGGCAGTAAAAGCCACAGCCACCACAGACCAAGAATGGCCTACAAGTGTGCAAATTAGCTGACCAGTGTTTACCTCCCACAATTTAATAGTGTTATCATCACTACCCGTCGCCAAAATTTTCCCATCAGGACTAAAAGCGACTGTCAAAACCGCCCATGCATGACCCGAAAGGGTGCCTAACAAGCTATAGCATGGGCGGTTTTGAAGTTCTCTCTGGGAAGCTTCTAATCTAGGTATCTGCCACAAGCGAATTGTTCTGTCATAACTAGCGCTAGCTAAAAGCTGTCCTTGGGGACTAAATGCCACTGAATTTACCTGTAATTGGTGTCCAGTTATGGTGCAAATTTCTTTGCCAGTATTGACATCCCAGAGTTTGATTGTCTTATCCCAGCTACCACTAGCGAGAATCTGCCCATCTGGACTCAAAGCAACTGATTTTACAGCGCGTGCATGTCCCAAGAGGGTGCAGATTTCCTCTAATGTCTCAACCTGCCACAATTTGATAGTTTTATCATCGCTAGCAGTTGCCAGAATTTTCCCATCAGGACTGAAGGTAACTGATTTTACAGCTTGCGAATGTCCTGATAAGCTAGCTAGGACTTTTTTGCTATTTAAATCCCACAATTTGATGTTTTTGTCATCACTAGCACTGGCTAAAATGCTACTGTCAGGACTAATGGCAAGGGCATTCACACTACTCAATGTCCCAGAATGCCCAGTTAGGGTATGCAAGCATCGCCAAGGAGGATTTGGTAATTTAAAATTTTGAGTTTTACATTCCATACCCATTGCTTGCATAACTTCATCAGCCGATTGAAAGCGGCGGTTAACAGCATTTTGCAGCAGCTTGTTGAGGATTTGCACTAAGCGTAGACTCTTGGAGTCTTGTCGCCAGACATCGCTAACTTTGGTAGTAAGATATTGTTGCCAAACCCAGCAATCGTTAGCAATATCAAATAAATCAAAGGGAGGAATCTGAGTAAGTAAGTAAATACAAGTTACACCCAAGCTATATAAATCACTGGCAAAAACGGCTTTTCCCTTCGCTTGTTCTGGTGCAGCGTATTCTGGACTGCCGATACTAGTTTCAAATGTTAGCCGATCAATTTCTGTGACAATTTTCGCAGTCGTAAAATCGACTATAACAAAATCTCCCTTCTTGATAATTGGGGATCTACGGATGATATTGTGGGGTTTAATATCGCGGTGGATGATGTTGCGATCGCTAATAAACTGAAAAACTGGCAACACATCTTCTAACAGTTGCCAAATCTGAATTTCATTAAAAGCGCCTTCCTCTTCAACCACCTGAGCTAAATTAGTGCCTGCAATAAACTCCTGCACTAAATAAAAATGCCCATCCTGCTGAAAATAAGTTAATAATGCGGGAATTTGGGGATGCTTTCCTAATTTTTCTAGCTGTTGCGTCTTTTGCTGAAAAGTAATAGAAGTCTCATATTCCGGCGATAATTCTTGAACAACGCAAGGAACTGGAGGAAACTCACCCTCATCTACAGCGAGGAAGGTTTTACAGAATCCCCCTTTACCAATCTGCTTCATTAAACGATAACGTTCTTGTAAAAGCAAAATTTTCCTACCTATAAAGTTGGCAATATGCCCACAATAAGATATAGCCGTTTGTTTTTTGTAAGGGCACAATAATGTTATGCCCCTAGCTGATATTTTTAATGTTGCTTATCCACTGGAAAATTAACAATTATAGGTGGAAGACCATTTTCTGCGGTAGGTTGTGTTTGGGTAACTATCGGTTGTGCATGTAAAGGTGTTGGTGTCAATTCACCCTTACCAGTTTGATTCCATAAAATCATGGATAGTAGCCCATCTACTAAGCCGTTATTGCTGCCGTTACTGCCAACCAAGACATCTGGAATCAAGCGGACATTGCGATCGCCGATAATCTGCATTAGCTGCATTGCTGTATAACCTTGTGACCCCAAAGCTTCCACACCAGTCCGATAGGTTTCAGCTTTGGCGTTACCTGTGGCACGAATACCTTCAGCCTCAGCAATTGCCCGGAGTTTTGTACCCTCAGCTTCACCATTCGCCTGTTTAATTTGGGCTTGGGCTTTCAAATCAGCAATCTGCACACTCTGCTCTGATTGCACCATTTCTTGCTGAATATCAGCCAGTGCTGTCTCCCGGACAAGTTGTTGCCGTTGGGTTTGCGCCATCTGCTGAACTTCGTAAGTTTTGCGTTGTTCCTCAGCAATTTTACGCTCTGTGAGTGTGTGCATTAATTCATCTGGTGGCGTAATCAAACCAATCAACGAATCCACCGCTTGCACATCATAAGCACGCAAAGCAGATTTAACGTATTCGGAGGCTTCAGCTTGGCGTTCGCTTCGCGCAATCAAGAAATCCAAGATAGTATACTCTTGAGCCGAGTTGCGGAAATAATTCCCCACAATTGGACGCAAAACCTGATCGATGACGTTTTGCATCGAACCTAAGCGTGAAATTACTTTTGGTGCATCTGAAGCACCAATGTGGATAATTTGGAATATCTCTAAATTAAAGCTGAAACCATCAAATGACAGCAGTTTTAGCGCCTGCAAGTTGGTATCATAACCATGGTTTCCAATGATTCTTTCAGTGAAGTTTAAGACAATATTTGTTGTTGGTACTAGCTCAATTTTCATCACCTTAGTGTTGAGCGGGTGTTTCCCAGGATACAAAGGCTCAACCCAAACACCCTTATGTCCTTGGTTGACCAAATTCCCGTGGGTGAAAGATGCTCCGCTCACATCTTGGTGTTCTTTGCCTACGAAAGAAATCACCACACCCACATAACCGATAGGGATTTCAGTCATCGGTACTTGTTCAATATTTACCAACCAAGGGTTCAAGTTCCACGAACCTGATAATAGTACCTGTTCTTGTAAACCCCGTTGTCCCCCAGCATCGATAAATTTTTGACCATTCTGGAAATTATCATGTCCACTAATGATGCGTCCAGCGATTTCACCTGCTGCGATCGATGAACCATCTAAAGTAGTAACAATACCAACCTTCTCTGCTGCTATTTCATGGATGTGCAACTGTTGTGGACTCATGCCATGAGCGCTAGCATTTGCTGCTGTAATCACTTTAAACAGCGCAGTGTTGATGCGGTAAGTACCTGCGGTGAGAAAACCCATTTGCCGCCCTTTTTCTCCACCTTGGGTGAGAAATTTCCGAGCATCTTGGAAGTTATCACAATCAACTATTTTGCCCAAAATCCGCTCTGGTGGGTTGGATGCTCCATCTGCTGCCACAATCAAAGCGATTTCCCCTTGGGGAACGACAATTACCGACTCTTTCTTTACAGAATACTGCCAAGACCCATAGCCCCAGTGCCAACCAGGAGCTAGAGTATCAGCCTGTAAGCCAGCCTCCCCGTTGAGGGCAATCAACCGTCCAGCAGGGAGTCCACGCCCGGAAAGGGTAAATTTCCTTACCACAATGCCGACTTCACGTTCGCCGATGACTACAAGTCCGCCAAAGAATAGGGGGACAAATATGACTAAACCACCAACAAGTACGATGGGAGTCAGTACAAAAGGATTAATTCCAGCAGCTTGATATTGAGTCTTGCTAATTTGTAACTGGGCAATATTTGGTTTGGTCTGATTTAGCTGGACTGATGCCGAAGTAATTTCTTTTGCAGTAGTTATTTTGACAGAAGTAGCATTAGCAGAATGAATACTACTAGCGAACGCCAACGTTGCTACGATAGATGCTGCAAAACGAGCTACCTTATTTTGTTTATGTGTACCAAGGCAAGATTGAAAACTTTTCATAATTTGTGCCCCTTTGGGCAACTAATTAGTTAAGTTAACACTTCACCAAGGCTTGCCTCGATTTCTTAAACTTGGTGTAATTTTTTTAAAATTTAATAAATATCTTGTAGGTTGGGTAATGTCCAACCTACAAAGTTGAAATAGAAAGTAAAATTAGACCAAACCGCCAGCCGCTTGAAACCGAGCGCGGGCGCGTTTGAAGGCTTGAGTTGCCTGAATTTGGGCTTGGCGATCATCTGCTGTCACTTGACTTAGACGCGCTTCTGCTTGGTTGTAAGCAGTACGGGCTTCATCAAGGTTAATTTTGTCGCCACGTTCAGCGCCGTTAACCAGAATTGTCACTTCATTTTCTTCGACTTCGGCAAAGCCACCCAAAAGGGCGATCGCTTCCCAATTCTGATTTTTCGCGCCGCGAACTCGCATTACACCAGTATCCAGGGCGGTCAATAGTGGTGCGTGTCCAGTTAGAATACCTAGTTGACCAGTAGTGCTAGGCAAAACTACTTCTTCAGCTGGGGCATCCCATACTGTTTTGTCTGGGGAAATTACACGAACGGTTAATGTCATTTGTCTTTTGTCCTTCGTCCTTCGTCCTTTGTCCTTTGTCCTACCCTGCGGGAAGCCGATGGCGCGTCTATGTCATTTGTCTTTTGTAATTGCCATTAGTCATTAGCAGTTGAACTAATGACTAATGACTAATGACTAATGACTAATGACTAATGACTAATGACTAACCTTTGATTTTTTCAGCTTTGGCGATCGCTTCGTTAATATCGCCAACCAAGTAGAAAGCCTGTTCTGGCAGAGCATCCAACTCACCAGACAGAATCTTCTGGAACCCTTTGATGGTATCTTCCAACTTCACATACTTACCAGGAGAACCGGTAAATACTTCTGCCACAAAGAACGGCTGAGACAAGAAACGCTCAACTTTCCGCGCCCGCGCTACGATCAAACGGTCTTCTTCAGACAATTCATCTAAACCGAGAATGGCGATAATGTCTTGGAGTTCTTTATAACGTTGCAGAGTTGATTGCACCGCCCGGGCAGTACTGTAGTGTTCGTCACCGACAATGTTGGGCTGGAGCATGGTGGAAGTTGAACCAAGGGGGTCAACTGCCGGATAAATTCCCTTAGCTGCCAAACCGCGAGACAGTACTGTTGTACCGTCCAAGTGGGCGAAGGTGGTAGCAGGTGCGGGGTCGGTGAGGTCATCCGCAGGTACGTACACTGCCTGAATGGAGGTAATCGAACCCTCGGTAGTTGAGGTAATCCGCTCTTGCAGTTCACCTACGTCGGTTCCCAATGTGGGCTGATATCCAACCGCAGAAGGCATCCGACCCAGTAGAGCGGATACTTCTGAACCTGCTTGCACAAACCGGAAGATATTATCAATAAACAGCAGCACATCCTGCTTGTTCACATCCCGGAAGTACTCTGCTACTGTTAATCCTGAAAGACCAACCCGCATTCTCGCTCCGGGTGGCTCGTTCATTTGACCGTAAACTAGAGCAATTTTTGATTCGTTGAGGTTGTCTTTGTTGATAACCCCAGATTCCATCATTTCGTTGTAGAGGTCATTGCCTTCACGGGTGCGCTCACCCACGCCAGCAAAAACGGATACTCCACCATGCTGGGTAGCAATGTTGTTAATCAACTCCATCATGATTACGGTTTTACCAACACCAGCACCGCCGAACAGACCAATCTTACCGCCGCGTCGATAGGGAGTCAGAAGGTCAACAACTTTAATCCCAGTCTCAAACACAGAAGGTTTGGTTTCCAGGTCGGTGAATTTGGGAGCAGAGCGGTGGATGGGTAAACTTGCCTCAGCATTTACAGGGCCCCTGTTATCCACAGGTTCGCCAAGGACGTTGAAAATCCGGCCCAAAGTGGCTTTACCAACTGGTACGGTGATGGGAGCGCCTGTATCGGTGACTTCAAAACCGCGCACTAAGCCTTCGGTGGAACTCATCGCAACAGTCCGCACCTGGTTGTCGCCCAGCAGTTGCTGTACTTCAACGGTGATGTTGATTTCCTGTCCAGCTTCGTTGGTGCCAACGATTTTCAAAGCGTTGTAGATTTGTGGCAATTTCCCGCCGGGAAATTTAATGTCTACAACTGGGCCAATGATTTGGGTAATGTAGCCTATGTTTGTTTTTTCTGCGGTTGTGACCATGCTGCGCCTAATGATTGAAGCTATATTTCAGATCCGGTCGGAGAAGACATAAGAATAAGCAATGTCACCTTTCACTGTAGCACCGGACGGGGACATAACTCCCTTAGTAATTCCTTAAAAAGCAGCTTGGCAGCTGTGGCATTAGATGAGGCTTCTAAAGCGATTTGGAAAGACTAGAAATCAAAAACTGCCGTGTTAGGATTGGGCGATCGCTAACACGACAGTTATTCAGAGTAGTTTTGAGAGAAATTTAGCCTTTAGCTACGGCTTTCTGTTGCTGTTTGCGCTTCAATAGTGAAGTCGCACCGAAAGCACCTACTGCTAACACACCTAACATTGAATCAGATTCGGGAACAGGCTGGCTGGGAGGCTCACCGATGCCTAAAAAGGCAAAGATAAAGGTATTGGGTATTTTTGTACTTGCACCATCTAGCACATTTGCCTGTCCTAAAGAGTACATGTCAGCACCAACAGCAGTTAGTGCAGCCAATGCATATATTTCGTTCAAAGCTGCACCGTAGAAGATATTAAAGCTACAGTGGTTAAAAACTTAGGGTAGCGATCGCACATATAAACATTAGTTATTGATTACTGGTATAGCATTAGCTTGATTTCAGCTAACCGTATAATTACGAGTATTATTGGTAAATAGAGTTTTAAAAAGAAGTATTATTACTAAACTTTACTAAAACTTTACAATAGTAATTCGGATATTTCTAAAATAGAAAAACTGCCAAAAGCCTAATTTTATGCAGCTTGTATATTGATTGTCCGGCTGTTATTAGATGAATAAATATATAAACTTATAGTAAAATTGTTTGCAATCGATACACAACTATTGTATTGTTTGCTATTTATAAACGCAGACCGTCGTAGACATCGCTGACACAGCATTCACTAAAAGTTAGTTGGCGGTGATTATAGTTTGCGAAGACAAGACATATCGGGGAAGTTTACATAAAAAATCTGCCCTCTCTACTGATCGCAGAAAGAGCAGCGTAATACCATTTATTCAAATAGTTAATACACATCCTCTTAACGCCATTTCGGAATCTGAGTAATTAATAATTACTAATTGGTACTTTAGTATCATACATCTTTACATTACTTAAAACAGATTTAGCAGATTAAAGTACCACAAAAGTCTAAATTAATCAATACGTATGAAGCGACATTAATCTAATTTCATCCCCTGGATAGATTAAGGTGATGAAACTTATGCACAAACTAGATTTCCAAATCTTCTGAATATCCCTAATATAAAAATAGGTACAAAAAACTATTTTCAGTTCAGCCAAGCCGCTCTCGCTTCATCCTCATACTTCCACCAAGCAACAGCTTATGAATTTCTCGTCAGCACGACAATATTTTTATCAAGAGATTCAACAGTCTGACGAACACATTGACCTAGCAAAGGCAGCTTTGTATATTGCACAGGAAGAATATTCCAATCTAGACCCAGAGGAATATCTCAACGCCCTTGATACAATGGCATGGGAGGTTCAAGAACGCCTGCCTGATTCACGATATCCTTTGCGGATAGTTCAAAGTATTAATCAGTATCTCTACGAGGATTTAAAGTTTTCTGGTAATAAAATTGACTATTACGACCCGCGCAACAGCTTTTTCAATGATGTAATTGACCGCCGACTAGGGATTCCTATTACCTTGGCGTTGGTTTACCTGGAAGTTGCTCGACGGATTGATTTTCCGATGGTGGGTGTGGGGATGCCAGGACATTTTCTGATTCGTCCAGATATTCCAGAGATAGAAATTTTTGTGGATGCCTTCAATGGTGGCGAAATAATATTTGCCCAAGATTGCGAGGAACGGCTGTCTCAACTTTATCAGCAATCTGTAACGCTACAACCAGAATTTTTAGCTGTAGTTAGTAATCGGCAATTTTTGGCGCGGATGCTGACAAATTTAAAGTTTATTTATATGAAACAGCAAGAGTTAGAAAAAACGCTAGCAGCAGTTGAACGAATTTTGTTACTGTTTCCTGGCTTAACTTTAGAATTGCGCGATCGCGGTCTGATCTACTATCAACTCGGTTACTATCCCCAAGCTGTAGACGACTTACAAAATTATTTAGCAAAAGTTCCCGATGCCCAGGATGCATCTGTGATTCGGCGGCTACTTACCGAATTGGGTAGAGAGGAGTAGGGAGTAGGGAGTGGGGAGTGGAAATGAGGGAGCAGGGGGACAAGAGGTGAGAACTTGCAACAAGTCTTTTCCCTTGTCCCTAATTCTCCTTGTCCCCAAGTCCTCTTCACTATGCCCAATGCCCAATTACGAATTACGAATTTTCTGCTACTCGTTTGAGGCGGCGCAGTTGGGCTTGCATATCTTCTTTTGTCCAAGATGCAGCAAAGGTGTTAAAACCCCAACTAACTAAGGGATTAGGAATATCGTACTCAAAGCGGTTGAGTAGGAGCGTTCCCTTTTCTGTGGGTTGACATTCCCAGCGATCGCGTCCTTGAAAAAATCCCTGAAATTCCCAAACTACCAAACCTGGTTGTCGTTCTACAACTACGCTATTCAACGTGGGTTTCAGTAGAGGAATTTGAATGATAAAACGACTTTCACTACCAAGATCAGTACTCCAAGTTTCACCCACAGGTTCGCAACGGAGAACGGGATTGAGCCAGCGATGCATGAGAGCTAAATCGCTAATACAGCGCTCCACCACCGTAGCTGTAGCATTAATTTGAATCGATTGTGACAAAACTTGAGACATTTTATATCTCTAATGCTGTTGCTGCAATTAGAATAACGCAAAATTCAGCACTGTCACTAGATTCAATCAAATATTAGTAACAAAGTCAAAAATTACTCTTGATATCAATGGCATAAATGTATGTTTTTACTGGTAAATTGATAAGCAAAACACTGACTTAGTGTTTGCGGCGAATACTTAAGCTTAATTCCCAAAAAGCATGAACACAACTTGGCAAGGAATAACCCAGGTGATAGGAGTTGAATTTTTGGCACAATCGCCCAGCCTGCAATCGGCGCAACCAGCAGTGAATCAAGGAATCGCTGATGTGCAAGATATTGTTCAACAGTTGATTCTGTTTACACCCCGTCTGCTGGGGGCAGTAGCAATTTTGTTAATAGGTTGGCTAATTGCAGCGATCGCAGCAGCAGTGACGCGAGGAATCCTTAATCGTACAAATATAGATAACCGCATTGCCGCAGGGATAACGGGTCGTCAAGATGTTCCCCAAGTGGAGAAATTAATCTCCAGCTTAGTTTTTTGGAGCATTATCCTGTTGACGGCGGTAGCTGTTTTACAGACATTGGATCTAGAGATAGCCTCTCGACCCCTGAATAATTTTCTCAATCAACTTATTGGCTTTTTGCCAAAGTTGGTTGGTGCAGGAATCATTTTGGTAACCGCCTGGTTTTTAGCGACCATTGTCAGGATTATCACTGTGCGCTCATTACAGGCATTTAACCTGGATGAGCGTTTGAATCCAGAACCAGAAGACAGGACACCCAGCCTCAATCAGCTGTCTCTGAGTCAGACGATTGGCAACGCTCTGTATTGGTTTATATTTTTACTGTTTCTCGCTCCAATTTTGGATACTCTCGGACTACAGCAAGCTCTACAACCAGTACAAGCTTTAATTACAGAAGTTCTGCTAATTCTGCCAAACATTTTAGCGGCGATATTAATTGCTGTAGTTGGCTGGTTCATAGCTAATGTGGTGCGGCGGATTGTAACAAACTTGCTGGCGACAACTGGTATCGACCATTTAGGTAGTCGATTGGGATTATCTTCGGCTGCGGGGGTGCAACCTCTATCGAGTATTATCGGCACAATTGTCTATGTTTTGATTTTGATTCCTGTAGCGATCGCAGCGCTGAATGCCTTGCGAATTGATGCAATATCAATACCTGCGATCGCAATGCTGCAACAGGTTCTCAACGCCCTCCCTGCCATCTTTACTGCCGTAGCAATTTTGATTGTTGCCTATTTCGTCGGGCGGTTTATCGGGGATTTGGTTACAAGTATCCTCACCAATTTAGGCTTTAATAACATTTTCAGCATACTGGGTCTGACAACACCCAGCAGACGAGTCGTAATTTCTACAGAATCAACAACTCCCCCGATTCCAACCCGCACACCATCGGAAATTGTAGGTATTGTTGCCTTAGTGGGGATCATGCTGTTTGCAACGGTGGCGGCAGTGAATATCTTGAATATTCCAGCCCTGACAGCATTAGTGTCTGGTATTGTGATCGTATTCGGGCGGATTTTGGCAGGATTGATAATATTTGCCATTGGCTTATTCCTGGCAAATCTGGCTTTTAACATCATTACCAGTTCCGGCGACCGTCAAGCCCAGATTTTGGGACAAGTGGCGCGGATTGCCATCATTGGCTTAGTCTCTGCAATGGCACTGCAACAGATTGGAGTTGCCAGTGATATTGTAAATTTAGCCTTTGGACTTTTACTAGGTGCGATCGCAGTTGCTATTGCCCTAGCTTTTGGTCTTGGGGGGCGCGATATTGCCCGCGAGCAAGTTCAAGAATGGCTAAACTCTTTCAAAGGTAGAAACTAAAAGTTGATGAAGGCGCAATTTCATCTGTAAATCTCGGAAAGTGCAGCCGTAATCATTAATAGTGCAGAAAATCTCTCGGCAATTGTGCTTAAGAGGTTAAAAGTTAGAGCTGAGAAACTCGGAGTTTGAGTGTAGAATTTGACGTTTCGAGTTCTAAAGCTCAAATTTCGAGTTCTAAAGCTCAAGTTCCGAGTTC